>DIVP01000015.1 GCA_002422465.1 Peptococcaceae bacterium UBA6129 | reverse complement strand
CCGGCCGTCCGGCCGATGAACTCGAGCCGCAGCTTGCACAGGCCAGGAAGGAAATCGGCATCTACCTCCAGAAGGAAGAGGACGTGCTTTCCTACGCGATTTTCCCGCAGGTGGCTAAACAATTCCTCGAGGAGCGCTATGCTGCGAAAACCAATGTCGATTTTAAGCTGGCTCAGGAAAATGAGGCTGCGTCTGGGACAAAGGTATATCCACTCTAAGCCTTTTGAGAATATCAGAACAAAAAAATATCAGAACAAGAATATAGCAGAATAACGAAAAAGCAAACCACCCGTAAAATATTTTTTGCGGGTGGTTTTTCTGGCATTCTTTTTTTATTAATACCAGCTTTCACTGTCGATTTCAAGCATGTCCTGATAACAGCTGGGGCAAATATCGCCGAGACCTGGCCAGGAAACGCTTTTATCTTCACTGACGTCTTCATCAATGAGGTCAAAAGACTGACCGCAGCAGGAACAACAATTTAACTCCTTCATGTTCTCAAACTCCTTCATTTTTCAGATAGCCTTCGATTTATTATTCTCTCCGCTTTTGCAGGAGATATGCGGTCATATACAGAATAATAGAGTATACAAAAACGATGGGGGAATATACAGAATATGCCCAATTTAGAAAAAGTGTTTGTCGAAACATTAAAAGTGATTGAAAAAAGTAAAGAGCAAATATATGATATAGCTGATAATGCACGTTCAGAAGGCGACCGCGTCAAAAAAGAGTTGCTGAGCATCCAGGGGCAGGTTGTTGCGACAATAGATAAAACGGATAGCCTGGAACAACTCGAGAAAATTGCACGTCGCCGCTTGATGGAGGTTAGTCGCAATTATCAAAAATATTCAGAAGAAGAGATGCGTGATGCGTATGAAAAAGCCCGCGAATTACAGGTAGAATTAGGTACCTTGCGTGAACGCGAAAATCAACTAAAGCTTAGAAGAAACGAGTTGGAGAGAACGCTCCGCAAGATGCAAAACACCGTCGAAAAAGCAGAAAGTCTCATGACACAGGTTAGTGTTGTGCTGGACTATTTAGGCGGCAACTTGAAAAAACTCAACAACCAGCTTGCGGTCGTAAACCAGAAACGCTATTTCGCTCCGAAAATCATTCAAGCCCAGGAAGAAGAAAGAAAGAGGGTGGCACGAGAAATACATGATGGGCCTGCGCAATCAATGGCAAATGTAGTCCTGCGGACAGAAATCTGTGAGCAGCTCATGGATTCCGACCAGGAGGCAGCGCGCATGGAGCTGCGCGAACTACGAAATATTGTTAGGCACAGTTTGCAGGATGTACGCAGAATAATCTTTGATTTACGGCCGATGGCGCTTGATGATTTGGGTTTGATACCGGCTCTCCTAAGATATTTGGAGACCCTAAAAGACAGGTACCGCATACCAATTGAGGTTATTTGCAACGAACAAAAAAGGAGGTTAAATCCTCTTTATGAAATAGCGATTTACCGGGTAGTACAAGAGGCCGTTCAAAACACTATAAAACATGCCCATGCTAATAAAATTGTCGTTCGCTTGGAGATGGATGAGAAATATATTACCGTTCAAGTTTCCGATGACGGCGTGGGGTTTGAATATGAGGAATACATTCAGGAACCGAGAGCGGAAAGCTATGGTCTCGTAGGTATGAAAGAAAGACTTGATATTATCGGAGGACAAATGACAATTAAGTCACAGGTAGGTAAAGGGACAGAGATTCTGGCTATCCTTCCGCTGGACTGATGAAGGAGTGAGTGGTATATGTTTCAGGATAAAATTAAGGTTATTATTGTTGATGATCACCCGTTGGTGAGGGAAGGGTTACGCAAGGTACTGGAGTTTGATAAGGAGATAGTTGTAATTGACGAAGCCGGTGACGGGCAGGGGGCTATAAATCTGGTGCGCAGATTAAGACCAGACGTTATTTTGATGGATATTAATATGCCCGGCACAAATGGAATTGAAGCGACCAGAGTCATCAAGAGGGAAATGCCGAATGTAGGGATTATTGCCCTGACAATCCATGAAGAAGAAGAATATGTCTTTGAACTTGTGAGAGCCGGTGTTTCCGGCTATGTGTTAAAAGATATTTCTCCGAGCAAATTGATTGAATCGATTAAAACAGTAGCTAAGGGGCAATCTGTAATCGATCCCAGCATCACGAATAAAATCTTTGGTGAAATATCGAGAATGAGCAACAATCGCCGTGTGAGAGAAGATTGGCAGACTTTAACCGAGCGGGAGATGGATGTACTAAAACAGATCTCCAAGGGGTTAAGTAATAAGGAGATTGCAAAAAGTCTTACTATCAGTGAGAAAACAGTAAAGAATCATATCACGAATATCTTTAGAAAACTTCAGGTCGACGACAGAACACAGGCGTTGCTGTTTGCTATTAAGCACCGGCTCGTCGAGCTTTAAACTGAACACTCTTTTCTTTCGCGCATATATATTAATAACAGGAATAACTGTGCTGCGGGGGAGAAGAACATGGGCGAATATATACTCGGTCTTTTTGTTCTGTTACTAGCTATCTGTGGGATTTATCGAGTTAAGCAGGCCGTAAAGGTGGAAGAACGGCCTGTTTTGTGTATAGCCATCGAGGGACAGGAGGCTTTTATCGAAGGTATCATAAGGTATCTGGTTTTAAGAATCCGCCTGCTATCAGCTCCCGAACGTGTACTGCTATTAGTAGAGGACTCGGATGATAACACCAACGCGATAGTGCAAAGATTGGCGGCAAAAATGCTGTTTGATTTTCACCTGATCAGAGATAAAAATGTGCAGTTTTATACTTCAGGGAGCCTTGATGACGATCGGATTCAATTGATTGACGTGCGCGGTCAAAAGAATTTTGTGGAATTATGTAGGACCATAAGAAGCTTATTTCAATAAAAATAAAGAGGTAAAAATCAATAATACCAGGAGAAAAGAGACTTGATCCAGGGGATGCAAGTCTTATTTTCTGGGCCTAAAATGGTGTAACAATTTAGGACTAATATACTAAAATAAATAAGATGAACGACTGATGGTGCAAATGATGAACTTTTTGTAGTATTTAAACTAGACGGAGATATCGCATTTAATATAAATATCGAAAGGAGAAGATGATAATGTTAGCATTTATGAAAAGCTTCTTAACGGAAGAAAAGGGTCAAGGCATGGCTGAATACGGACTTATTTTAGCTTTAGTAGCTCTTGTGGTAGCGGCTGGTTTATCAGGGCTTGCTACTAAGTTGCTAGCCCTCTTCACTGGTGTAGGAAACGAATTAGTAGTGCCTGAATAAATAATGTCTGGGCTTTAAGCGATGCTGATGCGCCCTACTTAAGGGATTCTTTAAGTAGGGCCAACCTTTCTAAGAAATGGAGCAGAGGAGGGTGGTCCATTTGTCAGGCTCGGAGTTGCTGCTGTTTTCGGTCATAACGGTTTCTGGTTATACCGATTTAAAATATCGCAAGATTTATAATATTGTTTTGTTTCCGGCACTAATCCTTGCACTAATAAATCAGCTGTGGGTTTCCGGCTTGACTGGCCTTTTTTCGTGGGGGCAGGGACTTATTCTTGGTTTGGTCTTTTTGTTTGTTCCTTTTTTGTTAGGGGGAATGGGCGCCGGCGATGTCAAGCTGCTCGGCGTTATCGGCGCGATCAGGGGTCCGGTCTTTGTTTTTTATTGTTTCCTGGCTGCAGCCATGATCGGCGGTTTGATGTCCGTATGTGTACTATTATACAGGAGGAAACTCAGTCAAGCTGTCGGTAATATCGGCAGCGCTGTTCAGACAATTACAATTTTTGGTTTTGGGGACGCGAAAACAGCATTACCCCCGGAGGATGAAGGCACCAGTATTCCCTATGGACTAGCCATTGCTTTAGGGGCAATGACAACCTATCTGGTGATATAAATGATTAAGAATACTATGCTTAATACTCATGACAGCCAAATAAAAAGAATATTAAAAACAAACAAGGGGCAAGCCCTGGTGGAATTTGCTCTGATCATACCGATGTTATTGCTGCTTCTCTTTGGCATCATAGAGTTCGGACGGATATTTGGTGCGGAATTAACCGTGAACAATGGCGCCAGAGAGGGAGCGCGGTTAGGGGCTATCGGGGCCAGCGACAGCGCGATAATAACGAGGGTTACAAATTCATCAGGTATGCTCGATTCGTCGTTGGTTGCGGTGACGATAACACCGGTTGAGAGCAGCCGGGTCAGGGGCGGGGATATCCAGGTGAATGTCAGCTACCCGGTCATGGTTGTAGCTCCTTTTATCTCAACACTTATCGGAGAGACTGTGATTGTTGATTCCACTTGCGTGATGCGGGTTGAATAAGAAAAGGGCTTTAATTGGGGGGATAAACGTGGGGGAGCGTGGCTCTGCGCAGATTTTTTTTGCCTTATGTTTGACAGTTCTCCTGGGTTCGGTCGCACTCGTGACCGATACCGGGTTGGTTTTATTTAACAAGGCAGTAGTTGCCAATGCCGCTGATGCTGCCGCTCTGGCAGGCGTACAGGCCTTGCCGGCCGATAGAGATAAGGCCATCGTAATTGCCGGTGATTATGCCGCTCGTAATAATGTCGAGAATGTTCAGGTGATAGTTTCTGAAGATAAACGGCGGATTGAGGTCCACGCCGAACATACGATTAATCTTTTATTTGCACGTGTGTTAGGCTTAAATACCAGTACTGCACAGGCTCATGCAGCTGCAAGGGCTGAGCCGCTAACCGGCGTTCGGGGTGTTGTGCCGCTGGGATTAACAGAGCAAAACCTGATTTTTGGGGAAAATTATTATCTTAAATATGCTGCCGGTGATGATCCCGAGGGAGAGTACCATTCCGGTTTCCTCGGGATTTTGGCCTTGCAGGGACCAGGGGCTAAGCTGTATGTTGAGGATTTAAAGTATGGCTTTGAGGAGATAACGCAGATAGGAAATATTCTTAATATCCAGACAGGAAATATCTCCGGCAATACCTACGAAGGCGTCAATTACCGGATTGGCCGGTGTACGCATTCACCAGCCTGTACGCCGGAGAGCTATGCTCCCGATTGCGCACGGCTGGTTACTATCCCGATAATCAGGCCATATGCCGACAAACAGGTTCAGGTAGTTGGTTTTGCGGCTTTTTTCGTAGAAGCTGTTACCGGGATGGGCAACGATAATAATATTATCGGTAAGTTTGTCTATTCGACTGTGCCAGGAGAAAGCTCGCCTGATGCCCCCGATACCGGTATGTACGTGCCAAGACTGATAGAGTGAGTTTAGATAGGAGGGACACTGCTTGAAGAACAGAAACATGGTCCTGTTGGCTATTATTTTTGGAGTGATTACTTGTTATCTGATCTATGGCTATCTGACCGGGATTGAAAAAAAGGTAACTAACGTTGAGCTTAGCAAGGTCGTTGTTACTACCGGAGACATCCACACGAAAACTGTTTTGACGCCGGAGATGCTGCAAATAAAGGAGCTGCCGGAAGAATACATTCATCCGCTGGCTTTTCGGAAAATAGAGGATGCCGTTGGCAGAGTGGTTACTGTGCAGCTAGCAAAAGGTGAACAGCTTTTAACAGTGAAAACAGCTAAATGGGGCGAGACTAAGGAGGGGCTGGCTTACACAATTCCTGACGGACAAAGGGCTATGACCGTGGCTATAGATGAAATCAGCGGTATAGCCGGCCTGATAAAACCGGGTGATTGTGTCGATATTGCAGCCGTATTAAGTATAGTAGACTTAAATACCCAAAAGGAAACGCCCTATTCGTTCATTGTTCTACAGAATATCTCAGTATTAGCTGTCGGCAAAAATATGGATTCCGCCGGCCAGTCCGATGCCAAGAACATTACGCTTGCAGTTACGGTGGAACAGTCCAGACCGCTGCTGTTGGCCAGTCAAAAGGGCTCAGTCAGGCTGATGCTGCGTTCTCCTCTTGACAGTGGTACGGTTTCTACTCAGCCGCTCAAACCGGCAGATATACTTCAATAGGGGATGATGAGATTGGAGAAAATCCGTGTATTAATTATTAATGATGAAGCAGAGTCGCGGATAAATTTACAAAATATACTTGCCACTTTCGAGGGGATTGAGATTGTCGGTGACTGCGCAGATGACCAGGAAGCTATTGAGGTAGTTGGAAAACTGCTGCCCGATATTATCCTCATGGATGTATATATGCCCAGACTCGACAACTTTACGACTGCAGAGAAAATATCTCTCCGGTTCCCGAGGTGTGCGGTCGTAATCATCAGCATGCAGGGTGAGCAGGAGTATCTACGGCGGGCTATGCTGGCCGGAGCAAGGGATTATCTAGTCAAACCCTTTAAGGCGGAAGATTTATTGAGCACTATTCGTCATGTTTATGAGCTTGAGAACAAAAGGAACAACTTGGAGGGGAAAGAAAAGGATGCCAGGTTCAAATCGCAGGTTGTCACTGTTTTCGGAACCAAGGGAGGGGTCGGCAAGACTACAATAGCCGTTAACCTGGCCATGCTTCTGGCAAAAAGCAAAAAAAAGGTCGCATTAATTGATCTGGATCTACAGTTTGGAGATGTATCAATTTTTCTGAATCTTTCGCCTAGAAGGACTATTTCCGAACTGTCCCAAGAAGGAAATGAGCTTGACATCAGCCTGATCGAAAGCTATCTTATACCGCACATTTCAGGAACCAGAGTGCTTCCTGCTCCAGGGCGTCCGGAATACGCCGAGCTGATCATGCCACGGCACGTAGAAGCGATCATCAATCAATTAAAGCTCTACTATGAGTATATAATCATTGATACACCGCCAACGTTTAATGAAACAAATCTGAGCGCTATCGATCTTTCCACTCAGATTCTTCTAGTCTTATCAATGGATATGGCGACCATAAAAAATGTCAAGCTAAGTCTGGAGCTGCTTGATTCTCTGCACCAGCGCGGTAAGACTAAGCTTGTTTTGAACAGGGCTTCTGATGATATGGGGATACGTATTTATGATGCCGAGGACACGCTGGGTTTTTTGATAGCCGCTCATATCCCAAGTGATGGCAAGCTCGTCGTGTCTGCGTTAAATAAAGGAGTACCCTTTGTGCTAACTAATCCTTCCGCCAAGGTCAGTCTTGCTGTCAAGGACTTGGGCGATATGGTTATAAAAGACCTCGGCTATCAAAAAGATTTAATAGAAAGTCGTAAAAAACCGTTTTTCAAACGAATTTTCCAATAGTTTCATAAGATAGAAACTTGGGGGGAACAGCTATGTCGTTATTAAGAAGGTTGGAAAAAGAAAAGGATGCCAAAGAGATTTCTGCAAAGCACGATCATAAAAAATCCCAGTCCTCGGCTGACCCTTACCGAGATTTGAAAATTAAAGCCCATCAGGAGGTCATTAAAGCCCTAGATAATGAGCTGAAGCTTAAGAAAAAGCAGGCAAACCCCGTTGTAGCCGGCGACGAACTGAGTTTAAGAATCGAAGAGCTCGTCAATGAGATAGTCGACAGGGAGGCAGCCGGTTTACCGCGTGCGGAAAGGCAGAAAATTGTTGCAGATGTTATTGATGAGGTTACCGGCTTTGGCCCGTTAGAGCCCTATATCAGGGACGAGGGCATTTCGGAGATTATGGTCAACGGCCCTGAGCAGATATACGTGGAGCGCGCCGGTAAACTCGAAAGAGTAGTAAGCAATTTTCGCGATAACGAGCACGTCATGCATATCATCGATAAGATTGTCTCTCCTCTGGGGCGGCGGATTGATGAATCCATGCCTATGGTGGACGCCAGGCTGCCTGACGGTTCCAGGGTCAATGCTATCATTCCGCCCCTTTCTTTAGTTGGTCCGGTCATCACTATCCGTAAATTCTCGCGTGATCCGCTGACGATACATGACCTCATCCGTTTTGGGACCCTGACGCCGAAGATGGCAAAATTTTTGGAAGGGTGCGTCAAAGCCCGCTTAAATATGATTATTTCCGGAGGTACAGGCAGCGGAAAAACCAGCACATTAAATGTTATTTCATCTTTTATCCCCGAGAATGAACGTATTGTGACCATAGAGGACGCGGCCGAGCTTCAGTTGTGTCAGGAACATGTCATCACGCTCGAAAGCAGACCGCCGAATATTGAGGGCAAAGGAGCTATCTCCATCAGAGACCTGGTCAGAAACTCACTGCGCATGAGACCGGAACGGATCATCGTCGGAGAGGTTCGCTCCGGCGAAGCGCTTGATATGCTCCAGGCTATGAATACAGGGCATGACGGTTCTCTAACCACAGGCCATGCTAACTCGCCGCGGGATATTCTTTCGCGTCTCGAGACTATGGTGCTGATGGCCGGCATGGATTTACCGGTTCGGGCTATTCGTGAGCAGGTGTCCTCAGCCTTCGATCTGATTGTGCAGCAGGCTCGCCTTCAGGACGGGAGCAGAAAGATAACACATCTGACCGAGGTTCTCGGCATGGAGGGAGACATCATCACACTGCAGGATATTTTTCGCTATGAATCAAGCGGCGTCGATGATCGGAATAAGCTGGCCGGGCAGCACAAACCTACCGGTGTCCGTCCGAAATTCCTCGATAAACTGAAAGTAGCCGGGGTTGTCCTACCGGAGGATATATTCTTAGTATGATTCAAGGGGTGTGAAAGATGAGCATTCTTGCAGCCAGTATCACCGGCTCTTTCGCAATGGTTTGTGCACTCCTGGCGATAGAAAGGGTCATAACCAAAGATAGGCGCCAGGTGTACGACCGGTTAAAAGGAATCACTGCCCAAAACAGCAAAACCACCAAAGATAAGGATGGACAAGGCCGGGGACAGGTTGATATTAAGAAAATCTTGCATAACACCGGGAAAATTTTTGCCGGCGAGGGAGTAACGAAGCGACTGGAAAATGAGTTGATCAAAGCGGACATCCCGCTGCGCGGCGAGGAATATTTGATGCTCAGGATAATAGCTGCCGTTGTACCAGGGTCCTTAGTAGTGCTTTTGACAAACCAACTGGCTTTTAGCTTGCTCGTCTATGTTTTAGGCGCAATCTTACCTCAGATAGTTGTCAGCATTGCCCAGCAAAAAAAACTTAAGATGTTTAATTATCAATTAATTGATTCACTATCGATCATGTCCAATTCGTTGCGGGCAGGCTACAGTTTCATGCAGGCCGTTGAATTGGTCAGCCGCGAAATGCCTAAACCGATTGGCAAAGAGTTTGCGAGGACGTTTCGCGAGATAAACCTAGGTACTACAACCGAGGATGCGCTGCATAACCTTGGCAAGAGAATGGCCAGTGATGATCTGGAGCTTATCATTACGGCAGTCTTGATTCAGCGGCAGATAGGCGGAAACCTTGCGGAGATTCTCGATAACATCTCTCATACAATCCGCGAACGGGTACGCATTCAGGGAGAGATTAAAACCCTGACGGCACAGGGAAGAATCTCAGGTCTGGTGATAGGATTGATTGCTCCTGCGTTGATTCTTTTGCTTTTTATGATAAATCCAGGGTATATGAGGCCTTTATTCAGTACGCCTGTCGGGCTGGCAATGCTCGGAGCCGGTGCTATCAGCGAGCTGATAGGCATTCTGATCATCAAGAAAATAATCTCGATAGAGATCTGATATAGATTATGAAGGAGATAAAAATGGCGTACATCCTTTTGTTTACATTTCTTTTCACATATTTTTTGGCTTATGCAGCCCTCTATTATCTTAACCGGGATAGAGCCGAACTTTTGAAGCGCCTGAAAAGAGCCACGGCAAGACAGTCTGGTGTTAAAAGGGAAGAAGACGTCTTGAGCAAGCCCTTTTCTGAAAGGGTCGTACGGCCGCTCTTAAAGCAAGTGGCACATCACACGGATCGGTTAATGCCGACTAAAGGCCGGGGCAGACTGGACCAGGCGCTGCAATTTGCCGGCAACCCCGGGAATTTGCAGGCTCAAGAATTCCAGGCAATTCATTATAGTCTCATTTTTTTGCTGGCCTTAGCAGGCGCTGGTCTGGGGGCCTTGTTAAGAGGGGGTATCCTTATGCAGGTAAGTATTACTGCCATAGGTGCTATTATAGGAATCTTGCTAGGCAAATCATACTTATCGATGCGCGGCAGAAAAAGGCAATTGTTAATCCAAAAGGAACTCCCGGACATTTTGGATTTGCTTACAGTCAGCATTGAAGCTGGACTGGGCTTTGATGCCGCACTCATGAGGGTCATTGAGAAAGGAGAAGGGCAGCTCGTCGGAGAGCTGCGTAAAACTCTGCAGGAAATGCAGGTCGGTAAATCACGGCGACAGGCTTTGCGTGATTTAGGTGAGCGGACCGGTGTCGAAGACCTCCAGGCCTTTGTTGGTTCGATGATTCAGGCTGATCAGTTAGGAGTGTCGGTAAGCAAGGTCATCCGCGTACAGGCAGAGCAGGTCCGCCAAAAGCGCCGTCAGCGCGTAGAGGAAAGAGCCATGAAGGCTCCGATCAAAATGCTTATCCCGTTAGTATTCTTTATTTTCCCGAGCATATTTATTGTTTTGCTCGGGCCGGCTACCATACAAATATATACTATGTTTTTCGGGGGGAAATAATTTTGCAAGCTCAAGTGTATAAAGATAACCGGTTGATTGCAGGGGATATCCGAGTTGCCGGGACGTATCTTTCGCGATTAGTTGGTCTTCTAGGCCAACGAAAACTGGAACCGGGCAAAGGGCTTCTGCTCACACCGTGTAAACAAATCCATACCTGTTTCATGTCAATCGATATAGATGTAATATTTTTAAATAATCAAGGTCAGATTATCAAATCAATTGCAGACATGAAACCGTGGAAAAAGAGTCCGAGGGTTTCAGGCTGCTGCCAGGTCTTAGAGATGGCGGCAGGGTTTCTCGCAGAGTATGAGCTAAAAGAAGGTATGGTCTTGAGAGTAGATTGAAATCAATTCTATTGCAAAAATTTACAATATAAGTATATAATAGTAAATGGTGGCAATACTACTAACAACAACATTAATAAAGGAGGAATTAAATTAGTGGAAATGCAGTTGTTGTTAGAAAAAACCAGAGTCCTGCATCAATTACTCCAGAAGTCGGCAGGGCAAGCCCTGGAATTTAATGCGATCGCCGAGGAATTGCTGCGCATGCTTGCATCAAGTGTTTATATGGTTGGCAAAAAAGGCAAGCTCTTAGGCAAAAGTGAGATCAGTTCTATCCGGGGTGGTTTGTTTGAGGCCGATGAAATGAAGAACGGTCAGTTTTCCGAAAGCACACAGCAATGGTTGTTTGGGTTTACACACACCGAGGTAAACCTCATCCCGCAAGACACATCTTTTTACTGCATTATTGTACCTGTTATTGCCAGCGGTGAGAGGATGGGGACGGTCGTTTATACGAGGGAAGACTCGCCGTATACACCGGCCGAAACAATACTGGCCGAATATGGCGCTAGTGTAGCAGGGATGCAGATTCTCAAAACTGCTAGTGAACGTCTCGAAAACGAAGCTCGCAAGAAAACTGTTGTGCAGCTTGCCCTCGAGGTCCTGTCCTATTCGGAATTAGAGGCAGTTAAGTACATTTTCAACGAGATTGAGGGGAGCGAGGGTTTTCTGGTCGCGAGCAAACTGGCTGAGGAGTACAAGCTGACCCGCTCAGTCATTGTCAATGCGCTGCGAAAACTCGAAAGCGCAGGCGTCATAGACGCCAGATCGCTCGGTATGAAGGGAACTTACATCAAGGTATTAAATGACTTCCTCTATGAACAGTTGGCACACATCTAAAAAAGAAACAGTTGGGGTAAAAATCCTCAACTGTTTTTTTGGTTCATAAAAAAGGAGCGCGGGAGATATGGTTTGGCGGAATTACTGGGATGCGCTGCTGGAGCTGGTTTTTCCCGGCAGCCATCTGTGTTATTTTTGCTGGCGGAAAATCGGCGAGCAAAAGGTCAGGGGCGTTTGTGACAGCTGTTGTGCGAAAATACTCCAATTAGGACGGGCACGCAGTGTTGGGCCGCTCGATAAGGTTGTCAGTATCGTGCCGTATGAGGGGATTTATCGCGAGATGATCGCCGAGCTAAAATATTCGGGCCGTGCGGAACTGGTTAAGCCCCTCGGCTATTTAATAGCCCGAAAAATCAAAGCGGCAGGGCTGGCCCGGAAAAGCTCCGTGCTTATTCCGGTTCCGCTGCATCCCGTCCGGGAGGCGGAGCGCGGTTTTAATCAGAGCAGTCTGCTGGCCCGTGAGATTGCCGGACAGCTTGGGCTTTGCTGTGAAGAAGCAATCCTGAAGCGCGTGCATTATAACGCCAACCAGGCCCGGCTCGGGAAAAGGGAGCGAATTTGCAATATCAAAGGGGCCTTTGCAGTGGAGCGGACACAAAGTGACAAAATTGCCGGAAAAAGCGTAATACTAATCGACGATATTATCACAACCGGGGCCACGTTAACTGCTTGCGCCGAGGCGCTGCAAAGCTGCAAGGCCGGCAGCATTATTGCTTTCACGTGGGCTGCCGGTGTCCCTTCCGAAAAGCAAGTTCTGCAGAGCAAAATAATTTTCGAATAATTGCAGGAAGAAACAAGATTATTGCAGAATAAAGGCAATAGTTGGATTGGGGTGATTTATCATGGAAATACGAAACTGTCCTGAATGTGGGAAAATATTCACATATATTCGGACAAATCTTTGTCCTGCCTGCCAGAAGAAGGACGATGAAGTGTTCAGGGGTGTACGCGCTTTTTTGGCTAACCATCCTGGCTCCGACATTATGACAGTTGCTGAAAATACCGGAATCAGTGAAGATGCGGTTATGCGCTATGTACGAGACGGTCGGATTTCAATGGGGATTGAAAAGGGCCTTGTTCAAATTAATTGTGAAATTTGCGGCGTCCTGATTTCGCAGGGGCGCCTTTGCAAGCCCTGTTCCGATAAGCTTTCCTCCGGGTTGAAAAAAAGTATTCAGGAAGAGAACAAAAAAGTCATTGATGAACAGCAAAAGCAGGGGCCGCGTATGTATACGGCCGACCACTGGCGGGACAGAGGGAGATAGTATAGGCTGATATCATGAGCGAATGAGAGCTATTGCGCAAAAATGAGACAATATCCGGCTATATCATGATTAAGAAATTGCGCTGACGGTACGAAGTAATGTTAAGAGAGCTTTTGCAGGAGAGGTGTATTTCTGATGCGCATTGAAAACCAGAATATTTCTGGGGTACAAAAGGCCTATAATCAACAACAAAAAGCCGTTGCAGCCGAAAAAGCAAAACAAAAACAGGATGAAGACAGGATAAATTTATCTGCGGAGGCCAGGTTATGGAGCTCTGCGTTTCAGGCTGTGCGCGATTTTCCTGAGAATAATGAGAAGAAAATAGAGAAAATCAGCGAGACCGTGAGAAACGGCAATTACCACGTCAGTAACCAGGATGTTGCTGAAAAAATTTGGCAGGAGAGTATCTTTGATAAGAAGGTCTAGCTTAATGCTCGGATATGGATAAAAGGGAGTGCTGTTATGGGTACCGCTTATGACAGCGTGTTGACGCTGCTCGAAGGACAAAAGGTCATTTATGAAGATCTTCTCTCCATCAGTAAAGAGAAACAAACCGAACTGGTCAAGGGTTCTCTTGAGGCCCTTGATTCTTTAACAAAACGCGAGGAAGCGCTTATTTTTCAGGCTGGCCGCCTAGAGGATGAACGTTTTCATTACACTAATGAACTAATAACGTCAAACGGACTTGAGACAAACGCCACGATAACCGAGGTCTTTCAGGCTGCCCCGGCAGAGGTCAAAGAAAGAATGGAAGGCATTCATCGTGAGATGGTTGAAGCGCTCGGTGAGCTCGACAAAATCAATCGCGAAAACATGAGCCTGATTCAACAGTCGCTGCGTATCCTGAATTATACAATTGAAGCAATCACTCAGGATAAAAAAATAACCTATTCAGCCGATGAGGGCATGATAGGTGAAAAGAAAAGTTTATTGCTCGATAGGAGAGTATGATTATGGGATCAACCTTTTTTGGCCTCAATATAGCGGTGAAGGGGCTGCAGGCACAGCAAAAGGCTCTGGATGTGACGAGTCATAATATCGCCAATGCCAATACTCAGGGCTATACAAGGCAGGATGTCGTTATGGAGACCACCTTGCCTGTGAAAATGTACGAGGGGTACGTTGGCACCGGTGTAGATATTGCCGAGATCAGGAGAATCAGGGATGAATTTCTCGATGTCCAGATGCGTACCGAAAACAAGTCCCTTGGTGAATGGGAGGTAAAAGCAGATATCTTAGGCAAGCTCGAGGTCATTATCAACGAGCCTTCTGAATCCGGGCTGCGGACTGTCCTTGATGAATATTGGGAGTCCTGGCAGCAGTTGTC
Source organism: Peptococcaceae bacterium UBA6129 (assembly GCA_002422465.1). Classification (GTDB taxonomy): domain Bacteria; phylum Bacillota; class Peptococcia; order DRI-13; family UBA6129; genus UBA6129. The sequence goes on along the minus strand of DIVP01000015.1, from coordinate 12,697 downwards.
AAAAGACCCGGAGAGCATGGCGGTGCGTGCGACTGTAATGCAAAGAGGGCTTGCGCTGACGGATGCCTTTAACCACATAGAAACGCAGTTCGATGATCTGCAGGTTGACCTCAACAGGGGGATTGCTGTTAAGGTTGAGGAGATAAATTCTATTGCCCGGCAGCTCAAGGACTTAAATTATCAGATTATGAGAGCGGAGGCAGACGGTTCAACAGCCAATGACTTGCGCGACAAGCGGGATCTGCTCGTTGAACAGCTCTCGAAAACAGTGGATATTCAGGTTGTCGAGGATCAGTTTGGCAGCATCAATGTTACCATCGGAGGCAAAAGCCTCGTGAACAGGACTAATATAGGCGAAATTAGGTTTACGGATGACCAGTTTGACCCTACGGCGGCCAAACTTGAGTGGATAGAGCCACTGACCGGGGTCGTTCAGGGTGATGTGAACTTAAAAAGCGGAGAATTAAAAGGCTATCTCGACTTGCGGGACACCGTAGTTGTAGGGTTGAAGGACAAGATCTCGGAGCTGGCTGCAACCATCGCCGAAGAGGTTAACGTTGTGCATGCGGCCGGTATGGACTTAAGCGGCGGAGCGGGCGTGGACTTCTTTGTAACCGACGGCAGCGGCTTGCCTTTTACCGCCGGCAATATCCGGGTTAATCAGGATATCATCGATGACGTCACTTTGATAACCGCCGGGTTATCTGCTAACCAGGGAGACGGCAGCAATGCGCTTGCCATCGCGCAGTTGAAAAATAAGCTCGTTCTTAATACCGACACGGCAACGTTTGATGATTATTACCGTTTGATGGTCGCGCAGTTGGGTGTCGACAGCCTTGAGGCTGAACGCGTCAGGGATAACCAGTCTCTCCTGACTAACCAGATTGAAAACAAGCGCGAGGCTATCTCCGGGGTTTCCCTTGATGAAGAGATGGCCAATATGATCAAATACCAGCATGCTTATACGGCGGCAGCCAGGATGATCAACGTCATGGATGAAATGCTCGACCTGCTTGTCAACCGTCTCGGTACGGCGGGAAGGTAGGACTGCCGGTAGTATTTTAGGAGGGGAAAGAACATGCGAGTCACCAATAATATACTCATAAACAACCTCAAGAGAAATCTTGCACTGAACATTCGCAACATGGAAAAGACACAAAACCAGCTGGCGAGCGGGAAAAGGATCAGCAAACCCTCCGACGACCCGGTCGGCATTGTCGAAAGCCTGCGGCTGTCGTCGCGTCTTCGCGAGAACCAGCAGTTCCAGGAGAATGTCCAGGATGCCGTCGGTCTTCTCGAAACCTCCGACACGGTTTTAGGTTCGCTCGATAGTGCGCTCAACCGGGTTTATGAGCTGACTGTTTACGGGGCCAACGGGTCGATGTCAAACGGGGATCGCCAGGCCCTCAAGGAGGAAGTTCTCCAGATAATCGAGGAAGTGAAAAGCATCGCCAATACCAGCCACGGCGATAAATATATCTTTGCCGGCACGAACACCACTGTTCAGCCTTATGATGACGCAAACATTCCGCCGTGGAGCGATAACGCGGATCAGATCAGATATGAGATCGGCAAAGGGATAGTTATGCCGGTGAACATTACCGCCCAGGAGGCTTTTAAGGACAAAGACCTGCTCGGCGTGCTTGGGGGCATTGTCACGCATATGGAAAATGACGATATAGTCTCGCTGGGCGGGACCGATGTGGATTTGCTCAAGGAAAATATAGAGCAGGTTCTCTCCTGCCGCGCACAGACCGGCGCCCGGGTCAACCGCCTTGAGATGACGCTCAACCGGCTTGAGGAACAGGAGATTAATTTCAAGAATCTGCAGTCCAAGGTGGATGGGGTCGATCCGGCTGAGGTCATCATTGAAATGCAAAATCAGGAGAATATCTACGAGGCGTCGCTCTCGGTGGGCTCTAAGATAATTGTACCGTCCTTGGCGGATTTTTTGAGGTAACCTAAGAAGACAAAAGGAGGTAGGCGGGCATGCTGATAGATACCAGAAATTTTGGTCAGGTTGAGCTGCCGGAAGACAAGGTCATCAATTTCAAGAACGGCCTGATAGCCTTTACGGAGATGAAACGGTTTTTTTTAATTGAAAATGAGGACAAGGATATACCCATCTGCTGGCTGCAATCGGCGGACGATCCGGATTTGTCTTTTGCGGTGGTTAACCCCTTTATGATTAAACCAGGTTATGAATTTGAGCTTTCCGCTGCAGACAGGGAAGAACTGAAAATCAAGAGCCCGGACGAGGTAGTGGTATTCTCAGTCGTCGTGCTGCCTGAGGATATCCGGCAGATGACGATAAATCTCCTGGCGCCGCTCGTCATCAATGTGCAAGAGAAAAGCGGCAAACAAATAGTTTTGCAGGATAGAAGATACACGATTAATCACTCGATACTCAAGGAACTGCGCAGTAATGAGCGGGGAGGGATTGCTGATGCTGGTTCTGACCAGGAAAATAAATGAAAGTATTATGCTCGGCAGCGATATTGAGCTGGTAATCACCGAAATCAGCCCAACGCAGGTGCGCATTGGCATTAAAGCCCCGCAGAATCTCGAGATTTTACGCAAGGAGATCTATGACGCCGTGACCGAGGAGAACCGGAAGGCAGCTCATTCAAATCGCAGCGGCAAACAGCTCGAGGAAGAACTGAAAAAATTCCTAAAAAAGGGTGTTCCAGACGCCAAAAAAGGAAAAGTATAATAATTTAGTACCTGAGACTCTGTTTAAGAGTCTTTTTTCATTTTTACTATAAACTTTTCGCAGTAATCTCCGATATATTGGATATAAGGATTAATCATCTTGGGCCCAAGTATGATTTTTGCTTTGTTCAAGGAAGAAAAAATTAAAAATCAGGGAGGAAAAAATCATGAGAATTAACCACAATATCGCGGCCTTAAACACCTATCGGCAGTTAACAGCCAATGCTACCATCGGCAACAGATCGCTGGAAAAACTATCTTCAGGGATGAGGATTAACAAAGCCGGCGACGATGCCGCAGGTCTGGCCATTTCAGAAAAGATGCGCGGCCAGATTAGAGGCCTAGAGCAGGCAGAGAGAAATGCCCAGGATGGCATATCCCTACTACAAAGTGCTGAGGGTGCTCTGAACGAAACTCACTCCATCCTGCAGAGGATGAGGGAGCTGGCCGTACAGTCAGCCTCCGACACCAACGCTACCGCTGACAGAAACGCTATTCAGCAGGAAGTGGATGAGCTGGCCAAGGAGCTTACAAGGATATCCAACACCACTGAATTTAATACCAAAAACCTGCTGGCCGGCGGCTTGACCACGACCTTCCAGATAGGCGCCAACGCCAGCCAGAGCATGGCCCTTTCCATTAGTGCCATGGATGCATTTTCGTTAGGAGTAGCAGGGTCAACAACGGCCTTGGGGGGTACATTTGATGATGGCGACACTAATATTTCAGGTGTTTCCGCAATGGGAAGAGGCTTAGAAGCAGGAAGTGATTACAATATTGATGTTGTCAAGACCGCCGCAGCCGAAGGTGTGGCCATACAAAAAACTGGTGGATCTGGTGATAACAATGATGTTGGAACAGTTAACTACAGTGGTTTTACCGGGACTTCGAATACCGCATATCAGATTAGAGTAGCAACCGTCGATGCTGTTGAAGATGAAAACGATATAACAGCGATTTCTTATTCCAGTGATGGTGGTAACAATTGGTCCACAACAAACGTTGTTGCCGGTGTTGCTACGTTTGACGGGATAGCATGGACAGTCGGGACGGCAACTGCAGACGAACAATTTATTGTAGGTGACACATATTCTTTAACAGCAAATGCTGCTAAAGCCACGTTGCAGCTACAAAAAGGTACTACGGATATTGGTAGTGCAGTTTCCGTATATTACGGATCAACCTCTGCTGTTGTTGGAGATCCATCTTCGAGTAAGTCTATGACGGCAAGTTTTACCTTTTCTACACTTGCCACTGACAGCACCGAAAATTTCATGATTGTGGCTGATTCCTCGACTGCAGCCGTTATTTCAGGTGGTGCTGTGGCCACTGGAGCTGTAGCTAAGGCCGGTATCGAGGTCAGCACCCAGAGTGCGGCTAACACCGCTATTGATGCCATCAACACGGCCATTACCACCGTGTCTACGCAAAGAAGTACGCTTGGCGCTTACCAGAACCGCTTGGAGCACACGATCAACAACCTGGGTACGGCAGCCGAGAACTTGACATCAGCCGAATCCCGTATCCGTGATGTTGACATGGCCAAGGAAATGATGGAATTCACCAAGATGAACATCCTGAGTCAGGCTGCTCAGGCTATGTTGGCTCAGGCCAACCAGCAGCCGGAAGGCATCCTGCAATTGCTGAGATAGTCATAACTAACAATACGGGGAATAAGGCCAACTGGTTTTCCGGTTGGCCTTTCTTCCCACAATAGATTAGGGGGAGTTTACCATGCGAGTAGAGGGGACGAATACTCTTACCGCAAGTCAAACCGGCCAGATTTCTCAAGCCAATTATGATTTCGAGGGCGTAAAACGCCCGGTAAAAGAAAAAGCCCCGGAAACTACTGAGCAAGGAAATGCAGAACTCACAAAACCATCTGACGAGGAAGTTATCAAAGCAATTGAAACAGCAAACAAAAAATTTGAGTTCTATGATACGAGACTAGAATTCTCCATCCATGAAAAGACGCATGAGATCATGATTAAGGTCGTTAGGAATGACGAGGTCATCAGGGAAATACCACCGGAAAAGATTCTTGACATGGTAGCCAAGATGATGGAAATGGCCGGAATTTTAGTCGACGAAAAGGCTTGAAACGGGGGTGTATTTAAATGAGTATGCGCATAGGCGGGCTTGCCTCAGGAATGGATATAGACTCGATAGTCAGCGACCTCATGAAGGCCGAAAAATTGAAGCTGACAAAGGTTGAGCAACAAAAGCAGCTGACGGTGTGGCGGCAGGAAAATTACTATGAAATAAACAGAGCCCTGGCAAATTTCGTCATTAATACAAAGACGAATTTCGGACTGGCAACAGCATCAGCAAACGGCGGTATAGTCAGCACAGGTGTCAACAGGCTGGACTGGGTGAAGAACGCAGTTATCTCCGACACGGATATTGCCGGCGTTACCGCGTATTCCAATGCTGTCAAGGGTTCCTATCATATAAATGTTACGCAGCTTGCCGAGAATTGGTCGGCAGCCAGCGGAGAAGCGATCTCGACCGGCGGGCTCGGCAACCTGGCGACACAATTTGGCATCAGTAATAATGATACGATCAATTTTACGATTACTACAAACAAAGGAACGGTCACTGTCAATGAGACTAATCTGGCAGAGGTCAGCCTAAACGACATCATCAAACAGGTCAACAGCGCGAATATTGGCGTGACAGCCATCTATGACAGCAACCTTGACCGGGTTTTCCTGCAGACGGCCGCGACCGGAGCAGCAAATACGGTTAACATAACAGACAACAGCGTTATCACCGGAGGGGCGAAATTTCTCACCGGCGCCGATAACCTCCTGGAAATGAAGTATCTCGACGAGAGTCAGGTTTACCAGGACATAACAGCAGGTGTTACTTACACAGGAAAGGATGCACTGTTCGACTTTGGCGCAGCCAGCAATATTGTCCAGAGTTCGAATACCTTCACGGTCAACAATATCAGTTTTACGCTTAAAGCTACCGGAAATGCTACAGTCACTGTCGGTACAAATACAAGCGCCGTATACGAAAAAATCACTAGCTTTGTGCAGTCATATAATGAGCTCCTCGAAAAAATCGGGACTGAGATGAGTGAAGTACGGTATTCCGATTATTTGCCGCTGAGCGATGAACAAAAAGCCGGGATGGAACAGGCGCAAATAACCCAGTGGGAAGATAAGGCTAAAAACGGCTTGCTGAGAAATGATACGGTCCTGCAGAGACTATACCAGGATTTCAGATCCGGGATGTACCAGGAAGTGTCGGATGTAACGGGTATTTATGACCAGTTGACAAGCATCGGCATAACAACGGAAGGGTATTCGAGCAGCTCTCGCGGAGGCAAACTAGTCATTGATGAAACGAAGCTGTTGAATGCGATTGAGACAGATGTTGACAGTGTCATGGAACTGATGTTTAAAGAGCCCGGCGGTAATTTAAACATCAAATCCGAATCGCTGATGACTAGCGGAGAAATTACGCAAAAAAGAAGTGAGAGCGGTTTAATCAGGCGTCTTTATGATAACGTGACTGTCGGCATGAAGCAGATTATTAACAAAGCCGGTTGCGGTGATGACGCCGAATTGTACCGGAAGGTTAACGGCTCTATTTTAGTGGATTTTGTCGTGAATTATGGAAGTATCAGCTTCTTGGACAAAGAAAATACTGAGTATACAAAGAAAATCGACACTATAAATGATTACCTCATAAGAACGGAAGACATGTATTGGAGAAAATTCACAGCGATGGAGCAAGCCATCGATCGCATGAACCAGCAAAGTTCCTGGCTAGCGCAGCAGTTTGGCCAGGAAAGCCAATAATGGCGAAAATATAACATAATTTGAGAAGGGGTTGATTGTCATGGCATTACCGAATCCATACCTGCAATACCAGCAGCAGCAAGTCTATACGTCCCCGCAGGACAAGCTCCTGATCATGCTGTATGACGGAGCAATCAAGTTCTGTCACCAGGCCAAAAGAGCGATGCAGAATAAAGAAACTGAGGAAGCCCATATTTTCATCATCAAGGCTGAGAAGATTATTGAAGAGTTTATGGACACACTCGATATGAAATATGAGGTAGCGCATAAACTATACGCGCTCTATGAATATATGCACCGGCGTCTGGTTGAGGCCAACATTAAAAAGGATACGGTCATTATCGACGAGGTGCTTGATTTTCTCTCTGATTTGCGAAGAACTTGGGCAGAGGCCGCAGCGAAAGCAAAAAAGGAAGGCAAGGTGTAGATATTGAAAGATAGTATATTAAATCTTGTCTTGATGCGGATGGCGCAGGGTTATGAGGAACAAATAGCCTTATACGAAAAGATTTACGAACTGGCTATGAAACAGTGCGAATGCCTGCAAGGTGAGGACATTGATACAGACAGACTTTTTGAGTTGATTAACCAGAGGCAAGAGTTGATTGCAATTTTGGAGAATGCTAATATGGAAATGGCCTCGCTGAAAGAGGAAGTCCGCGCAGCCCTGAATATTGAAAAGTTTAATTTTGTACGTATCAAAGCAGAGGTTCCCGGGCCGGGAGCACAGAGTCTCGATGAAGCGTTTTTCCTGCTTTCACGTCAGTTGGCGAGGATCAAGGAACAGGATAATCTTAATGTAATGGATTTACACCGGCACATTCGCGGGACTGCGGCGCAAATGGCCAAGCTGCAGAAGACAAAAAAAGCGCATAAACTATATCAGCCGTCGCAGGGAACAGAGGGAGTCTTGGTAGATTATTCAAAATGAAAAAATGGTTAAGAATAGAGAAGAATAATCTGGTTATTTTTTCGGAAAATATATATCTATAAAACGTCAGGGAAATATGTATATCGACATAAAGGGATAAAATATTCTAGAATACCTCAAATAACATATATTGGGAAAAAAGTACAAGTGTGGATAAGGCTTATCCACACTTGTACCATTCATTATGAAAGTTATCAACAGAGTTATACACATTATCCACATGTTTTAGCTAAAAAGGAGACGAGGGGTATAGTGCTGTATCTGCATAATTTTCAGAGAAGAGTGTACCTCTCAAACGGACAAGTTATTAACCAATTCAATAGTAAGAAGGATTTAGAAAAATTTGACTAAAAATATAGCTGGTGCTATAATCAACACGGTGGAATTCCACTGTATTTATTTATAGGAGGAATGTTTTAAATGCAAGGAAAAGTAAAGTGGTTCAATAAGGAGAAGGGTTACGGTTTTATCGAAAGAGAAGGCGGAGCAGACGTCTTTGTCCACTTTTCAGCGATTGTGCAAGAGGGTTTCAAAACTTTACAAGAAGGCGACACGGTGGAATTTGAAATCGTTGAAGGCCCCAAAGGACTGCAAGCGGCAAACGTAGTTAAACCTTAATAGTCCAAAAGGCCTGATGATATATAGAAGGATTACGGCTGCCCCGGAGATTATTTAATTCCGGGGTATTTTTATACCCCAAATGCAGGATTTTTTAGCGCTTGGGGGAATAACTATATATAGAAACTAGAGAGGAGTGGATGGCATGAAGTTTCAAATCAGGGGTAAAAACACTCAAGTCACTTCCGCTTTGAAAGATTATGTAGAAAAACGTTTAGGCAAGCTGGATAAGTATTTCGACAATTCCCCCGAAGCTATTGTAACTCTTGTTGTGGAGAAAGAACGACACCGTGTCGAGGTTACGATGCCAATAAACGGATATATATTGCGCGGTGAGGAAGAATCGATGGATATGTATTCCTGTATTGATGTGGTTGTCGAGAAGCTCGAAAAGCAGATAAACCGCTACAGAGCCCGTTTCATTAAGAAAAACAAGGCTCTTTCCATCAAAGATATTCTGCCCGGACAGGTGGAGCAACCGGCCGAGGAAGAGCCGAAGATCGTGCGCACGAAGAAGTTTGCTATTAAGCCGATGCCGCTTGAAGAGGCCATTATGCAAATGAACCTGTTAGGACATAGCTTCTTTGTTTTTTCGAATGCGGAATCGGAAGAGGTAAATGTGATTTATCGACGCAAGGATGGAAATTATGGTCTGATTGAGCCGGAGTTTTAGACTTCCTTAATTCCAACTTAAAAAACGGGGCGTCTTGAGAAGTTCTTACGGGCTTCCGGATGCCCCGAACTTATGATGAGGATTTGTTCACACAACTGTAACAAAGCTGTCATGAAACGGCAATGTTGATTGGATATATTTAATGATAGTATTAACGCAGCGAAAGAGGAGATGAACGAGTGTTAAAGCTTAAAGAGTTTGTTAAATTCAAGGGATTAGCTAATTTTAGGAAAATGACAAAAAGGATGAAACTGGTGACAGCTGTTATACTGCTTGCTGTAGTCGCTGTTTCTGGAATCGTCTATTTTAATACCAGAAAACCAGTCCAGGCTGCAGGAGAGATTTATACAACGAAAGCCGGATATGGGAACATTGTAAATACCTTGGAAAGTGAGGGGGTACTTGAGCCCCTTGACCGAAAGGAGCTTTCAGCCAAGGTTGGCGGTATTGTTGAAGAAATGCTCGTCAAAGTCGGAGACAAGGTTGAACAGGGGCAGCTTTTAATGCGCGTCGGTAATGAAGGCGCTTTTTCAACGGCACGCCAGACTGAGCTGGAATGGGAAATTGATACCGCCGAGCTCCAAGATATGATGAGCCCGCTGGATGAGGGTAATTATGAAAGGCGGGAGGCGGAGATCAAGGTAGAGGAATACCGGCTTGCGCTCGNNAAAAAGGAAGAGCGTGATAAGCTTGAACCGGCAGCGCCGTTTACCGGAACCTTGATGAGTATGGATGTGAAACTGGGTCAGCGCGTGTCGGTGGGAACGCAGCTTGCCACGCAGGCATCCAGCGATGAGGTCGAGGCGGTGGCGTCGTTCTCCGATCAGGATATCGGGAGCATCAGCGCGGGCATGGAAGCCCAGGTATTAGTAAAAGGATTGAATAAAACATATTACGGTAAGGTTAAGGAAGTCGCTTTTGCCGGAGATGCGTCAACCTCGAAATTTGAGGTGCTGATCGCGCTGGATGATCCGGACGACAGCCTCCGCGAGGGCATGACGACATATAATACCGTGACTTTAGTAAGGGATATAGAGCAGGATGTTTTTCTCTATAAACAGGCCTCCGGATACATACGCTTCGTCCAAAAGGAAGAAATAAACGCTGAAGTCAGCGGCACTATCGCTGAAATTTATGCTAAATCCGGCGATAAGCTTGAGCTGGGCAAGCCGATTCTGCGCATTGCCAATGATGACCTGGACCGCCAGGTCCGGTCGGCGGAAATCCAGTTGGCCAAAGCCGAGGAAGAGTTGCGGCTGCTTCTTGATCCGTACTCGACAGAGGTCAGAAAACAGCAGCTCGTGGTCGAAGAGAGCTATGAAAAGATGGTCGATAGCCAGGAAGACGCCGAAAGCCTCAATGTGACCGCGCCTTTTAGCGGGATGGTCGTAAGTATCCCGGTAAAAATTGGTGAGGAAATAACCGCAGCTCAAACCTTGATGATTGTGAGTAATTTTGATAAGAACCGGTTGGAAATCAGCGTGGACGAACTGGATATCAGCAAACTGGCAGTGGGGCAGAAAGCTCAGGTCAAAGTCGACGCGCTGACAAGCATTTCTTTAACCGGCGAGGTAGTGGAGATCAGCCAGGAGGGCAATAGCCAAAATGGCATTACCAGTTACCCTGTTGTTCTTGAAGTCAGCAATGCCGATGGCGTTAAAGCCGGAATGTCGGGTGCGGTGACAATAATCCTGGCAAGTAAGGAAAATGTTCTGGTCATCCCCGCAGAAGCGTTAACTACTGCAAACGGCAGAAATTTGGTTACAGTGTTGGAAGCGGGAGTACAAAAGTCTAAACCGGTTAAGGTAGGGATCAATAATGGCAGTCAGGCTGAGATTATTGAGGGCTTGAGTGACGGAGAACAGGTCGTTGTCGCCAGTACCTCAACTGCCGCAGCTCAGACGAATAGAACACAAGGAGCCGGAGGATTCGGAGGCATGGGTGGAGCGCCACCGGCCGGAGCACAGATCCGGATCAGAAACTAGGATATCGGCAGTTTACTGGCCGATTGCAGGCAGAGAGGGGAGAGCCTATGCTCATTGAGGCAAGGGGAATCGAAAAGATATATTCAACCGGCAAAGTATCGGTAGCGGCATTACAAAGTGTCAATTTGAATATCGAAAAGGGTGAGTTTATCGCCATAATGGGGCCGTCAGGCTCCGGAAAGTCCACCTTTATGAATATAATCGGCTGTCTTGATAAACCCACCACCGGCAGTTACATCCTTGCCGGGGAAGCCATTGCCGGGAAAAGTGACAATGAAATGGCCGAAATACGCAATAAATATATTGGCTTCGTTTTTCAAAGTTTTAATCTGCTGCCGAAATTGTCGGCGCTGGAAAACGTGATGCTGCCTTTGATATATCGCGGTACCGGAGTAAAAGAACGTATTGCCCGAGCTAAAGAAGCGTTAGAGGCCGTTGGACTCGGAGACCGGCAGAACCATATTCCATCTGAGATGTCCGGCGGACAGCAGCAGAGAACATCTATAGCCAGGGTTCTGGCCAGCAACCCGCCGGTTATATTGGCCGACGAGCCAACCGGGAACTTGGACAGCAAATCAGGAGCAGAAGTAATGGCTATTTTTCAAAGACTTAATAAAGATGGGCATACTGTAGTGCTGGTAACACATGACGATAATATCGCCCAACATACAAACAGGATAATAACCTTCCGGGATGGCTGTATTATCAGTGATAAAAAAGTGGAGCAGCCTCTGCAGGCAAGTATCGATTCTTATGCGAAGGAGCCTGTTTTATGAATATCTTGGAAAGCATGAAAATGGCCTGGTCAAGTATACTAGGCAACAAGCTGCGGTCTTTGCTGACGGCGCTGGGTATTATCTTCGGGGTTGGGGCTGTTATTGCCATGGTTTCGTTAGGGCAGGGCGCTACTAAAAATGTAACCAGCCAGATAGAAAGCATGGGGACAAATCTTATTACCATATCCGCGATGAGAAATAGCGGAGCTTCTCTCGAGATAAGCGATGCCGATGAACTTTTGGAAAGGGTGCCGTCTATCTCTGCTGCTGTGCCTAGCATCACTTTTAGTGAAACAATCAAATGGTCCGCCAAAACATATGACGCCTCATTAGAAGGTGTGAATGAGAGCTTTCCCATCGTGAGGAGTACGCAGGTTGCCAGCGGACGTTTTTTTGATAAGTCGGAAGTAGAAGGACGCCAGCGGGTTGCTGTAATAGGAAACACAGTAGTTGAAGAACTGTTTGAAAACTCAAACCCCCTTGGGCAGACTATTATGATTAACGGACAAAGCTTCAGCATTATCGGGGTTTTAGAAGAAAAAGGCTCCACCATGGGCAGGGACAGCGACGATACCGTGCTTGTTCCGATTACGCTGGCCCAGCGGCTGAGCGGCACCAAATATGTCAATACCATTTACCTGCAGGCTAAAAGCGCGGAAGAATCCGCCCTTGCGGCGAAACACGTTACAGCGATATTTAATCAGAAGTTTAAAAGAGAAAACATGGTGAGGGTTTCCAGCCAGGATGAATTGCTCTCCACCATAAACACAGCCACACAAACACTAACCATCATGCTCGGAGCCATAGCTGCCATATCCTTGCTGGTAGGCGGCATCGGGATTATGAATATTATGCTGGTTTCCGTTACGGAAAGGACCCGGGAGATCGGCATCAGAAAAGCCCTTGGCGCGAAGAGCTATGATATTCTGCAGCAATTCTTGGTGGAGTCCGTTTTCTTGAGTGTTTCGGGGGGGATAATTGGGATATTAATGGGTGTGGGCGTATCCAAGTNNGTAATCTCTGTGACGGCTATTATAGTTTCATTTATGTTTGCGCTTATTGTTGGTTTGTTTTTTGGCGGGTATCCGGCCTATAAGGCGGCTAACCTTGATCCTATCGTTGCGCTAAGACACGAGTAGCGGCAAGGCAGGAATTGCGAAAAAAGAGCCAAAGTGCTAAAATGTATGGGG
>DIVP01000081.1 GCA_002422465.1 Peptococcaceae bacterium UBA6129 | reverse complement strand
CTTAGATGAATAAAGCCCCCACACTAAACCTAAGAGCACAGAAACAACCGAGATTAATATTGTAGACCAGATCGCCTTTTTTGCCATAGTTTTAGCTATCTTGTCACGATCAATTATAGTTTGATGATTTATTTCCAGTAGGCTCTTACATTCATTTCTGATGGTTACAAAGTTTGGGTATATGTCACTGTTATAATAATCTGTTGCCTTATCCCTGCCCTCGGTTAACTCTGTGAATTTAAGTTTATTAATCATACTAAGATAAACATTGTACTCATCCAGGATTTTTTTCACTATCTCTGCTTCACCGGGTACCGTGATGTTTTCCTCTTCGCGGCCGAACCAGATCATAAATTCGTTGTGATGAGTGTCAATCAGTTCTTGGCCAAAATCCTTATTATTCAGTAGATAAAGCAAAACACCGCTGTCCTGCCGTTCGATGGCCGTAATCATATTTTCAGCGGCAAGAACGCTGCGATAGTTTTCTACCAGAACCTCTGCCATGGCATTGCTGAGTTTAATAAAATTAAAAACCGCCCAACTACTGACAAAACAAAGTAAAAGAATCAATATAATAAAACCGCTCATTAATTTTTGTCTTAAGCTTCTCAATTAGGGTTCACCAACTTTTCGCCTATTTCTCTTGTCACTATTGTCGAAGCTTATTATAGACTTAATGTTGTCAAATTAAGATAAATTATGTTCTAAAGTATATAAAGAAAGTATAAAAACCGTAAGGAAAAGAACAATAGCAAAAAGCTTTCAAGGTTTAGAACCTGCATATTTTACATAATGGCTAAATAGCTACACCATGACAGTTTTGAAGTAATCCGAGAAAAATGTGTAGCCAGCCTGTCTTAGGCAGGCATCGGTTACAGTAACATTAAGAATTTGGCTATTTGCTATCCGCCAGTAGCCTTTTTTTGTGCAAGCGAACTTATAGGCTGTATATAGAATCCGTATTGCTAAATGCTTGTTAATTTTGTCCCATAATAAACCAAACCAAATAAAAAAGCCCCTTATCAGAGGAGTACATAAACCTAAATTTAACGTTATTATTACAATCCTCTAACAAATCTTGCCTACCCCCTTAACGTACCACTGGTAAGCTTATGCTATCTGGCACACAAACCAACTTAACATATCCTCCCGTTTTACATATGCAAGGGCGCTGGTTCAAGAGTGCAGGTTGTGACAAGCTCACACTGATAAAAATCTGATAAGAGAGAGATGACAAAACAATGAAAAATCAACCAAAGAACTGCGAGAAAAATCTGGAGATACTGGCGGATCTCATTCTGCGGCTGCAGTTCAAAAAGAGATGGCTTATTGATAGGATATCACTTAACTTATGGAAGCACCATAAAAGAGCGCGTAATGTCATATATTCAAGACTTTTTAATCAAAGAGAAATCAGCCTGCTTGTAACCGCCTATGCCCTTACGATAAGGTCTTTGGAAGGGCACAAGTACTTCCCCGACCTGAATATTGTTTTTGAATTTGATTACCAGAGCTTGATAGAATTAGAGCAACTTATGGCGTCACTTCATGACGGAGAATTAAACATACTTCCGGCAGGAAAAATCTTGATGAACAAATATAATTTTTCTGCTGTCTGGCCGGAACAGTTATGCTCGGAGCAAAACCTGGCCTCATTGATCAAAGACAGATTGAATGCGATCCTTGATAAATCTTTGACCTCACTGCATGAGAGTCTGAAGTATCAGGTATTAAACCGGTCTTATGACAAAGGAGGGTGTTATGAACAGGTTATCAGTTGATTCACACACCTATCCCAGCGCAAACGGCCAATCAATAAACAGTCGTCCGGGTGTTTTGAAATGAGCGGGACGCGGGAAAAGGAAATCATCGCCGCGATAGATGTGGGCTCCTATGCCTTAAGGATGAAAATTGTCGAGGTGGATTCTAACGCTCAGCAGCACAACCTGGAACTACTTAAATATCCTATCTCTCTGGGCAGTGAAACCTACACGCAAGGCAGCGTAAATTTTGATACCGTTGACCAGATATGTGATATATTAAACGGCTTCAAGAAACTGATGCAGGAATGCAGCTCAGCGCCAATGAAAGCGCTCTTTCCAAATCAGCCATAGTATACTTGCCTCCTTTTTTTAGGATTGTCCGAATTCAGTATATTACATCATTTTTGGCTAATTGTTAACCTCTGGTTAAATTATTATTAATTGTCAAACTATTTTTCATTTTCGTCGTCTTAACAAGTTGTCATCCTTATGGCGCTGTCTGATGCGAGCAGACTGCGTTCGCATTCATCATCATCCATAGCCATCTGGCAGCAATACCGGCTTCCCTTCATACGTTCGGATGCAAAGCATAAGCCGTTTGTGCGACTGTCCAGATAGGGATGGTCAATCTGAGCGGGATCGCAAGCTCAACGCCACGGGTTAAATCTCCTTTCTCCCTGAGAACATCCAGCATTCGCGCGATTTGGCGGGCATTTGCCCCGTTTTCGGATAACTCTTTCTTGAAACGGTCCAACTCTTCCAACACTACCTCAGGAATAATAACATCGTTGTCTCCAAAAGCATAAATCGCACGAGGTGATTGTAAAAGTACATTAGTATCGAGGATGTAGCTTTTTTTCATTGGGTTGCCCTCCTCAATAATTGTAAATAGAAACAGCGGTACAAGATGACAAGTACCGCTGTTTCTATTTTTGTTTTGCTATTGTATTAGGTTAATTGCTTCCTGTGGTACATACGTTGTTACACCATTATAAACAGTTAGCCCATTCATTTTAATTTCTTTACCATTTAGTACCGCAATATTCTTATAAACCGGCAATCTCAAAGTGTCAGACCCTTTTGTAACGACAACTACAGGATTATTAACATCTGTATTATCCCAGACAACACTGGCTCCTTTTGCTTCATAAGCCGGTCTTGCATTTACGAAAAGCTTCTTATTGACTTCATCTAAATTAATCCCCAGTACTTCCGCCATATATTTTGCAATATCACTATTCTCAACAACGCCTTTTAATTGCTTAACATTTGCCGGCGCATACGCGTATAATACAACTTCTTCGCCGGTATGTCCGCCTGTGGTCCAACCGATATTAGCCCTCTTGCTGATCATAGGTCCAACAGTATAATTCATACTTGCGGCTTTAGTGTTCTTGATTGCTTCTATTTCCTCTGCAGTTAAGTCTGTTATGCCAAAATAGGTGGCCATTACTTCAGCAATATTACTCTTGTCGGCATTAAGCTTGTACTCAATGCCCTCACCGGTTAATGTTGCCTTCTTTAATGGTTCAATGAAATTAGCTAAGGATTCTTTATCATATGTACCGGTTGTTCCTGCATCACCCATCGAAATACCGCCATTTCCATGGTCGGATACGGCAATAACAACGGTATCTTTATTCTCCTTCGCAAAATCGAGGGTCACCTGAACTGCTTTGTCAAAGGCAATTATATCACTGATCAATCCGATAGGATCATTGGCATGAGCTGCCCAGTCCACTTTACTCCCTTCTACCATTAAAAAGAAACCGTCTTTATCTTTGGAAAGAACTTCGATGGCTTTGGCGGTCATTTCGGCCAGACTAGGTTCTTTTGCAGGGTCACGGTCCATATCATAAGCCAGGCTTGTCTCAGAGAACATTCCCCATATTTTATCAGAAGTTGAAGCGCTTAATTGAGCTGTATTGGTAACATAGTCATACCCTAATTTTTTAACTTCAGCGTTTAAATCTTCTTTGTCTATTCTGATCTCAGGGCTGAAGAATTTTGTGCCTGCTCCGAGAACTACATCAATACCATTGTAGACCTGCTGTTCACTCAAGGCATCGTAGTTTTTCCTGTCAGGAAAATGTGAAGAGAAACCTGCTGGAGTTGCATGCATGATTTCTGAAGTTGCGATAAGGCCGGTAGCTTTACCAGCGAGTTTTGCTCCTTCCAGTATTGTTGCCACAGGTTTTTTCTCATTGCCGGGTGCAATAGGGGTAAGTCCGGGCATATTCGCTACAACAGGAAGCACCCCTATATATCCTGTGTGGGACTTGTATCCTGTGGCGAAGGCTGTTGCAGCGGGTGCAGAATCTGCTATCGGGGCATCAGACGAGTATGTTCTGACCAATCCGCACGCTATCTCGTCCATTGCCAACGATTGTCCACCCTGATACCATCTTGCTAGTGTTGTTCCATCAATACTCATCCCATCCGGAATCAAAATAATCACATTTTTTGCTGTTCCAGATGCTAGAGCTGTTCCGGGAATGGTTAAAAACATACTGCATAAAACTGTGAAACAGAGGAGCACACTTAGTATCCCTTTTTTGCTTTGTAACATGATAAACCTCCTATGTATATTTAATAGTCACATTGTAATAAAAGTTTATTAGGGCTGTATTATTCGTTGGTTAAAATATTATTGAAATATTGTTAAATGAGGAAGGTTTGTTCCCATTTTTAGTGGACTATCACCGTCGAGGTCGTGTACAACGGCAAAAAAGAGAGGGGTCTGCTCAGACCACCTCTCTTTTTAGATACTACAAATATGCAAATAGAGCACTACTTTCCTATTCATTAAATATATAGGCATTTTCTTTATGGATGGAGTAATCCAGTCCATCCACTTCATCTTTCTCTCCTACACGTACGGGCGTGAAAATATTAATTATTTTCATGACAAAATAAGTGACAGTAAAGGCATACAGGGCAGTGATTATAACAGCTATTAGTTGCACTGAGAATTGGTGCCAGTCGCCGTAAATTAAACCGTTAATACCATTAATCCTGCTGCTGGCAAAAACCCCCAAAGCAACTGTCCCAAGCATTCCCCCGACTCCGTGAACTCCCCACACATCCAGTGCATCGTCCCAGTCCATTCTCATACGAAACTGAACAGCCGTGTAGCAAAAAACTGCCGCCATTAACCCGATTATAACAGCCACCCACGGTTCAACAAAACCTGCCGCCGGTGTTATAGTAGCCAAACCGGCAACAGCACCGGTTAAGGCGCCCACAAAACTAGGTCGGCCTTCTCGTACCCAGGAGATAAATAGCCAGGTAACCATAGCCACGGACCCGGCGATGTCCGTATTAATAAAAGCAATTGAAGCGATTTGGTTGGCAGCTAGCGCACTGCCTCCGTTAAAACCAAACCAGCCAAACCATAAAAGTCCAGTCCCTAAAGCAACGTAAGTTATATTATGGGGAGTTTGTTGTTCGCATACTTTCCGCTTACCAACCACAAAAACCGAGGCCAGTGCAGCCATTCCGGCACTAACGTGCACTACCATGCCACCGGCAAAGTCCACCACTCCCATTTTTGCTAAAAATCCCCCTCCCCAAATCCAATGAGCAAAAGGTATATAGATTAAAATACTCCAAAACACCAGGAATATTAAGTAGCTTTTAAAATTCACCCTATCAGCAAAAGCCCCGGTAATTAGAGCAGGAGTGATAATGGCAAACATCTGCTGATAACTGAAAAAGGCTAAAAAAGGAATAGTAGCCCCGTAAGCAGGATTAGGATCTATACCTACCCCTTGGAGGCAAACATATTTCAGATTACCGATTATGCCCCCAACATCAGGACCGAAAGCCAGACTGAATCCTGCAATAAACCAAATAAGAGTAACCACACCCATAGAAATGAAACTCTGCATCATGATGGTTAGAACATTCTTCCTATTGACCAACCCACCATAAAAAAAGGCCAACCCCGGAGTCATCAGACATACTAGGGCAGCACTGATCAGTACAAAAGCGGTATCCCCCGAACTTATCATTTTTTCGCCTCCCCAATAAAATTAGAAATTTCTAATTCTAATTTTAGGATTGATAAGAACGGAAGGGAATACGTACTATCCTCTATTTTTCGTTCAAAAGGCCTGTATTTATCTTTCTACGCTTCAATAATGTGATTGCGTACAGCATATAGAACAAGATCCGTAATACTACGCAGCCCCAGTTTTTTCATGATGTTGGCCCGATGAGTTTCTACCGTCTTAACACTCAGATTCAACAAATCGGCTATGTCTTTATTGTAATACCCCTCGGCCAACAGCTGCAATATTTCTCTCTCCCGGTGCGAAATTACGTCTTTAGTATTATCATACTGAACGCTCTTTAAATAGCCGGATACAATCACAGGCGCAATTTGCTGGGAGATATAGACCTTCCCCGCCATAGCTGCTTCAATGGCAGTAATCAAATCCTCCAGGGCATTTTCCTTGAGGAGATAAGCCGAAACCCCGGTCTGAAAAGCCCCTCTTATATACTCCTCGCTTTTGTGCATTGTTAAAATAATTATTTTGATCTCCGGAGCCTCAGCCTTGATCCTTGAGGCAACTTCTATCCCATTCAAAAGCGGCAGTGAAATATCCAGGATCACTAAATCCGGTTTCAGTTGCAAAGTGTTTTTTAACGCTTCCTGACCGTCAGCTGCCTGACTGATTACCTCAACCCAATCTTTTTGTTGCAGCAATATTACCAAAGCTTCCCTCAATAATTTATGGTCGTCAGCTATCAATACGTGTATCTTTTTCATAGGGTACCTCCAAATAAATCGTAGTACCTTTATCTGCTTCGCTTTCGATAACAAGTACTCCGCCGATCATACCGGCCCTTTCCCGCATAGAATTAAATCCGATACCTTCCGTTGTATCATCACGATTAAAGCCTTTACCGTTATCAGTAATCTTAAATAAATACACATTAGGAGACGAAACCCGGAAAACAAAATGCACTTTGGTAGCCACGGCATGTTTTAAAATATTTGCTATGGATTCCTGAATAATCCTGAAGATATTCAGCTCCACTGCTTCTTCCCAGCTAGGCAAAGCTTCAGAGAAATGAAGGACAACACTAATCCCTGTTGTCTTTTCAATACTGTCTGCGAAAGAAACAATTGTATTACTCAACCCCTTCTCTTTCAACATTGCAGGGCTTAAATTCTGTAAAATATTCCGCATTTCTTCAATAGTCGAATCAACCAAATAAAAGGCATCCGCCACTTCTTTCTCCAGGTCTTTTGGGCTCCCCTTATGGATTTTTTCTTTAAGCAAACCTAACTTCAGCTTAACAGTTGCCAGAGATTGACCTACGCCATCATGGAAATCCCTTCCCACCTTAAGCCTTTCTTGCTCCTGTGTAGCGACTAAAAGCCTGGCTTGTTTTTTTAGCATAATGTTTTGTTCGTGAATCTTAGTATTCAGATTCTTAGTTATATCTTCATACCGGGCAGTTTTAAGAAAATCAGCCCACGAGTATATATCATCAAATTCGACAATATTTAAACCCTTCTTTTCCTCTTCCAGAGTTACTCTTAACCCAATAGTTTTGTTCAACAGATAAAAGGTTATCAATCCACCGATAAACGACCAGAGAAAATTGACTATTACAACTCCTATCTGAATTTTAAGTTGAGCAATATTGGAACCTGTAGCCAAATATTCAGGTTTTGCCAGTACGGCTAGCAAAATAGTCCCCGTAGCTCCGCAAAAAGCATGGATCGGCACTGCCCCTACAGCATCATCAAGTCCTAATTGTTCCAGCAAGTTGGTTGACAAGATAACAACACAGCCTGAAATAAATCCTACCAGTAATGAATCAAGGAATGATAAAATATTTGATCCTGCCGTTATTGCTACCAATCCACCCAAAGCCCCTGAAAAAATAGCTTCGAGATAATTTTTTTTACGTAAACAAAGCCGTGATGTGAGAACCGCCCCAACCACGCCGGAAGCTGCTGCAAAGTTTGTATTTAACAGAATTTGCCCAATTCTAAGATCAAATTTTAAAAGACTCCCCCCATTGAATCCAAACCAGCTGAACCAGAGAATAAAAGTACCCAGAGCAGCAAAAGGAATGTTCGAACGCCCTATTTTTTGAAACTTGCCCTCAGCAGTATAAACGCTATGCCGCCTTCCTACAATAATTATACCGGCTAATGCAAACCATCCGGCAGTGGCATGGACTACAGTAGCTCCGGCAAAATCCATAAACCCCAGTTTCTCCAACCAAACCTCCTGGGCTGTGAAATTTCCTCCCCATACCCAGTGCCCAAATAAAGGATAAATAACTCCTGCCATAACTATAGCGGCCAATAGTAAAGTTGTTAGCTTCGTTCTTTCAGACATGCTTCCGGCGAATATTGTAACGGCAGTACCCGCAAACATTAATTGGAAAAAAACAAACGCAAACTTCAATGAGTTGGCTGAGATATCCAGGTTATTTAAAAACCAGTAATCTGCTCCTGCCAACCCGTGCAAGGAAGGTCCAAACATTAACGCAAATCCCACCGTGCAAAAAACCAAGGTAGTAATAATAAAAGAGAGTATATTCTCTATAGCGACACTGACTGCATTTTTAGCCTGAACGAATCCAACCTCGTAGCAAATAAAACCCGCCTGCATAAAAAAGACAAAACAGGCGCTTATGGTAACCCAAATATAGTTGATAGTATCCATTTCAAAAACCATCTTTCTCCTGCTTGATAAGTTTTCCTCCGGCTTCCTATTTTGTTATTTTTATATCCTTGATTAAAATGTTCATCTGACATTTCTATCTTTACATTTTTTATTATTTTATTATATTCGCATTTTTCATGCTGTTTGTAAAAAACCACTGAGTGATCAGTGGTTTTTCTGTCTGTTGTTAAATACTTAGCCGAAAGGATATATCAAGCGCTTTGACCGAATGAGTGATAGACCCCACAGAGATAATCTCAACCCCTGTATCGGCTATTTCGCGTACATTTGCAATAGTGACGTTCCCGGACGCCTCAAGGATAGCACGTTTATCGTTAAGTAAAACTGCCTCTCTCATCATCGGCACACTCATATTATCAAGCATAATAATATCAGCGCCAACATCGATTGCCTCTTTTAACTGCTTGAGATTCTCCACTTCAATCTCGATTTTCATGGTATGAGGAATTTTAGCCCTTGCTCTTGTCACAGCTGCTTCAATACTCCCGCTAGCCGCGATATGGTTATCCTTAATCAGCACGGCTTCCGATAAATCAAAGCGGTGATTAAACCCGCCCCCAACCTTTACCGCATACTTCTCGATCATTCTCATGCCAGGGGTTGTCTTTCTCGTTTCAACGAGGCGTACTTGAGTTCCGACAAGACAGTCAACAAACTTGGCAGTCTCCGTTGCCACGCCGGAGAGCCTTTGTAGGATATTCAAAGCCAGTCTCTCGCCATACAATATCCTTCTGGTTTTCCCGCTTATGGTGGCGATATTTTCTCCTTTTGTTACTCTTTTTCCGTCGCTGACATGTGCATCAAAGATTATCCGATCATCAAGAAGCGTAAAAACCCTTTGAGCAATATCAATGCCGGCGATAGTACCATCAGCCTTGGCGATAAATCTCCCGATTGCGACAGCATCCTCGTCAATGAGAGAATCAGTGGTGATATCACCATGATTGATATCCTCGCTGAGCCAGTCCTTGATTTTCTCATCAATTAACAGCCAGTTCATTTACTCGACTGCCCCCGTTTCATTGATCATATAGTGTGCCCCAATGCTTTTTTTTCTTGCGAGTGCGCTTTCTGTGATGAGCTTTGCAGTTGTCAGGATATTAACACATTCAAGATAATCTTTGTTCCTACATTTCTTTTTCTCAAGCAGCTTCGCACTATCATCAAGGATGCTCAGGCATTTTTTTAAACCTGCTTGACTGCGAATAATTCCGGCATATTTTCTCATCGTCATTTGGATAATATTTTTCTCAGCCTCAACATCGCATCTGCACTCGCTGATTTTCTCTTTTGTTATCATTGCTATAGATTTGGGGCATTCAATCCCATGAATTGTTGAATTAATCATTTTCGCAGCTCTATTCGCAAATACAATAGCCTCGAGGAGCGAATTGGAGGCCAGCCTGTTTGCTCCATGAACGCCTGTACATGCAGTTTCGCCGCAGGCGAACAATCCGGCCAAGTTCGTTCGGGCTTCAAGGTCGGTTGCAATCCCTCCCATGCAGTAATGCTGGGCCGGCGATACCGGAATCATCTCTTTCATAATGTCTAACCCGTATTCACGGCATTTTGCCGTGATATTAGGAAAACGTCGGGTTATTAATTCCGCACTCATCGAGGTCAAATCAATATAGACATGATCGGCTTTGGTCAGTTCCATTTCATAAAAAATAGCGCGGGCTACTATATCACGGGGGGCTAACTCAAGCCGCTCGTCATATCTATGCATAAATCTTTCGCCGTGGATATTTCTTAAAAACCCGCCTTCTCCTCTAACTGCCTCAGAAATCAAGAATCTCTTGTTTTCAAGGTTATGGAAAACAGTCGGGTGAAACTGGATAAACTCCATATCGGTTATTTTTACCCCCGCACGGTCTGCCATCGCGATAGCGTCCCCGGTTGCGGCAACAGTGTTAGTCGTAATCCCATAGACCATGCCTATCCCACCGGCAGCTAGAATAACAGCCTTGGCGTAGAAATCATTTATAGTGTTGTCATCCATTAAAACCTTGACACCGACACAGCGATTATCCTTTACAAGCAGATCGGCGCAGAAAGAATTCTCAACGATGCTGATATTTGGTCTTGTCTTGGCCTTCCTGATCAGCGCATCCATAATGCCTTTGCCGGTGGCATCCCCATCTATATGCAGAATCCTGAACCTGCTGTGACCACCTTCTCTGGTCAAACTGAGTTTGCCGTTTTCACGGTCGAACTCAACGCCCAATTCATGTAAATGCTCTATGTTTTCTTCTGCTTCATTGACGAGTACATTGATAGCTTCTAAATTGCAGACTTCTTTCCCGGCGTTTAACGTATCAATCAAATGATATTCCGGTTTATCCTCATTATCGATCGCAGCGGCAATCCCGCCCTGAGCCAGGAAACTATTGGCTTCCTCAAGCGTATGTTTAGTAAACACCACAATTTTAAGTGAGGTATCCAAGGTCAATGCTGCATATAATCCGGCAAGACCCCCGCCGACAATGACTACATCCTGTTTCATATTCATAATCTCACCTTTTTGATAGATATACGATCTAAGCTAACATCCTGTTTAGAGCCATTTCCGCTTTTTTTTGAATTTGGACATCAATCATAGTTTCATGTTTCATTTCGTTTAGTACATCATAGACATCTCTTAACCCTGTTTTTTTCATGTCAGGGCAATACAGCCTGTCCGAAAGCAAGGTGAAACACTTCCCGGGGTTTTCATTTTTCAGTCTGAACAATATTCCCTTTTCGGTTCCTATAACAAAATCTTTCCTGCTGCTGTTTTTGACGCGCCTTAGCATCTGCGCCGTACTGCCAACAAAATCGACTTCTGCGATTACCTCCGGCCTGCACTCCGGATGAGCAAGGATTTCTGCTGTCGGGTGAAGGGTTCGTGCTGTTTCAACATCCTTTACTGTAATCGTATTATGAACATTGCAGTATCCGCTCCAAAAAACAAATTTTTTGTGGGGAACCTGATCAGCAATATTTTTGCCTAAGTTCCCGTCCGGAATGAAGATGATTTCCTGTGCCGGAATGTTTTTGATCAAATCAACCGCATTTGAAGAAGTACAACAATAATCACTTTGCGCCTTCACTGCCGCCGATGAATTTACATAGCACACTACGACTGCGGCAGGGTTCTCTGCTTTAAGCCTCTTTACATCATGTTCATTAATCGTGTCGGCGAGGAAACACCCTGCATCAAGTGAAGGCAGTAGAACCTTCTTCTCCGGCGATAATATCTTGGCAGTTTCTGCCATGAATTTAACACCGCAAAAAACGATAGTTTTAGCATCCGTTTGTGCAGCCATCCTGCTCAGTTCGAGAGAATCCCCAGTAAAATCGGCAATTTCCTGAATTTCTTCCGGTACGTACAGATGAGCTAAAATGATTGCATCCCTTTTAGTCTTCAATTCTACGATTTTATCAATAATCTGCTGTTTATCCATATATATTACCCTAAATCCTTCTTTCTTCTGTCAAGATTGACTTCTGACCGCCACTTGTAAACTATTATAAACCATCTGTCGCCGAAAGTGTCAATAAAAATATAAGCGCCTCTTGCTGGCGCTTATATCAATCCCAACAAAACTACTTCGGTAATACGGTTATCTCAATTATCTCCTGACCGCTCGATGATTGTCGGTATTTAATAGTAACGGACCTTCCTGTGTCAATATTCTCCTTCTCGATATATTCTTTAACCTGCTGGGAAATCCGAAAGGCCTGGGGTTTCCCGTCAATAGTGATTTCGACGGAATTAGCATCGATTTGTCCGACATATTTGCCGGTTATCTCCTGCGTTTTCTGCTCTTCCGGGGTTTTGTTTTGGTTCACCTCATCCGTAGGCTTAACCTCATCGCCGTTTTTCGGCATCCGGCTCATATCAAGCTCAGCCTTCACCGTAATTGCTTCCTTGGTCGGAAAACGTACGAGAATATGCGGATAGGTGATTGCCTGCGTGACCGGTGCACCTTGTGCCGGAGGCATAAGATTGGCATAGAAAACTATTGTCTCATCTTCTTTTTGTGCTTTCGTAATGCTGACAGAGTATCCCCCTGTCGGAACTTCCCCGGCGCCGATGAGGACATACTCATAGCCATCAATATGATTGACACTGTGCGCGGCATTCCGCCAGTAAGAATCTTCGTACCACTGGCTGATGGCCTTATCTTTTAACGTCTCAGGATTAATGACCTCATACTGAACTTGCTCGTATTTATCTGAATCTGTTTTGTTCTTATTACACGCCGACAGCAGCAAAATTAAGCATAAAGCAGCAATGAGCAAACACACAAATTTCCTTTGCATAATAACCCCCCTTAATAACCTTATATAAAAATTAAACAAAAAACTTCTAAACCCTGCTTTTCCAAAAACATTTTCTCGCGTCAGTCTTATTCTGAATTGATGTTTTTGTTTAGAAATTTTGTATTATTATACATTATAACAAGGTATTTATAATTGTGTGTCGAATGTATAATCTTAAGTTGGCAAAAGGAGTTGACCCCATTGGTAGACAAAAATATGGACATATTACTCGCCCAGTTTCAACTTCTCATAGATCACACGCGCGATATAATCTTGTTTATTCGTCCGAATGGGCAAATTATTAGCGCAAATAAAGCAGCTTTGCAGACGTATGGTTATGAACTTGATGAATTATTATCAATGAATTTATACCAACTGCGTTTTTCAGACCCGCCGTCGCAAGTAAAAACCCAATTGAAACTGGCAAACCTTGAAGGAATTTTGTTTGAAACAATTCATCGCAGAAAGGATGGTACCACATTTCCGGTAGAGGTGAGCTCTAAGGGCACAAATATCGGCAAAAAGAGTATTATCATCAGCATAATCCGCAATATTTCAACTCGCAAACAGAATGAGACGGCTTTAAAAAACTCAGAGCAGAGATTGTCCGATCTGATTAACTTCTTGCCTGATGCCACCTTTGCTATTGACCTCGAAGGCAGAATAATCACGTGGAACCATGCCATAGAAAAACTGACAGGTATCAATGCACAGGATATGCTTGGGAAAACCGACTATGAGTACGCCTTGCCATTTTATGATATAAGAAGACCATTGCTCATAGACTTTGTTCTTCATCCTGAAGACGAATTGAAAAAAAAATATTCCTACTTGGCAAAAGACAGGGAGGATATTATTGCCGAAACCTTTATCCCCCGTTTTAAAGGAAAGGATACTCACCTGTGGGCTAAAGCCACACCTTTGTATGACAGCGATGGTAGGGTTACCGGCGCCATCGAATCTATCAAAGACATTACGATGCTCAAGGATACAGAAAAAGCGCTTAAAGAAAGTATGAGCAACTTAAGACGTACTCTTGAAGGAACCGTCAATGCGCTCGCGACGATCGCTGAAAAAAGGGACCCCTATACGGCCGGTCACCAAAAGCGCGTCTCCAAGCTTGCTTTAGCCATATCCAAAGAAATGGGTTTGTCTGAAGAAAGAACCGAAGCAATCCGTGTTGCTGCTCTGCTTCATGATATTGGTAAGATATTCGTTCCGGCCGATATTCTCAACAAACCGGGTCAATTGACGAGCATCGAAAAACTCATTATAAACACGCACCCGCAGGTTGGCTGTGAAATCATTAAAACAATCCCGTTCACAAACCTGGCACAGCAAATCGTCATGCAACACCATGAGCGGCTCAATGGGTCAGGTTATCCGTTTGGCCTCACTTCTACCAATATACTCCTTGAAGCGAAAATCCTTAGCGTAGCCGATGTCGTCGAAGCAATGTCCTCGCACAGGCCATACCGTCCCGCGCTTGGAATAGACAAAGCCCTTGAGGAAATCACACGTTACAAAGGTGTATTGTATGATTCAACAGTAAGAAATGTGTGTTTCCGAATCATTGATAAACAAGGGTTTAAACTCGAAGAATAGATTCTAAGCCTGCCTGAATTTTTCCGGCCCGATCTTATAGAGGTCATTTCCTGCACAGTCTATAACCACTATGCACGGAAAGTCCACAACCTCAAGCCGGTGAATAGCCTCTGGCCCTAAATCCTCATAAGCCACGACCTGGGCTTTTCTCACAGTCCTGGCAATCACTGCGCCTGCCCCGCCAATAGCCGCAAAATAGACGGCTTTATTTCTTTTCATGGCATCAATAACACTCTGATTGCGCGGACCTTTGCCGATCATACCCTTTTGACCCTGATCGAGCAAAATCGGTGAATATGTATCCATACGCCCGCTGGTTGTCGGACCGCATGAACCTATCGCCTGGTTCGGTTTTGCCGGGCAAGGTCCGACATAATAGATGGTCTGGCCGTTGATCTCTACCGGCAGGGGCTTGCCTTCTGCGATGGTTTGTACAAGCCTTTTATGGGCGGCATCGCGGCCTGTATAAATAACCCCTGTTATCGCAACACGGTCTCCTGCATGCAGTGACTCGATAATCTCCTCAGTAAGAGGGGTGTTTATTTTTTTTATCTGTGCCATATTATTACCTCCGTCTTTATAGTATGGCCTCGGCATGACGCGAGGCATGACAGTTTATATTCACTGCCACAGGCAACGCGGCAATATGCGTCGGAAAATCTTCGATATGTACGGCCAAGGCAGTGACCCTCCCGCCGAGTCCCTGCGGGCCAACGCCGGAGAGATTTATCTTTTCAAGCACTTCACTCTCGAGCCGGGCATAATTAGGATCCTCATTGGCTTTGCCGGCTTGACGGGTCAGCGCTTTCTTCGCCAGCATTGCAGCCTTCTCCATAGTACCGCCAATTCCCACCCCAACAATAACAGGGGGGCATGGGTTTCCTCCTGCCTGCGTAACAGTCTGTACGATAAAGTCCTTGACTCCGTCAACTCCGTCAGAAGGCTTGAGCATCTTTATCGCACTCATATTTTCACTACCGCCGCCTTTGGGCACTACCATGATTTTCAGGCTTTCACCCGGCACCATGTCCAGATAAATAACGGCAGGTGTATTATCCTTGGTATTAATCCTCTTAAAGAGTGGGTCGGCCACAACTGACTTGCGCAAGTACCCACTTGTATAGCCTTTTCTTACGCCTTCATGAATAGCCTCTTGCAAACTGCCTCCGACTACATGGACATCCTGCCCTATTTCTACATAAACTACGGTAATGCCGGTATCCTGGCACATGGCTGTTTTCTCGTTACGTGCTATCTCTATGTTATCGAGGATCTGCCCGATGATATATTTGCCGAATTCGGATTCCTCTTTGGCGAGCCCTGAGCGAATAAGCGCTTCAACATCTTGACCGAGGTTATAGGCCGCCTCTAGACATAAGGATTCCACAACTTCCGTTATCTTTTGAGTTGATATTTCTTTCATGCTGATATTCCCTCCCTCATAGCCGGGCTACCCCGGTTTCTCTTGCCGCTTTTGCCACAGCCGCCGCCACAATATCTGCCACAGTTGGCTCCATAGGAGGCGGCAAAATATTCTCCGGTCCGAGCTTTGAATCAGGTATTATGCCGGCTAGCGCCAGCGCTGCCGCAAGCTTCATAGCCTCATTGATTTCGCTCGCTCTTACCGCAAAAGTACCTTTAAATACTCCCGGAAAAACCAGGACATTATTCACCTGATTCGGGAAATCCGAACGTCCTGTCCCGACAATAGCTGCACCCCCGGCTTTTGCCACATCCGGGAAAATTTCCGGATTCGGGTTGGCCATCGCATAAACTATAGCATCCTTATTCATCGTGGCAACCATCTCCTGCGTGACCAGCCCAGGCTTGGAAACGCCTATAAAAACGTCCGCCCCAACCATTGCGTCGGCCAATGTGCCTTTTTTTAGGTCAGGGTTGGTCGTCTGCGCCAATCTTTCGTGCGCCCACGTAAGCATAGTCTCCGGTATTTCTTTATTCATGATGCCAAACCTGTCAACCATGTAGATTTTTTTCGTTCCATACGCCAGCAATATGTTGCAAATGGCTGTTCCGGCGGCGCCGGCTCCGTTGATTACTATAGCGCTTTCTTTCAAATCTTTTTTTACGACCTTATGTGCGTTGATCAAACCGGCCAGCACACAAACGGCAGTACCGTGCTGATCGTCATGAAACACTGGGATATCAAGCTCTTTTTTCAGCCGCTCCTCAATTTCAAAACAACGTGGCGCGTTTATATCTTCAAGGTTAATGCCGCCAAAAACCGGCGCCAAATATTTGACAGTCTTGATAATTTCCTCAATATCCTGTGTATCGAGACAAATCGGGAAAGCGTCAACTCCGGCGAAACCCTTAAAAAGTATGGCTTTACCTTCCATCACAGGTATGGCTGCATTTGCTCCGATGTTTCCGAGGCCAAGCACGGCTGACCCATCAGATATTACTGCCACCATGTTCCCTTTACAGGTATACTTATAAACATCCTCGGGATTCTCCTGAATACGGCGACATGGTTCGGCAACTCCGGGTGTATAGGCCACACTCAGATCATCGCGCGTCTTCAATGGTACCTTGCTGATTACTTCAATTTTTCCATGGTTTTCTTCATGCAGCTTCAACGATTTCTGGTTCACATCCATGAAATGGCCTCCTTTTTGCATTTTTTATATATGTAACAGTTTTCTTAATGGAAATATTTACTCACTGTCTATAATTTTTAAGTATATCACGAGCTAATGGCTTTGCCTATTCCTGCTTGTGGATATCCCATGACTTTTACCTGGTCCTCATTTGAAAAAGTAAATTCTA
>DIVP01000117.1 GCA_002422465.1 Peptococcaceae bacterium UBA6129 | reverse complement strand
CTCAAAGCCCATCTCCTGTGCAAATTTAATGCCCAAATGACCGTCACCCCAGACCACATTATGCTTTTTCAGGAGCTTCGCTGTTAACTGGCTTTGGACGGTCTGTTTTTTTTCGTATTCGAGCTTCGGCAGGACAAGCCGTGTAGGTCTCAGGGCAACATTCTCAAGCGCGGTTATAGTGTGATGACTAAGCCCGTAATGCCTTTTACGCTTATCGGCAAAACTCAGCCGCGCTATCGTATATGGTCGCCCCTGCAAGGAGGCTGTGGCATTGATAATCTGTCCCACCTCTATCGCCGTATTTCCCCATTTTGTGCCGGTACCAACAACGCCTGGCCCCATGAGAACAACAATTACCTGCGCTTTGATGATCCCGGCCGCCGCAAGCAGACCACTGTAAAGGTTAATGGCTTCATAGTCACCGCCAAAAGCATGGCCAACAGTGACAGTTCCTGAAACAAGTTCATGCTCTTTTAAAGCCCGCGCTGCCTTGCTAAGTGCGATGGGCAGAGCTCCTGCATCTGTCATGACATAGGCTATACGCAAATTCTTGTCGATAGCCTTTACCCCGCAAACGCACGGAACAAGCGCACTGTGCAATGAACCGCAGATAACCGGAATACCTCTGATATTTCTGGCTCCGGCCATCGTATCATGATTGGAGTTGCCGCTTTCTTCAACTGCACAAACCTTCAATTGGAAAGGGGTATAACGCAGCTTCATGATGTGTCCTGGCTCCCTCATCAAGTGCTTCGCGCTTTTTCCGCCGCTGCATGTACCGCTGCCGGACATGACGAAATGATATCCGCCGCTCCCGAGACCAAGGTCAACCGCAGTCGTGTTGAGAATGACACGATCCCCAGGTTTTATATCGCCGGTCTGTTGAGGAAACGCATAGGCTTTGGCCTCAAGGTTGTTAATTAATACTTTAATCTCCGACACTTCTTCGGAAACTGCCATTACCTCGGTAACAATCCCTTTTTGGCTATTTATCATACCGCTAATCACTCCCGTCCCCAGCGGTCAAGCTTATTAAGCCAGCTGTTGCCCTCAATCAGCTTACTAAACGAGTATCTTTCTGCGGCCAGATGTAGAATTATCAGGCTTAACACCAGAAAAGCTCTAAAGAAAACCGGAGTCTTCAGCAGCGCTATGCCCGCGATGATTCCCAGCGTATTGGAGCCCGTATCACCTAGCATTAAGACGCTCTGAAAATCATAACGAGCATAAGCTAGAACAATTCCGCTGCTAACAGCTAGTAAACTATAATCATTATTGATTCCATACGCGTTATCTGCGCTTAGGGACATTATAACCGCCGGCACACAGATAATAATAAAGCCTTTGATAGCGCGGCCTGGCCGCAAATCCAACAAATTAAGAAAATTAGCCGACAAAACAAGCACGAGCCAATTTAAAAAAATGTAGTCCGTCTGCAGCTTTACTATCACCCACAGGGCTGCCAGTCCAATGCCAAACGCTTTGATGACACCGGTCGATACCTTTCTCTGGGTCCATAAATATAAAAAGTGTCCTCTGATCCCTTTTTGAGAAGAGCCGCCAAGTAAATCATCCGTTAACCCTAGCAACGAGACGGCACACACTGCAATGAGGTATAAATGATCCTCCGGTTTAGTCTGCCTGATTCCTAAGGGTATATAGACCAAGCACAGTACGACTGGAATTATGATGCCACCTATCGTAATAACCGGTTCTCCGCGCCAATTTTCCTTCAGGATGTCGGCTTCTGACAATATTTTGATTAATGCGGGCAGAACTAGCTTGGTCACGAAAAAGCCCACTAATAGCATGATCCCGAATCTCATGGCTTCATCACCTGTTGTCGGAGGATCCTGGAGACCAAGACTCTACAAATATTCAAAAGCTGTTCTCCCCTATGCATAAACCCAGACCAGTCACGTCCAGGCGGGCAATGACTGAGTGCGGTATCCACTTCGATAAGCTTGTAGCCTTGGCGTATTGCGTCAATATTCATGCCCACCTCCAGGCCAAATCTATCTGCCAACGGGAAAAGTTCGCGCAGAACCTTCTTTTTGATGCACCGCTGTCCCGAAAGCGGCGCATCAAAATATTTCCCTGTAAGCAGCTTAATCCCTAAACGCGAGAAACCTTTGACGAGACCAAAACCTTGTCCACCCAGTCCGCGTGAAAATCTGGCCACAGTCAGGTCAGCCTTATTTTCGAGTATAGGTTTGGCCAAAACAAGTGCAAATCTGGCGCTCGCCCTTAAATCTGCATCGAGTAACAGGACCGTCTCGCTGCTGATGAACGGAAAGGCGGCCATAATAGCCCTGCCTTTCCCGACGTTCTGTTCGAGTCTGATAACCCTGGCGCCTGCCTCTTCTGCCAGGATGTACGTATCATCGGCGGAACCGTCATCCACGACAATGATCTCACGAATCATGGACTCCTGGCTAAGTGATATCACAGTCTCTTTAATATGCTTTCTCTCATTATACGCGGGTATTACTACTGTGATATCTGCTCCTGCCACAGTTTACCCCTCCCCTTTGGCTATCGCAAGAATTAAGGCAACCTGTTCCGGTATCCGTTGCGTTGAGTCAAGATACACTACCTCGTTTTGTCTGCTAAAAGGCAGAC
>DIVP01000031.1 GCA_002422465.1 Peptococcaceae bacterium UBA6129 | reverse complement strand
TGGGAGTTTGGCTAGCAAGCCCTAATTAGTTCAGCGAGTGCCCTGATGTGAAGGGGGAGTTTTCTTGAAAAAACTACTGTCTGTTCTGTTGATTGCCTTGTTGGTCGGTATAGCCCTTACTTACAGCCTGTCGGGACAGATTGCCTTCGGAGAGGCTTCAGCCCCAGGCCCGGACAAGCCTCATACCCAAGCAGACGGCACCAAGTGGCGTCTGGCTTATTGTGAAAGCGAAAGCTTCAGCAATTACACCGCCACTTTAGTGGGCATAGCCAGGGGGTTAGCGGAGATGGGGTGGATTACCAATCTCGATAGTTTTGAAAACATTATTGCCACCAACAGCAGTCAGGAGATCTGGCATTATCTGGCCTCCAAGGAAGTGAGCCCCTATCTGGAATTTGTCGACAATGCCTTTTATAATCTTAAGTCTGCCGAGGGTATTGATGAGGAAATAATTGGGCGCTTAAGTCAGCAACAGGACATTGATCTCATTTTGGTAATGGGAACAAGGGGAGGACTTGCTCTGGCCAACAACCGCCACAGTACAAACACCCTTGTTTTTGGCGCTTCCAATGCAGTCCGCTCGGGGATTATTCAATCCGAAGAGGATTCCGGACTGGATCATGTGTGGGCACATACTGATTTGCAGCGCTTTGAACGACAAATCAAGGTTATGTATGACATTGTCAACTTTAAAAAGCTAGGCATGGTGTATGAGAACTCTGAGGTTGCTAAAGTATATTCGGCTGTCAGTGAAGTAGAAAAGCTAGCCCGTGAGAAGGGCTTTGAGATAGTCCGCTATTACGTGAACGAACCAATAAAGGCAGAAGAATATAAGCAGTATTATGAACAGGTTGGCGAGGCCTATCGAAAACTGGCGGGAGATGTGGATGCCATGTATGTGACTATCGCTTCTCTTGATCCCGGAATGCTGCCAGAGCTCCTGGAACCCTTTTATGAGCAGAAAATCCCGGTGTTTTCTCAACTGGGGGAGATAGAGGTAGAGCACGGAGCGCTGTTGACAGTTGCTGTCATGGATGAAATCAACCTCGGGCGTTTTGGCGCAAATACCATTGGTATGTCCTTGAGCGGGCTAAAACCAAGGGACATAGAGCAATCCTTTCAAAGCTCTCCTAGATTAATTTTAAACTTAGAGGTCCTCCGGATGATGGACTTTAAAATACCCTATAAATTGATTATGGTTGTCGATAAGGTTTACCGGGAGGTTGTCAGATGAAGCATATAAAGAAGTATGGTAAGGCGGTGAGTGGAACTGGATACTAATTCGCAAAAAAAAGCCCGGTTCAAAGTAGTATTGTTTGCCGCCATTCTGCTGGTGGTTACAATGGCCTTCGCCGGGGTGCTCAACTATATGACCTTTATGGACAACTATCGGCAATCTCAAGTTCAGAGCTTTTCCGTAGCCGGGAATGGGCTCGTGAAAAAGATAGAAGCAGCTCTGCACTATGGAAAACCCCTCGAGAATTTTTATGGCATGAGTGAAACCCTCCAGGAGATTAAGGCCATAATTCCCGGGCTTGAAGAAGTAAATATTGTCTCGTTGGACGGACAAATACTTTATAGTACAAAGGGAATAGTTAACCAACAAGTAATTCAGCAAGATTTGCTTAAGACAGCTAGTTTTGCCGAGGGGGTGATTGGTGAGAACTGCAGTTATATTTTTTTGCAGGACTACTGCCATATATATCTGAAGATATCTGACTCCGTCTCACCGCATCTGGCCAGCCTAGAAATGGTTCTGCCGGAGGTTGCATTTAGGGGTTCAGCCGGTACATATCTGCAAAAGCTGGCCCTTTATTTTGCTGTTTTGGTAGTCATTGCGTTTTGCTGTTTGGGGCTCTTCGTTTTTAGAACGAAATTTTTGACAATAAAAGACCGTCTGATTGATAAAAAAAGAGTGCTTATCCTCTTACTTCTGATTTTGGGCTCAAGCCAGTTGGTGTACAGCGGTTTAAACTATGTTCTGTTTAAAGAGGCTTATCTGCAGACAGCCAAAAGCAGCATCGAATATACTCAACAACAAGTAACAACCAATCTTAAAAGCATCTATCGAAAAGGATTGACCCTCGAAGAGATTTCAGGTTTTGATGAGTATCTTAAGGAGACCGCCGCAGCTTTACCGGAGATTGAAAAGATTGTGCTGGTTGTCGGCGAACAGCGCGTGGAGGCCAGCACTTCGTCAGTTTATCTGGACAAAAAAATGTTC
Source organism: Peptococcaceae bacterium UBA6129 (assembly GCA_002422465.1). Lineage (GTDB taxonomy): Bacteria > Bacillota > Peptococcia > DRI-13 > UBA6129 > UBA6129. The sequence goes on along the minus strand of DIVP01000031.1, from coordinate 3,551 downwards.
GACCTTCTCCTCGATATGGTCACGGTGCTGATAATCTCTATCTTTTTCATGATTGAGTTAACGCTCTTGGCTATTCTCCTACTGGGCGGACAATCATCTTCCATAAAAGAAGCCACGGTTGAAAAAGCCTTGACTCATCAAGCTCAGCAGACTTCTGGCTTGATCCGGGCTCTCATTTTCATGGCCAACATTGGGGTATTCATGTCCATATCCTTTGTACCGCTTATGATGAACAAGCTTTATCAACCTATAGCGGGCCTTGCCCCGGATGTTATCCTGGGACTGCCCATTTCTGCCGAAATGCTGGCTGGGGTGGCCGCTATTATTATGGCAGGCAGATTAATTGCTAAAAAAGGATGGAAGCCCATCTTTTATATCGGCATATTGTTTCTGACGGCAGGAAGCTTCTTGTCCGGAACCAGTCAGACTGCCCTTTCTTTTATTCTTTACCGGGCCATAGCCGGATTAGGACTAGGTTTTGTGATGATGGCTCTGCGCAGTCTGGTCATTATGCTACCGAATCAAAATGCGGCAATTGCCGAGTTTTCTGCGGGAGCTGTAGCCGGGCTCAACTGCGGGGCGGTGATTGGGGGAATGTTGGCGGAGAGGATTGGCTATGCTAATGTCTTCTATCTCTCGGCCTTGATTGTGCTTTTGTCGGCGTTCTTTGCCCGGAAAATGCTACTGAATAACGGCATACAACGGATTGATCTTGCGCAGACTCCCGGCTGGGATAATTTCATAAGGTTTATCAGCAATAGAAGCGTGCTGCTGTTCTTAGGGTTGGTATTTTTCCCGATTCTGGTGGCCGGTGTCTTCCTAAGTTACTCTTTCCCCCTCTTTGCTCAGGCGCACAATCTTTCCCAGGGCAATATCAGCCGGGCTTTTCTGTTAAATGGCCTGTGTGTAATCTATCTGGGCCCGGTTTTAACCGGAGTGACAACCCGTTATATCGGGAACAAGGGGGCGCTGCTGTTATCCTCCGGACTTATAGTTGCCGGAATGTTTATCTTCATGTTCTTCGGCAATATAGCGGCAGCGTTAGTCCTGGTTATTTTACTTGGGGTCTCCGACAGCTTCGGGACTGCAGCTCAGACCGGTTACTTCTTAAATCTTCAGGCTGTCCGGCAGATGGGCTTAAGTAAAGGAATCGGTTACTTTAGTATCATTGTAAACATCGGTAAGATGATGGGACCTGTCATTTTTGGTCTGGCTTTCATCTGGGGTATGCAAAAAGGGGTTCTGTTCTTAGCTATCCTTATGACAGCTTTACTGGCTCTGTTCCTGCTGGCCTCTAAAGAGAAACATCTGATAAACACTGATTCTATTTCACATTAGCCAGTTCCTGTTCAAGGTTAGCCTTCTCATAATTAAGCTTCGGAGTATCTAATCCACCGTTTATGGCCTGCTGAAAATATTCAAGAGCCAAACCGAGATCCCCCAGTGCCCAGCAGGTTTTGCCGAGGTAATAGAAAACCAGGGGGTATTTACTGCCTGTTTTTAACAAAGAGAGAAACTCTTCTTTAGCAAATTCGTATTTGTCACAATTATAGTATGCTTCTGCGAGTAACATAGAGGGGCGTTCTCCAAGTAAAGGCGTAAGGATAGAAAATGTTCTTACCGTCTTTTTATTTTCCCTTAGTTCAACGATAAAACTCAGAACTTCTTTAGCCAGCTGATGAGCCTTCGCCCAAGCAATATCCGTGCTATCTGCATGGTTGCGGGTCAGTAGATTTAAAACATACATAATTGTGGGGTCAGCCTCTGCCTTCTTTAATTGTCTCAGATATTCAAAAGCCATAGGGCTGTCCTTAATGATCCAATAATAAAAAAACAGGTACTGGCGAGCTTCAATATATAGGCTTGTGTCTCGTGTTATGTTATTGAGAACTTCAACAGCCTCGGAATATTTCTTTAACCGCATCAAACTTAAACCCTTTAGAAGTCTTATGCTTTCCTGTATTGATCCGCTGCTCTCCAAGCGGTTGATACAATCAACGGTAAGCTGATAAGCGCCTTCATCGTAAAAGATAGAGGCTATTTCAGCTTGAAGATTTCGATCGCTGAGATCAAAAATCCGATTTAAAGAATTAATAGTATAATCCGGGTTCTTACGGGGGTTAACAATGGCTATCATTCTTCGAAGGGAAGCAATCAGGTAAGGGTTGTTTTTGAGAGAGTCGAAGTAATAAAGTAAAGCGCCGTCCAAGTCCAGAAAATACTCTGATAAAGCGCCCAATAAATACTGACAGGTATATTTGCTATGATAATAAATAGGGTCGTGGTAGGGGGGCGAGGGAAAACAGGAAAGCGCTTCTTTAAAAGAAGCTAAGGCCAGTGAATAGAGAGCAAGATCCAGACAAATCAGCCCCTTCAAATAAAGGAGGTCTGACGATCCGGCTTTGATACTAAGGCTATCATTTAGATAGGCCAGGGCTTCAGACGTTTTATTTTGCTTATATAGGCAGATAGCAATATAACGAATTAATTCGGGAATATATTCAGCTTGGTCATTTGGAAATTCAAGCGCCAATCTAAAATACGCTAGCGCTTCCGAAAATCTGGAATGAAGGTAGTATTCTCGCCCCAGTAAAAAGTTTTTTAAAGGTATTTCTCTTTCTTGATTCAAACATAAATCTATCAGATCAATGTTGCACTTTAATCTGTATTGTTCACTAGTGTTTTTTTGTTTGCAGCCATGATGAAGAATTATGATATCTTCGGCAGTTTTTATCACAGCCCCAGGATTATGTTCAAGGATACTGTCCAAAACTTGTTCATTAATATTACCCTTATATCGATAATTTACATTATTCCTAAACAACCGTAGCTGTAAGCATTTATCAAGAAACTCATGTTGCTGTTGCATTAATGAGCGTACGCTTAAAAGGTAGGCGTCGGTATCCGGGTTTTGTAGTTTCCTCTTTAACAAATGAAGAGATTTTTCATCCAGTTCTTCATCCGCGTCAAGAACTAATATCCAATCACTACTGGCTTTATCCAGGCAATAATTACGAGCAGAACTAAAGTCATTTGCCCATTTATAAAAAAACACCAGTCCCCCATATTCACTTGCGATGCAAATGGATTCATCGGTGGAACCCGTATCAACGACAATGATTTCGTCGGCGATAGCTTTAATACTGGATAAGCAGCGAGGCAGGGAATTTTTTTCGTTCTTCATTATAAGGCAAATGCTGAGTGTAGTCACGTAAGTTTACGGCTCCTTAGGATTTTTCTATACAATATGTCCAGTATGCGCAGATGGTTCTCGGAACTAATTTTTACGGGCACAAATATTTGGACAAAAAAATTCATATTTAGTAACCATAAGACAAGTCTGAACATAGTATAAAGTGATCCAGGTATCCAAGCCTAAAAATCTGGGGAAAGGAGAGACAAAATGCCAAACTTTAAAATATTCCAGGACAATCCCAATGACGCACTGATAAAGATATATGGTACAGACATATCCGGCGTAACCCAAGCAATTTTAACTACTGACACTGGCGCTATGAGCATTGCGGGCACCGTAGGAGTCAGCGGAAACG
>DIVP01000138.1 GCA_002422465.1 Peptococcaceae bacterium UBA6129 | reverse complement strand
AAATGTCAAATGGAAGGCTTGACATAACTCTGTACTCCGCTGGGCAACTCGTACCAAGTTTAGAGGTTGCAAATGCTTTGAAGTCAGGGATGGTGGATATCTCTTACATCGCTGGGGCCTATTTTGCCGGCGCCATACCGGAGGCTGGTTTGGAATATAACGCGTTACCCCCGGCGCTTTTGCAAGACCAGGATGACTTAATGGAAGTATACTGGAACCGAGGGCTAGATAATGTCATTCGGGAAGGTTATGCCAAGAAAGGTATTTATTATCTAGGTACTTTCATGCAAGGCGATGCGAATACGCATTGGAGCAGAAATCCCATTCGAAATGCATCGGAACTAAAAGGATACAAGATCAGGGCTTACGGCTACGCGAACAAAGTATTTCAGAAATTAGGCGCGACCCCAGTTTTTATCCCATTGGAGGAAGCATACTCGGCTTTGTCTCAAGGCGTGATTGATGGATATTACACAGGAGGGAAACATTATCTTACTAGCAAGATGTATGAGGTGGCTCCGTATTATCATCTTCCTGGTTGGAATCCCCTCGTGTCCATGTGCATCTTGATATCGATGAATTCCTGGAACAAATTACCCGCCGATTTGAAAGCCATTCTCCAGGAAACCCTAATGTCATTCTCGGTCAATCATTTTCATAAGAGATACGAAATTCATCGTCAAATGGTACAAGACTTTCCTAAAATGGGTGTTAAATTAGTGACTTGGCCTAAAGAGGAGATGGAAAAGGTTCGGGAGGCAGCCATCACGTTCTTACCAGAGATTGCTGCCAAAAGCCCTTTGAACGCCAAAGGGGTTAAAATCATGACTGATTACATGAAAGAATTGAAATATATGAAATAGTCACCTGACAATGAATGTAAGCGCTTAATACGACAGATTGCGACTAAAGTTTGCAGCTATATTTTGACGGTCCTCGAGCCGGGGAGACTAGGCTCGAGGACCGCGGAGGCGTAGGCAGAAAATATTTTACAATTTGGAAAACCAAAAGTGGTAGATAGGTTTAGTTGTTCTGTGTCTCTATAATTGCGGGATACTGCAACGGCTTAATGTGGAGCGATATGCACTCTGATAATTTTGTGCCTTTCAAAATAGGAAATTTGTCCCGGATTGAGTTGGTATTCTAAAATTTAAAAAATAGAAAATTGAATTATCTCGGTGGGTGAAGGCTAGGCCAGGGGTGCATGAAGGAGTTAATTTATGGAGTATCCGAGATTAACATCGTTTGCGATGTTCATTGACAATTTAAACGATTGGATCGGGAGAATAATCAGTATATTGATTATCCCGATGATGTCGATACTGATGTATGAAGTCATCATGCGATATATATTCAATCGTCCGACCGTATGGGCCCATGAGATCGCAGGAATGTTGTATGCTATCTATTTTCTTCTTGGAGGGGCATATGCCCTTCGTTGGGATGGGCACATCCAAATTGAATTCTTATACATACGCTTATCGGCGAGAAAAAGAGCGATAATTGACTGCTTTACTTGGATGTTTTTTTACTTTTTTTGCGGTGTGATTCTATTGAAGGGATTACCGTTTGCCTGGGATTCGATAGTAGATATGGAGCGATCCAGCAGCCCTTTTGCCCCCCCCATATGGCCAATCAAAATATTTATACCGATCGCTGCTCTGCTTTTTCTCCTCCAAGGGTCAGTTAAATCTATTAGAATGGGGATAATTGCTGTAACTGGCCAGGATCCTTATCCAACTCCGGCAGATAATGGCTGATATATATCAAGAGAGAAGTTATGCAAATTAGTCCAGGATATATTACAGTATTAATGTTTGGATTGATGTTTTTGCTTATGGCATTTGGCTTGCCTATTTCCTTTGTCTTGGGAGGCGCAGCGCTTTTTTTCGCGATATTTTTTTGGGGGCCAGCCTCAATGGATATCGTGATTCTCAATGCCAGTAATTTAATGAACTCTTCTATCCTTGTCGCAGTTCCACTTTTTGTTTTCATGGCTTATATGCTTGAAAAATCGGGTGTGGCAGAAGACCTTTATGAGGCGATGCATAGATGGATGGGGCCAGTAAGAGGGGGGCTAGCCGCTGGGTCGGTGATAGGGTGCACCTTAATTGCGGCCATGAGCGGGATAAGCACCACAGGCGTCCTGATGATGGGAATCATCGGATTGCCGGCGATGCTTCGTCGGCGATACGATAAATACATTGCTATGGGAAGCATTATGGCAGGCGGAGCCCTTGGTCCACTTATTCCACCAAGTCTTGTTTTAATTGTTTATGCGATGATCTCTGGGGAATCAGTGGGAAAGTTATTTTTAGGTGGTGTCGTACCAGGGCTGCTTCTCTCATCTATGTTTCTCATTTATATTTTCGGCGTTTGCTATTTCAACGAAAGTCTCGGACCAGCCCTTGCAGCAGAGGAGCGAGCGAATTGGAATCAGAAAATTGCTTCACTAAAAGGGCTGATATTCCCTTTGCTTTTGATAGCGGGTGTTTTAGGAACTCTTTTCCTTGGAATCGCGACACCCACTGAAGCAGCGGCTGTGGGAGCGTTTGGTTCTATCATATCCGCGGTTATTAATCGTAGGCTAACGTGGAAAATTTTAAATGGTGTTAACAAATTAACTTTAAAAACTGTTGCTATGGTGATGTGGATCATCTTTGGTGCCGGGTGTTTTGCTGCTATCTACCAAGGACTGGGAGTTGCGGCATGGATTCAAAAGATGGTGACTTCATTGCCAGTAAGTAAATGGACCATACTTATCCTGATACAAATAGTATGGATTATTCTTGGGTGTCTGATGGATTCCCTCAGTATTCTAATGATTACTATGCCTGTGTTCCTTCCGGTTATTAAATTTTTGAACATTGATTTGCTATGGTTTGGTATTTTATTTGTGGTGAATACCGAAATGGGCTATCTCACTCCACCTTTTGGAGTTAATTTATTCGTAATGCGAGGAATTGCTCCCAAAGAGATCACAACATTAGATATATATTGGGCCGCAACGCCTTTCATTTTGCTCCAGGCCATTTGTGTGGCTCTTGTTATGTTGTTTCCATCTTTGGCTACATTCCTGCCGAGACTAATGTAAATTGGTAACGCAAATTTAATAAGATTAATATATGGATATTAAACTATAGTCTCGCTGGAAATCAGTTAAAAATAATAGCAAAGATATAGGGCATAGCAAAAATCGGGATGTTAAATCTACGCAATTTGCATAGTTAAGTCGGAAACCGCAAAATTCGATATATTTCGAAATAAAATTTTAGGAGATGTTATGTCATACCGTGTTAGTGTGGATATAGGCGGAACATTTGCAGATTTTTGTTTTTTTAACGTCGCCACAAAAAAAATGCTGACACTAAAAGTACTTACCACTCCCGCTAACCCAGGTTTAGAGGTTTTGGGAGGCCTTAAAATAATGAATGAGAGATTTCAAATTGATCCGAGCGAGGTTGTTTATTTCACTCATGGGCAGACTATTGGCGTAAATACCGTTATTCAACGTGTTGGAGCAAAGCTTTGCTTGCTTACAACTGAAAATTTCAGCGATGTCCTAGAATTACAACGTTTGCGTGTACCAGATGCATATAACCTTTTTGATACACGGCCAGAATCACTGATCCCAAAGGATCGCGTTATTTCTATTAAGGAGCGGATATCTGCTGAGGGAAACATACTTATTCCAATAGATGTTGAAAATGTTCGCTCTGCAATCAATAAAGCCAAATCTTTAAAAGCAGATGGCATTATAGTGTCATTTTTAAATTCCTATAAAAATCCACAGAATGAACTTGAAGTCAAAGAGATAATTATGCGTGAATCTCCCGAACTATTCGTCTTCTGCTCAAGCGAAGTTTCTCCTGTTATACGCGAGTATGAGAGGACGGTAACAACCGTTATTAACGGGTATGTTCACCCCAAAGTCCTCAAATATCTCGCATCTCTGCAGGAGGCGTTGAAAAGGCGGGGAGTCAGCGTATCACCCTTGATAACAAAGTCAAATGGCGGGGTTATGAGTGCCGAAAGGGGCAAAACCGCTTGCGTGCAAACCTTGCTCTCCGGTCCGGCCTCTGGAGTTATCGGGGCTGCTTTTTTAGGTAATATAGCTGGCGAGAAAAATATAATTACGATGGACATGGGTGGAACAAGCCTTGATGTGTCTTTGGTGGTTGATGGAAAGCCTCAATTTAGTATTGGTGAATACATTGGCGAATTTCCTCTTTACATCCCAGCTATTTCGGTTTGTTCCGTTGGAGCCGGTGGAGGGACTATAGCCTGGGTGGACAACTTCGGAGTATTAAAAATGGGTCCCCGAAGCTCTGGTTCGGATCCAGGACCTGCATGCTACGGCAAGGGCGGTGACGAGCCAACTTTAACAGATGCCTTTGCAGTCTGTGGATTTCTTAAGGAGGCCAATTTTGCTTACGGGTCAGTAAAATTATATCCAGATTTAGCAGAGAAAGTGATAAGCAAACTCGCTACGAGTTTGAAACTTAGTTTGCTAGAGACAGCTGAGGCAATTATAAAGGTTTCATTGTCTGGAATGTATCTTGAAATGAGCAAATTGATAGCTAAATGGGGGGTTGATCCCCGTGATTTTAGTCTCTTGCCTTTCGGCGGAGCCGGACCAATGATGGCGTGTTTTCTGGCACGGGAATTGGGAATTCGCAAAATAGTCATTCCTAAAGTACCAG
>DIVP01000118.1 GCA_002422465.1 Peptococcaceae bacterium UBA6129 | reverse complement strand
CCGATAACAGCACCAGCGACACTACCCAAACCGCCCAGCACCACTATGGCGAATAGAATTACGATAATGGTTTCTCCATAAAATGGATTAAATGGACGATAAGTAGCCATAAGGCAACCACCGGCGGCAGTAACGGCAATCCCTAGTCCATAGGCAATGCCATATACAAGATTTAAATTGATCCCCATATAGGCGCAACCTTCTGGGTCATCAGCAGCTGCTTTAATGCTTTTACCTATCGTAGTTCTATTCAAAAAAATAAATAATCCGATTATCAATACTATCGAGGCAAACATACTATAAGTCTGGGCATGGTTTATTAAAACACCGCCTACGCGCCATGTTGCTATCGTATAACTTTCATTTATAATCCGTGGCGCGCCAGACCATCCGAGAAGTATGATGTTCTCGATTAGTAAAGAAAACCCCATAGTCATAATTAACGTCGCAGTTTCACTGCCGGGACGACCAATGACTCGGCTAATCACCAGTCGCTGCACAAAGTAACCTCGAATAAAAAATATTGGCAAAGATATAACCGCGGAAACAAAAGGATCAATACCCCACCATTGGAGGAACCAAAATGTGGGAAAATACATGGCGAGTACGGCAAAGGAAGCATGAGCAAAGTTAATGATATTCATCACTCCGAAGATTAGCGTCAAACCGGCCGATAAGACGGCGTACGATACGCCAACTAATATGCCTTGAACTAGTAGCTGAATAAAATTTTCCATTTTTTCTTTTCCCTTCCAAAAAATCACCGCCGTATCGTGGGAAGGCGATCCGGCCTTCGCGAAGAGATTTCTTGGCCCGGGCCAAGAAACTTTCTCGACCCGGACCAACTATAAACTAATTTTATTTTGGCCAAACTGGATCTTTCACGGCAAGATTTGGTGGATAAACGGGGATGGGCTTGCCACCCTGCCATTGTATAAGTAATGATCCCCGATATTTTTCGTCGATCCGGTTATCTTTGTCAAAGGCTATGCCTTGTCCGACAATATGCCTTGTTGCCATAACATCATGAATATCTAATTTTTTGGCTGTTTCTCTTATTACATTGCGGTCTCTGGTTCCGGCCCTCTCTAAAACCTCTGCCATGATGGGAACCATAGTCATGGCAAAGCTAAGTTCTTGCCCCACCCACGTCTCTTTATCCGAGTATTCTTTCCGACATTGTGTTAGAACCGCATCTATCCATTCTGGAGGTGTCAATTTATGAGGAAATGAAGGCGTCAAAGCTATCCAACTCTCAAGATATTCACCGGCAAATTGTAGTGAAGGATCTCCTAACCATCCACCGCCACAGAAAAACGGTACTTTTATATCGAGTTCCTTCTTTTTCATCATGCACATTTGAATTTCTGTCATAGCATCGCCCATATATAATACAATATCAGGATTCAAGACTTTAACTTTCTGCATAATTGGAGTGGCATCTGTCAAAGTTCCTATAGCCCATGTTTCTTCTCCAATAAATTTAACCCCTAGAGGCGTGAGCAGACTCTTGCAAGCGGCAAAAAATGATTTACTGGCAGCTTGATTATTCCCAACTATCATTGCTGTTTTTATTTTCTTGCCCGCCGCCCCAGCCACCTCTAGTATTTTTGGAATGGCTATCTTCGTTAAGGTTGTATATGGAGGACTTGTATAGAACCCCCACTTTAATCCACGTGCAGTAAGAGAGTCGGCAAATCCAATTGTAAATTGAGGCACCTGAGGCCTTTCTGAAACCTCTGTAGATGACATAGCGAAAGAACTAGCCCAGGCACCCATAGACATAACAATGTCAGGGTCTCTTAGCAAGCGCTCCATAGCATTTGCAGCCCCCTCGACTGTACTGGCGCAATCTCCAACAACGGGAACTAATTTTGCCCCTCCAAGTGATTTTATGCCTCCCTTGGCATTAACCCAATTCATCATGCCGATTGCGCCTTGTAAAGTGAGGTTGCCGTTTCGTGAAAAAGCCCCAGATAAAGGATATACACAGGCGATTTTTACGTCTGGAGATGATTTTGCGGAAACGGGGTTATTGACTTGAAGTAATCCAGTAAAAATTATCAGGAACAAAATAATAGCTGCATGCAAAATAGTTTTTTTTGTCATACAAATCTCCCTTCTTTTGTTTAGGATAAATTTACATATATTCTATTTCCCCATACATAATTTAATAATTTTTCAAATACGTCCGATTTTTTTAGCATAAGAGAATAACCCACCAGCCTCAACTATTTCGATCATTGGCCCAAGAGATGAAAACTCTATTTCTCGCGATAGTGCGGGTATTATTATCTTTTTCTTATCAAATTTAATTTGCGCATCAAGACCTGTTTCTACTTTTTGCCATAAACATTCCTTGATTTCCAAGGGAATTAATTCCCCTGAGGTTATGCAATTTCGATAAAATATACGAGCAAATGATTCCGCAATAACCACTTTTATACCGGCGGCACCAAGTGCAATTGGTGCCTGCTCCCTTGAAGAACCGCAACCAAAATTATTTCCTGCAATTATTATTTTATATATTGTTTTTCCACTTTTATTAGACGCAAAAGGTGGATAGCAATCTGGAAGTCCACTCATTGCAACTAAGCCAAGTTCTTTGTATCCTTCATACGAAGCAGGATTTATTTTTATATATTTTCCCGGTAGTATTTGATCAGTATCGATATTATTTTTTACGACAAATGTCGGGCCCGCTAAATCGCAAACTTTCATTTATATTTTATCCATGAATGTGGTAGGGCTTGTGATATGCCCAGTTAAAGCCGAAACGGCTGCCGTATATGGTGACGCTAAAAATATTTTGGCTTCTTTATGCCCCATACGACCAAGGAAATTTCGGTTCGTTGTAGATAAAATATTCATTGCTTTATTAGCACGGCCGAAAGTGTCATCTGTCCCACCGAAACAAGCAGCACAACAAGGTTCTAACGATATAAAAACGCCAGCGTTACTAAGTATGCCAAATATACTTTCCCCGTCAATCTTTTCATTGATTAATTTTTCTATAATCTCTCGTGTCGCTGGGACAGCATACGTTTCAACCAAGACTTTTTTCCCCTTTAAAATATTCGCAACGGCCATGAAATCATCAAATTTACCTCCAGTACAAGAACCCAAATAAACTCTGTCTATTTTAATATCAGGAACTTCACTAATCGATACTAAATTATCTGGTGAATGCGGTAAGGCAACAACAGGTTCCATTTCTGTTACGTCATAAACCAAAGTTTTGATGTACACCGCATTTGTATCGGGCAAAATAACACCAAAATTAATATTTGTCCTATTTTTAACATAATTTATAGCTGCTTTATTTGGTACCATAATGCCACTTTTTGCCCCACATTCTGCAGCCATATTACAAATCGTCATTCTTTCTTCTGCAGAAAGATTTTCGATTACTGGTCCGCTAAATTCTATTGAGCAGTATGCTCCGCCGCCTACGGTTAAGTCTCCAATAACCTTTAAAATTAAATCTTTAGCTTGCAAATATGATGGCAAAACACCCTCAAAAATTACTTTTATGCTTTGAGGTACCTTTAATAGTATTTCTCCTGTTCCCAAAATATATGCTGCATCTGTGTTCCCGACTCCTATGGCAAAAGTTCCAAAAGCACCAGCCATTGTTGTATGTGAATCGGTTCCTACTAATATTTCCCCAGGACGCGTATATCCACATTCCGGAAGTGCGATATGGCAAACACCTCTTGCCATTTTAGTACTAAGATCATAAAAATGCTCAACGCCTTGATGATGCGCAAATTCGCGCATAATCCGGATATTATTATTTGCCATATCATCTTTTGTATAGGCGAAATGGTCAGGGATTAAAACAACTTTATTCCTGTCCCATATTTTTGCATTATCGCCGAATTCTTTTTTAAATATTTCAACAACACCAGCGATCGCGATATCATGTATCATTAATGTATTAACTTTTACCCATACCAATTCACCTGGTTCCACATGCTCCTTACCACTAGCCATAGCAATTATTTTTTGCGCCAGAGATTCGCCAGTCATATGTAACCTTTTTTGTTAAGCTATAGCTTAGTGTGTCAATATTGAAATTAAATATTTAGAAAGTTTTAGTTAATATAGCTTAAGTAATCACTATATTTATATTATTAGCCCAGCCTTAGCAAATCAGCGATTTCCGAAATATTGCCTATTCTCTCAAATCGTTTCATTTTACTTATAATATCAAGCCTTTTTTCATTGCTCATAAATTTGCCGGTTAGGTAGTTAAATTTACTTTCGATTTCTTCCATGAGAACGGGATTCTCAGGGTCGCCTTTTGGATAATCAACATGCGCGGAAAATTTTTTGCCATCATTCAACGTGGCTACTACGGTCGCAGGATATGCTTTAGGATATACGGCCTCTGCTTCTGGATCTAATTCCCAAGTTATCTTCTGTGCGAGTTCTAACACTTCCGGATCATTCAAAACCTTTTCCTTAAATTCTTCTGGACCAGTCTTGTTTTTACAGATAGCAACCGCAATCGTATAGGGAAGGCTAAACTGAGCATCCACGTGTGTGATTGGCTTATATTTTGATTCAGGAGGCGTGCATAACACCCTTATAGTAAAATCACATACTTTAGCAACTATGCTTTTCACGTCCTTAGCGCGTACGCCTTGCTTGTATAAATCTATCGCGCAATCTGCGATCGGTCCGCCAAAGCGGCAACAAGCATGCACTTTTATGCTTGTATCCATCATTTCCCATTTTTTACCCAGAGTGTCAGTCATGCGGCCATAATCAAAAATATCTTTAAAAGAATGAGCCCTAATAAACCCACTGGGACCCTCAAAAACTGTCCGCGCACCGATGAAGTTCTTCTCAGCCAATAGAGCAGACAGTACGCCGAACATTGCAGGATGGCCCGCTTGCAGTGGTTTTTGCCAGGAACCCTCAGTGCTCCATTCCTGTGTTCCCGCAGTGAAGCTGCCCGCCAAGCCCAAGGCATAGGTAGTCCTCTTTACATCAAGTCCTAGAAGCGCTGCACAGCCTGCTGCTGCGCCAAAAACACCGCAGGTCCCGGTGGGATGAAACCCTTGATAATAAGATTTTCCAAGGAAGGATTCTCCCACACGTATCATGACTTCTAGCCCCAAAATCAAGGCCCGCGTCACCTCTTTGCCAGAAGCATTCATTTTTTCTCCCAATGCGAAGACCGCAGGGAAAACGACCACCGTCGGATGCATGGTCCCTTCACGATGGTCATCGTCGTAGTCAAAAATATGCCCCATAGTGCCGTTTAGTAAGGCGGCATTCATGGTGGAGGTTTTAAAACCATGTGCCAACACGGTACTTTCCGGGCTTCCCTCCATTTCCTTCATCACCGCAATTAAAGCTTCTGCCTGGGGTTCTTTCGACCCTCCTACCATACAGCCAGTAACGTCAACTATGTATTCTTTTACTTTTTCAATTGTTTCTTTTGGTAAATCATCATATTTATGGCCTACAACAAATTCAGCCAATACTTCTGCGATTTTCTTATCGGTGGATTGTTTTTTCATGACAGACATTCCCTCCAAATAACACTATTTATTTATGTTTTAAGGAAACAGCATAAATTATATTTTCAATGACTTTAATATTTGCCTTGTTCAACTTCCTTCCGCAATTTATATGCAAACATATTTTCATCCAATTCAACATCGCCATACGTAATTATTCTATCCTTCGCCACAGGCCTAACCACTTTAATGTTTTCAGTTAGGCCTGTGGGTAAATATTTATTTTTAAGGCTTTCCTCCGCCGGTACCAGATCACCGTACAGCGCATATGCCCCTGGCCCATCAAGCATTTCGCCTGGTTTGAGGTCCTTTTTGGCGACTGATATCATGTCGGCAACAAAGGTGTGAGGGCATCCGGTCGGCACACCAATAAGAACTGACGAGGCAATACTTTTGCTTAGTTCCAATCCCAATATATGCGTGGGCCTATACATCAATCCGTATTCGCCTGAGGAGTCGACAATCATGCGCTTTTCGTTGCTAAAATCGCGGAGCACACTGCAAGCGTAATCTGAGCGCGCTTTTACTGTCATGAATACGCCCCAGCGTAAATGCTTTTTTACCGGAGTGCCATCCCGGTGGAAGTTTGACGGTACTTCAACGGTTCCAGAGTGGTCTAAAATACCACCTTCCGATTTGGGCTTCAGCGAATCCACGATATCATCGAACTCAAGAGTAGGGAATTTCATACCCCCTTTTGGGGGAATCAGATTGAATGCGTTTGCTGCACAACAGGTTTCGGTGAGGGTCTTTGTTCCATCAAGAAATGAACTAAACATCTTTGCATTGACATCACCGGAAGCTATCTGTTCTTTTGTATATGTTTTTTTATAATCCCAAACATTTCCCGGATTTACATATCTCTTTTCTGGCGTATATTCTATATATTTACCTATGCAAACCGGCTCAAACCCAGAGGTTATGGCCCAGTCAAGTTGCTCACACATTTCTGCAGGCTCATCGCCGTATCCGTAAGAATAAACGAGACCCTTTTCCTCGGCTTTTCTCTGCAAGGCCAAGCCCAAAAGCGCATCCGCCTCCGCACTGACATTAACGACATTCTTCCCGTCGTTAAGGGCAGTCCAGACATGACGCGACGCCGCATCAACGGTCCCCGTCATCTCAACAATCACATCTAGATCGGCGTGAATGAGCTCCTCAGCATCCTCGGTCAAGGCGATCCTGCCCCGCGCAGCCTCTGCGTTGATGGCATCACTAGTTTTAGTTACTTTCAAACTTTCCTTTGGCCATCCTGACCTAACGATGGTCTTCTGGGCCTTTTCTAGATTAAGGTCCGCAACTCCTACGATTTGCATCCCAGGTATGAATTTGGCTTGCGCCAAAAACATGGCGCTATACCTTCCTGCCCCTACAAGTCCTATCCGAATAGGATTATTTGATTCCGCTCTTTTACATAGTAAGCGATGTAAACTCATCTTTAATCTCCTCGTGATGGGAAAATAATTTATCTGAGTCAATATTTAAATATGGTATTATTATTTATGTTCGCTAACTCAGGTTGCGTTCTACCTTTATGGATTTAATGGCTTCCTTCTTGTCAAATGCACGTTGCGTTCGCCATAAGCAATTCAACACACTGTATAAGATGTGTTTCTCTCGTAAATTAGAATCAGGCTCTAGCAGGCTGTTGAAAAACAGCCTGTTAACGCGGGACAGAACGGCCCGCCGAAAAGCGCAGGCCGCAAAGGCCAAGCTTTTCGACAAGTTGGCAAAATTCACTTTTGCCAACTTGGGTTGAAAAAGTCCATGGACGGACTTTTTCAACAACCTCCTAGGTTATAACCCGAGATGGATTCCGTACAAAAGTATCACCCGGACAAAGCATAAAGATTGTTTTGAGCGTTTCCAACTTTGCACAGTTAAGAACTTTTCGCATTTAGCGCGAGGGTAATAAATTCGCGGAAAAGCAAATTTATGTAAGATGCCTTGGTTTCTCCTGGGCGTTTACCAAAATCCATCTTAAGAAAGCCTATCATTTGTTAAGGACGAGACTTCCCAATACGCCTAGATTGTGGCCAAGTAAGATTAGATTGCGGTTTGCAGCAATATAATTTGTTGATAATGCTCATATAAAGCGGATGGCATCAGCCTAAGCTGTAAGGTAATATAGTTATAATGATATTACCTTACAAACTATGCATAGCGCGCTTGGGAGATGTCAAGTCTTTTTTAATACCGTTCCACTTTTTTTATTCCGCCCGCCGGGGTTCGCCCCATTGATAGGACAACTATAAGGTCAGGCTAAGCGAGAGTGGCCCGCCCCTCGAAACTTGATCTAGCTGGATTGATTAGGATTTAGGCACAATCGTCTTCCGGCAGAAAAGAGAGCCGCGTCCAAGAAGTCCAATTTTAGCAAGGACCGGATGGCAATAAGGCTTCTGGCAAAAAAGGGGGATTATTATGATTGTTTAATGTCGGTAAAACTCTAATAGTCAAAAATGATTAGCAAAAAACGCCGGTTAGGAAATGGTGTGCAAGCGGCTGCTTAAACGTATCTTTTTGCCCTTGATCCCTAATTTTTGACGGATGTTGTTACGGTGAAACAAAACCGAGCTGGTGCTGATGCACAAAAGGTCGGCTATCTCGTCGCTTGTCTTGCCCAACTTTATGAGTCCTGCCACCTCCAGTTCCCGGGAGGAGAGTAGGTACTTGGCCGAGGTCAGCTTGGGAGAGAAGTCCGAGGTTAGGTCCTTCAGGTGCTTATAAAGGGCCTGGACCAGGCTTTTTTGCACCTCCTGGGGAGGAGTCTGTTCCAGCTTGGCCAAAAGCGGCAGGACCAAGTAGTTTAAGTTGGCGAGGATCGCCTCTTCCAGGGACGCCCGCTCCTGGTCGCGATTTTCCAGCAGCACCTTGAGCGCGATGTTTGCGTCCTTAAGCTTTACCGTCTGGGCCTCCAGCTCGCCGGTGAGGATGCCCACCCTTTCCTCCAGCTCCCGGTTCAGTTGGGCCAGCTTCTCTTTTGCGCTCTCCTCGGCGGTGACGTCGAGAATGGTGCAGATCGCCCAAAAGACCTTTCCCTGGGCGTCTTTCACCGGCGCCGCGTTCAGAGACAGCCACCGCTCGGTGCCGTCGGGATACTGCATCAGGCCCCGGTCCTGCTTGATCGTCTCGCCTTTCCGCAAGGCCAGGGCCAGGGGGTATTCCTCCGGGGGGATGGGCTGGCGGTCTTTTAGCAGTACGTTGCGCTTGCCGTACTCCTCCACACAGCCGGATTCCTCACCCGGATAGCCCCACAGCCGCGTCGCCTCGGCGTTCTGCAGGATTATGCAGCCCGAGGGCGCCTCGGCTA
>DIVP01000079.1 GCA_002422465.1 Peptococcaceae bacterium UBA6129 | reverse complement strand
GAGCAGCAACGCGCTTGAGGATATTCTGGCTGTACGGTATCTGGCGCAACTGATCAGAGAAAACCAAGGGTATCTGGACTGGTAGTTATATTTATCCTGTCCGCCTCATAACATGTACTGAGGGGGGAGGAGCGCCAGATGGATTTTATGAAGCAAAAAGCCAAACGCCATCTTTCCGGGAGCTGGTGGGTGTATCTCTTAGTTGGGCTTTTTTTTGTTGCGGGGCTGGTCTTCGGGGCTTTAGGCGTAAGTGTGCTCGACGCTGAAACGAACTCTGCCCTCGGTGATTTTGTGAATCAGGGGATTAGCCAGTTGAACGATAACTTAAGCTTTGCCGTCACGACAAAACAGGCTGTTATGAAAAATCTCTACAATCTCGTGAAGATTTTTTTTCTCGGCATGACTATATTAGGGTTCCCATTAATTTTAATCATCATCTTCACGCGCGGGTTTGCCCTTGGGTTTACAATTGCTTTTCTCATCCGTGAAAAAGCCCTGCGGGGCGGGGCGCTTGCATTATTAGCAGTGCTGCCGCCAAACCTGCTATCCTTGCCGGCCTATATTCTTGCTGCCGTATCGGCCATAAATTTTACATTGTATTTAATCAGAGGCAGGGATGGACAGCGAAATATCCCGATATCGCAATATTTACTCGGATATATGATTATGATGACTTTGTTTGGGCTTCTGCTAATCAGCGCCGCTTTTATTGAGGGGTATTTATCGCCGGTAATGATCAGACTGTTAAGTGAATAATTAAATTTACTTATCCAGATACTAATCACTATATAGACGAAGAAAAAAGAGGAAAGTGTAATGGAAGAAGACAAGAAAAACATCTTTGTGCCAACGGAATTAGGCTCAGCACGTTGGGTTGCCTTAAATAAAGACAATGAAAGCAGGTATGATGAGAGTCTGGACAATAAATCGCAACAAGCGCCTATTGGCCCGCCGTGGGGACTGGAACCAAGCATGAAAAGCGCCTGTAAACAAGCGGGGGTTGATTATGACTCTTTCATTAACGTGCTGGAACAAAATATAAGTGATGAAGAAATGGCGGAGGAACTTGATATAAAAGAGGAAACAATAAAAAATTTAAAAGATCGTTTTTATAAAATGGAAGCCATCGATGGTAATACAGGTATCACCGGTATGTAACAGTTCTAACTGTTCAAAAACAACATATATAAATATAGGGGGAGGGGATATATATGTTTGTTTTATCTATAACCAGATGGAGGAGAAAACTGGTTGCCCTAATAGTGGCTGTCGCAATTATTGCCGGTTTAGGGTATGGTATCAGCCGGATATTGAGCCCCGGTGATGCCGCCACGAATGCCCCGGCAGAGAATCTGAAAAAAGACGTTTTAAGCCAGCCGGTTCAGGTGCAAGGTCAGCCAGCCGGCACACAAACAGCACAGCCTAATGTAACAACGCCAATGACTAAGGACAAGTAAGCAGCGAGAGGTGCGGCAGCGAAAAGAGGAAAACGTACTCTTTTGTGGAAGAATAATGATATTTCCACAAAGGAGGCGCTTTTTTTATGGACGAGCTGCTCGGCAGATTTATGGAGTATATACAAGTAGAAAAGGGCCTCTCGCTAAATACTATGGAGGCATATAAACGTGATCTGCAGAAATACTTATGTTTTCTTAAAGTCACGGGGATTGATACTGTTGAGCAGGTTACTAAGGATAACCTGGCGGCCTATATCTACCATTTGCATAAAAACAAGGAATCACCGGCCACTGTAGCTAGGCAGATTGCTTCTTTGCGCGGCTTCTTCCGGTTTTTATGCATGGAAAGAGTTGTTCTGAAGGATCCTACTATCCATCTGGAAACTCCCAAGCTGCCGAAAAAATTGCCGCGTGTGCTGTCAATTGAAGAAGTCGACCTGTTTCTTCAGGGGCCTGAAGGGGCTGGTACGGCAGCGCTGCGGGACAAGGCCTTACTGGAGCTTTTATATGCCACCGGGATGCGTGTCTCAGAAGTGGTCGGACTGAATCAAAAACAGATAGATACCGAGATGGCCTTTGTCCGCTGCATGGGCAAGGGCGATAAGGAACGCATCATACCATTAGGCAGAAAAGCGGTCGCTGCGGTTACTGAGTATATCGAAAAAGGCAGACCGAAGCTTGTAAAAAAAAGGGATACGCAAGCCCTGTTTTTGAACTATCTTGGGAAACGTCTGACGAGGCAGGGTTTTTGGAAAATTATCAAGAAATATGCTAAGAAGAAAGGTATCAAAAAGGAAATTTCGCCGCATACACTCAGGCACTCCTTTGCGACACATCTGCTCGCAAATGGCGCTGACCTGCGCTCGGTACAGGAATTGCTCGGACATGCCGATGTTGCAACGACACAGATCTATACGCATTTGACTAAGATTAAGTTAAAAGAGATTTATAACCAGACTCATCCACGGGCATGAAGGAGGGACAAGCATGACTAAAGTAATACTCGTAGTTCTTGATAGTGTCGGCATAGGTGAACTGCCGGACGCCTGCAGTTTTGGTGATACAGGCTCGAATACGCTTGGAAATATTGCTGATGCCGTTGACGGACTGAAACTGCCTAATTTGGCGCGCTTAGGACTCGGGAAAATAATACCGGTCCGGGGGCTGCCGGACGATTTGCCGGTGCAGGGGTCATACGGGCGCATGGCTGAATTGTCGATTGGCAAGGATACGACCGCTGGACATTGGGAAATTGCCGGTATTATCACCAAGGAAGCGATGCCGACTTTTCCGCACGGGTTTCCAGATCAGTTTATTGCTGAGTTTGAACGGGCAATCAACCGAAAAGTACTCGGCAACAAGGCGGCATCAGGGACCGAGATTATTGTGGAGTTGGGCGAAGAGCACGCAAAGACAGGGTATCCGATAGTATATACCTCGGCCGACAGCGTTTTTCAGATTGCCGCCCATGAAGAAGTGATACCGCTTAATGAACTCTATGAAATATGCAAAACAGCGAGAAAAATGTTAACAGGCAAACTAGCTGTTGGCCGCGTGATTGCCCGACCATTTATCGGTACACCGGGTAGTTACACGCGGACAGCAAACAGACATGATTTTTCGATGCAGCCTCCGGAACCTACCGTTCTTAATGCTTTGCAGGATAATGGCCGAGAGGTAATCGGAGTTGGGAAAATCAAAGATATTTTTGCAGGTACAGGCATAACACAGAGTTTCCCAACCACCTGTAATCGCGAGGGTGTCCAAAAGACTATTCAAGCGTGGAAAAGCTTGAGTGATGGGCTCATCTTTGCGAATCTGGTTGATTTTGATTCTATCTGCGGACACCGCAATGATACGGTGAGCTATGCCAAGATGCTGGAGGAATTTGACAGGTTTTTGCCTAGACTAACGAAGCTGGTTAAAGATGAGGGTTTGCTGATTATCACGGCCGACCACGGGAACGATCCGACTACTAAAAGTACAGATCACAGCAGGGAGTATGTGCCACTGTTGGTATACGGCGGCAAGGTGCGGGCAGGCGCTGATCTTGGAGACCGAAAGACATTTGCGGATATCGCCGCGACAATAAGCGAGCTGTTTGGGCTGTCCTATGCATGTGCAGGAGAAAGCTTCCTGCACGAGATCATGAACAAGGCTTAAAAGGAGGACTGACGTATGAGGGCGACTGATATCATCATCAAAAAAAGGAACGGAGAAGTCCTCACGAAGGCGGAGATCGACTGGTTGATTGCTGGTTACCTAAACAGGAGCGTTACTGATTATCAGATGTCCGCGTTTTGTATGGCCGTTTACTTTCGCGGCATGACCGAGGAAGAGACAAGCGACTTGACCCTGGCGATGGCTAACTCCGGTGATACTGTTGATCTCTCCGCGATTCCGGGGATCAAGGTTGATAAACACAGTACCGGTGGTGTAGCAGATACGACTACGCTCATTCTCGCTCCGCTGGTGGCTGCGGCAGGGGTGCCGGTCGCAAAAATGTCGGGGCGCGGGCTCGGTCATACCGGCGGAACGGTAGACAAGCTTGAGAGTATTCCGGGGCTTGTAACGGCTATTGAGCGGGAGCGTTTTATTGAACAGGTTAAAAGGATTAAGCTCGCAGTAGTCGGGCAAAGCGGCAACCTTGTTCCTGCCGACAAGCTGCTTTACGCTCTCAGGGACGTTACAGGCACGATAGAATCAGTTCCTTTGATCGCCAGCAGTATTATGAGCAAAAAAATAGCAGCCGGGGCTGACGCCATTCTGCTTGATGTCAAGGTTGGCAGCGGAGCCTTTATGAAAAATTATAAGGATGCCCTAATACTTGCGCAGGCAATGGTTAAAATCGGCCAGATGCTAGGCCGTGAGACAATCGCTGTCGTGTCCGATATGAACGAACCGCTGGGCAGGGCTGTCGGCAATAGCCTTGAGGTAGAAGAGGCGATACTGACTCTGCAGGGAAAAAGCCGCGGACGTTTGCGTGAACTGACCCTTGTGCTGGCTTCATATATGCTGCAGTTGGCCGGGCAGGCGAAGACGCCGGCTGATGGATATAGAATTGCCGGCGAACTCCTGGATTCAGGGGCAGCGCTGCAGAAATTCACTGAAATGGTGGAAGCCCAAGGCGGGAATACGGCGGCAGTTGCGCAAACCGGGCTGCTTCCTGAAGCCCGGCATAGCTATGTTCTGGGAAGCCCCGCTGAAGGCTATTTTAATATTCATGATGCGTTAAAAATCGGACTGGCAGCAATGGTTCTCGGCGCCGGACGCGAACAAAAAGAGTCCGTCATCGACCTGTCCGTAGGGCTCCTTCTCCACCGCAGGATTGGCGACCCGGTAAAGAAAGGCCAGCCCTTAGTGACGTTTTTTTATAACGATGAGCACAAGCTCTCTGAGGCGATAAAAATTATCGAAGAAACGATAAGCATATCGGCAGCTATGCCTGAACGTAAACCGTTAGTATATGCTGTTATCACAAAAAACGGCATTGAGACACCAGTCATTTGAGGCGTTCGTTTTGCTTAAAAAGCTTATATACAGGCACGAGCACGAAGCCTATTAACAGATATAACAAGCCTGCTCCAACTAAAAGCAGTAATAAAGCTCCTACATAGAATTCCATTTGGTTTTTCACCTCCTGATGTTAGTTTTTCCCTTCAACCCTGGAGTATGTAAAACTGTACATAGTTCGGCAGCGAAAAGGGGAAAAATAAAGTTAACTAGCAAGGGAGGTGTTTTTATTTGGCTATATTCAGGCATAAAAAGAAGTGCGTTTCAATTATTTGCATTGTTATGGCTTTAAGTTTGTTTTTCCCTTTAGCAGCTTTAGGTATAGAGCTAAACCTACAGGCGGAATCGGCCATATTGCTTGACGCCAATTCGGGCAAAGTGTTATACGAAAAAAATCCCGATCAGGTCAGTTACCCAGCCAGTATGACTAAACTTATGACGCTTATTATCGCTATGGAAGCTATCGAACAAGGCAAGGTCAAAATGTCCGATGTTGTAACGGCCAGCGATCATGCTGCATCTTACGGCGGCTCACAGATATTCCTGGCGGCAGGAGAGCAGTTAACCTTCAAGGAGCTACTCTTGGGTATTGCGTTAGCCTCCGGAAACGATGCAAGCGTGGCCGTGGCTGAGTATATTGCCGGTACTAATGAAGCCTTTGTTGAGCTCATGAATAAAAAAGCAGCTGAGCTTGGGTTGAAAAATACGCACTTTATGAACTGCAATGGGCTCCACGATCCGGAGCATTATACAACAGCAGCCGATTTTGCGAAGATCGGGCTCGAGGCGTTAAAGCACCCGGGGATACTTGAGCTCTGTTCAGTGAAACATTACCGTATTCGCGAAAGTACGTCCAATCCGTTCCAGTTCGATAATAAGAACAAGCTGTTATGGTTTTACCCCGGAACTGACGGTTTTAAAACCGGCTGGACAACTGATGCTAAATATTGTTTTACGGCAACCGCCGAAAGAGATGGGTTGAGGTTTGTTTCAGTAGTTATGGGGGTGCCTGTTAAAAGCGGACATTTTGCAGATACCAAGGTCTTGTTCAACTGGGGCTATTCTCAGTATGTATTTAAGGAATTCCATAAAGCTAATCAGGTTATTGGAGAAGTAAAGGTGGGCAAAGGCGTAGCCAATAGCGTGAAAATAGTATCTGAAAATAAGGTTGGCATAACTGTTCTAAAAGGTAAAGAAAAAAATATCACCACAAGTGTAGAGCTGCCGCAGACTGTCAATGCACCTGTAAATGCCGGGCAGGTATTGGGATATATCTCGATAGTGCAAAATGGCGAGGTGTTGGGACGTACTAATCTGTTGGCAGGCGAGGGTATCAGCAAAGGCTCGTTGTGGCAGGAGTTTAAAAAGGTTATAACAGCAACCGTTGCCGGATAGTTCGTAAGTTACTGGCGTAGAATGGTGAAACTAACATTCAGGTGGATTTAAAACTCCAGCTGAATGTTTTGTTTCACTTTATGTTTGAAGAATTACCAAAATTTAGCAGGAGAAACCAAAAAAATATAGAAGTATAACTTAACGTATTGAAGGGTAGCAGGATTAGATAGGGGGATAAAGGATGTCTTTAGTACTTCACGGTAAAAACAGAACACTGACTGTCCACATAGATGGCGAGCTGGATTTGGTTTCAGCTCAACAATTTCGTGAGACAGTCGACCGGGCGCTCGAAGAAATGGTCGGATTAAATTTAATTGTTGATTTGGCTAAGGTTACTTTTATAGACAGCTCAGGATTAGGAGTAATATTGGGAAGATATCGAATGATTAAAGCAAAGAATGGGGAAATGGTTCTTTGCGGCTTGAATAAGAATGTGAGAAGAGTTTTGGAAATCTCGGGGCTTTTATCATTTATTATTATCTGTGAAACAGAGAAGGACGCTTGGAAAATAATTGAAGATAGAGCTTTTAAGGGGGCATAAAAATGGATAGAATAGTAAAAAATAAAATAATATTACAATTCCAAAGCAGAGGAGAGAACGTGGCTTTATCGAGAATCACGATAGCCGCGTTAGCCTCACAGTTAGATTTGACGCTTAATGATCTTGAGGAAATAAAAGTAGCAACCTCAGAAGCAGTATCTAATGCGATAATTCATGGCTATCAAAATGATCCGGACAAAATTGTCAAGCTGACAGGTACGTTGTATGACGATTTTCTAGAAATAGAAGTGAGTGACGACGGGATTGGCATCAAAGATGTCAAAGAAGCTCTGCAGCCGGCCTTCTCAACTGATCCGGACCGCATGGGATTGGGGTTTGTCTTCATGCAATCTTTCATGG
>DIVP01000133.1 GCA_002422465.1 Peptococcaceae bacterium UBA6129 | reverse complement strand
AGCTGTCTCCGACATAAATGTGCCAAACCAAAACGCATCAATATCGTTAAATTCAATTCCGGCATCATTTAAGGCCTCTGTCACCGCCTCGACAACCAAGTCTTCCTTCCCGGAATCATAGCGCTCGCCAAACTTGGTACAGCCCATTCCGATGACTGATACTTTATCCTTAATTCCCTTTGCCATAGTTACTCACCTCACTTAACTTAATTTAGGTACTGCTTTCCAAAAGTAGGTGCTGATCCCATCCACTTTAAACAGCTTACGATAAGTCATTTCAACCTCCATACCTACCTTGACGGCATCTAAATCGCAATCCACAAGCGTAGTGAAGATGCGCCCTCCGCCCTCAAAATCCAAAACAACGACAATATTGGGAGGATCAGCTGACAGCGCCAGAAAATCAAAGACAAACGTCGCAACCTTGGCTTTCTTGCCATAAAACTTATACTCTTCCATTTTATCTACAGCCTGGCACTGGACACACACCCTGGTAGGCGGAAACTGCGGCGTTCCGCATTCTTTACACCGGCAACCATACAACGCGTAATTCTTATCATAGAATCTAAAATAATCCGGCAGCGCCGAACGCGTCTGGGCTGGTCGTTTCGCAGGCTCAAAGGTTATTAATTCGCGCCAGCGCAGGTATTTTTCATAATTCATTGTGGCTCTTTTATTATTGAGATAACTCTTGATACCACGCCGTGGCGCGATTTTTGCAATCGCATCCGTAACCTGAAAGATTAGCGCATCGCTTCCTTCCCCGTAAGTTACAAAGAGTATCCTGTCCCCTGGCTTGGCTTCCTCAAGAGCGGCTACCAGCATCATGGGCGCATTAGCAGCCCCCGTGTTACCGATTACGCCATAAAGACTGTCCTGGATTTGTTCGGGCTTAAACCCGAGTTTTAAAGCTATATCCTGCTGATACCTTGGTGTTACCCCATAGTTTACTATCTTCGCAAAGTCCTCGGGTTTAAATCCTGTTTTTGCAAGAACTCCGTTAACAGCTTTCGTCACATGGGGGTTATACGCCTGGGTGATGCTAAACCTATCCTCCCAATTACGAACATATTTGTCATCTGAAGCCCGCCATAAATCATGGAAATCAACCGCTACACTATACGAATCAATAAATTCCGCTATAACCCCGCTGCTGCCAAATATAAATGCGGCGGCGCCATCTCCGAAACCATTCTCATAAGGGCCGTCTGCAGCGCCTAAGCGGCAATCGCTTACTGTAACCAGGGTATTTTTTCCATTCGTTGCCGCATCAATTGCAGAAAGCATTGCCGCGGAACCTGCCCGCAAGGTGTCTGTAAAATCCGCCGTGCGCACATTTTTCCCGGCATCGATAGCAGCCACTACGGTCGTGGCACACTGTTTTTCGGCATACGGTGACGTGGTGGTGGAGAAAAAAACATTGTCTATTGTCTTGGGATCCACACCACGGCAGCACTCCAGGGCAGCTGCCACACTCATAGTAAGGCTGTCCTCATCGTAATTTGCTACCGCTTTCTCCCCTGAGGGAACCGATTTGCCATATGCTTGCCTGATCTGCTTTCGATCCAAGCGATTGAATGGCACATAAGCACTAAAAGCAGTTATTCCCGTCATCTGTGCAACCTCCTGTCTATTTGAAGTACAGAATTATTTATCAAGTCCCAAGCACCCGGATTGGTCATCTTGGGACTTGATAAACAAAATACTCTTGCTTCATGTTACATAGCTTCTTAAATTTAATTGCCTCTTTAGCGAGTTGCTTCTCTTTGATTTCTCTTAATAAATATTTTATCCAAGTGTTCTTTCGGAAGAGGTTGAGTAACAAAACTAACTCCAATAACTACCACGAACCCCGCTATTACTGCAGCAAAGGCGGAACCCCAAGGTACTGCAAAAACTGCCACACCCATACCTCTACCTACAATAAAATAGAGAATCAGAAATCCAACAAATCCCACGACAGAAGCAAGGCACGCCGCCGTTTTTGTGGCTCCCCTCCATAAACAACCCACCAACATAACCGGCCCCACACCGGCGATGAAACCTCCCAGTCCGACCCAAATAAGCTGGGTCAACAACGGTGGCGGATTATAGGCAATAATAAGCCCTATTACCATAATTATTGGAATCATGATTCGTGTCCCCAACAAAGCCATTTTATCAGCTTCTTCTTTGTCCATTTTATTTTTCATACGCGGTATGATAATATCCCGAAAAAGATCATTCGATACCGCAACCGCCATGACCAGAAATAATCCTGCTAAAGTTGACATGATTGCAGACAATATACCAACACCCACGATAGCGATGATCGGTGCTGGCATGAACATTTTGACCACTTCAATGGTCGCCGTATCCGCTGGAATTTTCCCAGCTATAGCGGCTTTTGCCCCAAGTCCGCCAACCAACATGAGCATAGATATCATAAAAAGGAAACCGGTAACTAACAGTATGGTTAGAGGAATATCCTTCTCCTTTTTTAATGAAAACCATAGCTTAGATAATTGCGGAGTCAGGGAATTCAACGTAAAAACTGCAAGTATTGCGGGAACGGTGAACAAACCAAAATTCGGCTCTTTGAAAACCAGGTCCCAACTCATGTTAGGATCTTTTGCCGTTAACAATGAGTTTATTGTCGGTATATCTCCTACATATCTGTATACTGTGAAAATTACCAACAAGCAGGTGGCTATCATAAAAACGCCCTGAAGTGCACAGTTCATAATGTCAGCATGGGTTCCGCCAACCATTATATAAAGAGTGATGATTATTGAAGCGAAGATAATACCCTTCGAATAACTCACGCCCAGTATGTTTTGAAAAGCCCAACCAATGCCAGCAAACTGTCCGGCTACATAATAAATCAAAATCAATGTTACTATAGCGGCAAAACCTCTTAAAAAGTCACTCTGAAACCTTATCGCCAAAAAATCCGGTAAAGATTTAGAGCCAATTCGTGAACCAACCTGCGACAATTTGAATCCGGAGATGAACCACCCGTATATACAACACACACTGGCTAACGCATACCATAACGATGGCCACCCAAGTGAAAAAGCCAATCCGGGGTTGCCCATCAAGGCAGCAGCGCTGCAGGAAGTAGCTCCTAATGCCAATGCGATAGTAACTGGGCCATAAGCTTTTGGGGCAACAATAAAGTCTTTAAGAGAACTTGTTTTTTTATGACCACGTCTGGACAACCAAATCAAAAAAACGAAATAGACAATAAACAATCCCCAAGCCCAAGCAAGTGACTTTTCCATCTCTATACCCCCTCACTATCTTTCAAATTTTTCTTGCCCCATATATACATGGCGATAGCAGACCCCCATAGAATTACCCAGGCAACAATCCATATGATATACATCTTTCCCACCCGAACTCACCTCCTTTTTCTCCGCTATTAGATAGGCATTTCCGAAACTGACTCAGGGATTATCAGTTCCGCATCAGTTTTAGCTATTACTTCCTCAACGGAAATTCCCGGGGCAACCTCCCGAAGTTCCAAGCCTGCTTCTGTAACAACCATGAACGCCAATTCTGTTACAATAATATCTACACATTTAATTCCTGTTAAAGGGAACGTGCATTTTTTCAGTATCTTGGACAAACCATTTTTATCACAGTGTTCTGTAGCCACAATGATTTTCTTTGCACCGGCGACTAAATCCATGGCCCCGCCCATACCTGTATAGGCCTCTCCCGGTACTGTCCAATTGGCAATATTGCCTTCCTGGTCTACCTGAAACGTGCCGAGCACCGAGTAATCTAAATGCCCTCCTCTGACAATTCCGAACGACTTGGCACTATCAAAAGTACAACCTCCGGGCAATATTGTTGCCGGCATATTGGCAGCGTCAGTCAAAAAGGGATTTTCCTTTCCTTTTTCAGGAGCGGGACCAACACCGATGACACCATTTTCACTTTCGCACCAAACAAGATAATCTTTGGGTAAGTATTTCGGAACCAAAAGTGGAATACCTCTGCCCAAATTGACTAACATTCCGTCTTCAAATTCCAACGCAACCCTTTTTGCGATAATATCCTTCGGGCTCGTTATGCTCATTATCTTTGCACCCCCGCTTTAAACTCCTGGTTTGCTTTTTTAATTGCATCCAGAATAGTAGGATTTAAATACTTTGGTTGTTCTACATATCTTTCATCCTGTTGAACCAGAATATCAACCAGAGCACCAGGTACTCTGATATGGTCCGGATCTAATTCTCCAATTTTTGAAATCGGCTTTACAACAGAAGCGATTACCAGAGTAGCTGCCATTGAAGCAAGTTCGGCATAATTCAGTTGTGTTCTGTTAAACACCAAATTCCCTGCTTCATCAGCCTGATAAGCCTCGATCAGCGCCACATCACTACGAAGCGGTGTATGATAAAGCCACTCTTCTCCTTCAATTTTGATCCTTTTTCCCCAACCTTTTTCCTCGACTACTGTTCCAAGACCGGTTTTTGTTAACACCCCACCTAATCCGCAACCCCCCGCTCTGATCCGTTCTACTACGGTGCCCTGTGGATTAAATTCCATCTCCATTCCATTTTCTTCAACGAGTCTGGCTACGATGGGTGTAAAAGCACACCATGAGCAAAGGAATTTCTTGACTCTTCCTGCGTATAACAATTTTCCCACACCTGTAATTGGCGTGCCGCCATCATTGGCTATTATCGTCAAGTCTTTAATACCCTGTTCAATAATCTCATCAATGACATCATCAGGACTGCCAATTCCACAAAAACCGCTTATGATAATACTCGATCCGTCCTTAATTTTACTTACAGCTTCCTTTGTACTCATTATTTTATTGAGCAACAATACCACCCCCGAAGATTTTATTATGATTCTGCTGTTGGAAAGAATGCACTTATATTTTTCGTAGACCTTAGTCTAGACTATGGTCTTATTATAAAACTTTTTATTGTCTTTGTCTATTATTTTTTTATATACTTTTTTTTTGCTAACGATAGACCTTTGCTGAGTATTATGTTAAAATTTTAAAATGTAACAGACCCAAACCGTTTCCCGTAATTGAGTTATCAAAGACTACGTTTTAGACTCCAGTCAATATAATAATCCCGTTTATGAGGTGAAAAAATGTTGAAAAGCAATCAAAAACTAACCCCCAGAAGCCACAAGGCCATAATTGCCAAAAGGAAAATATTTGATACAGCTATGCATTTGTTTGTTGAAAGAGGTTATGATAATGTAACTGTTGATGATATCGTAAGTGCCGCGGCAACATCGAAAGGAGCTTTTTACAACCATTTCGTTTCAAAAGATCAAATAGTATTGGAGAACTTTAAGCAATTTGACAAGTATTACGAAAAAAACAGAAAATCCATTTTCGAACAAGCTACTTGCCAAAAAAAACTATTAAAACTACTTCAACTACAACACCAATATTGCATTGATCTCATAGGGCTTGATTCTTTAAAAATCGTTTATGCCAACCAAATAAGCTTGACTCCAAACAAGGAAAAATTCTTTATTGATGAGTCCCGCGGGCTATTTACTTTCACAAAAGAAATAATCGAAGAAGGTCAACGAGCCAAAGAGTTCAGAGAGGATATCACAGCTCATGAATTAGCACACTTCTTGACTTCTTTAATGAGAGGTTTTATCTATAACTGGTGCCTTTTCGATGGCAAATTCAATATGCTGGAAGAAGGGCAGAAACATTTCAACCTAATACTAGAATGTATTAAGAAGAAAACTACTTGTAATGAATCCACTGATAAAAAATGAAGTAGCTTAAACGCTACTCAAGCATGCCAATAAATAAATCCGTCTGAGTATTAAGACCTGATAAAGGCCTATAATATCAGACGGATTTTTAGCATTGCTCAAATTCAATAAGAGATATGCACGATTATTTTATACTCTGAGATTTCTATTTTAGATCATATGTTATACCTTGCAAAAGCCTGCAAGGTTCTGTTTTACTCAGCTAAGCTGTCTAGCGTCGCTATTAAATCGTCCCAATCCAAAAACTCAAGCGAGCCATTTTTGATTTTTTCCTGCAGATTAGCAGGCAGTCCGTTTATTTTTATATCAGTTACGCGAACTAACCCGCCCTCTTTTCCTATTTCACCCGGCCCCAGAAATATCGCCACCTTTTGCCCTGTTTCATCAGCTAGAAGATGCCAACGTTTCTGGTGTTCCGGACATAACCCTGCCTCAGTATGCTCGATAATTAGTCTTTTCTCTTCCCAAATTATTTTCCATCCGGCAGACTCTGGGAATCTCGTCTGCAGCTCCGCTTCAGTCAGATTGTTTAACTCCGCCCTCGCAGTTCCTTCTAGTGTCTTCTCTTCGCCGCAGGAGAATCGATATTTTTGACATATTGCATACCACTCCCGCATGGTAATTTTGACTTCCGGTCCAATAACCTTATTCATAACAGGTGTAACAAAAACATTTTCCGCGTTTTTCAGGTCACCAGGCAGGCGGATCATATAAATATATACTGCGACAAAACTAATAAATGCAACTAGCAGCATCCAAATAAAAATGTGTCTATATCTTTGCAGGATCACGTAACGGCCTCCTTTTTACAGATATATCCACATTATTGCCACTATGCCGAAATTTTAGTCCTGGCTGCTTTCAATACAAACTTGTTATGTGCATGAGAAAAATCACAAATATAGCTGCCAAAACAGCATAAATTAAACAGGGTATCGCATTACGCCTGATAATTAAGCCTTCAACACCAATTGTACCCACCGTCGCGCAAACGGCTACGACATTGTTAACACATATCATATTCCCGACAGCTCCTCCAACCACTTGGAGCGCAACTATGAGGACATGAGAGATGCCCAGCTGTGTTGCAATATCAAACTGTAAAGCCGCAAAGAGAATATTTGAGACAGTATTCGAACCGGAAATAAAGGCGCCCAGTATCCCTACAAATGGCGCCACAACAGGCCAACCCCCACCGAAAACAGCTGCTGCGGCTTTAGCCATAATGACCATCATGCTTTCCATATGCTTGGCATTGAGATTGGAATTCAGCATTAACTGAACCATCGCTACGCCGAAAACCAAAGCAACAGTTGCCCCAGATATTTGTTTAAATGTTGATTTCCACGCCAATGCGACTTTTTGATTAGGTATCCGGTGCAAAATAATGGTAAGCAATGCTACTAGAATAAATGGCACTATTCCGGGGTTATAAAGATAAGTAAGCTTATATGTAAACGCCTCATAACCCAAAATTGATGGTATTGTAATTACTTGTGTCATTAGCCACTCTTTTAACCCAAGCCCCGGAATTCTAGTGATTACAAGTATCAAAGCAATTAGAGCATAAGGACTCCAGGCTAACCATAAAGGCATCTTTTTTTCTATATCTTCCTTTGACGAATCAGCAGCTATCACACTTTTCCAGTTTCCGTTCCACTTGCTCCTGTCAACAAAATCCCAGTTATTTCGTGGTATCAGGAAGCCTTTTCCGGCTGCCCATAAAACCAAGGGCAACCCTATTAAAGCGCCTACCAAAGAAGGAAACTCGGTTCCTAAAAACCAGGCTGTCCACAGATATGGAATAGTAAAAGCCAAGCCGGCGAAAATAGCGAACGGAGCCGCCGCCAGGCCGGGCTTGACTGATTTCTCTTCACCGAAATATTTTGTTAAAAAGCAAATGCCCAAAAGCGGCAAAAATGTACCAACAACCGCATGCGTCAGCGCCACCCATTTTGTTAACGATACTCTGAATACTTCAGCCGTCAGCGGCGCAGTGGCAAGACCGGGATCCAAGACAGACATGGCCCCAAACACAGGTGTCCCGACAGCGCCAAAACTAACCGGCGTACTGTTAAAGATCAACGCAACCATGGCCGCCGCCAGTGGTGGGAATCCTAATCCTGCAAGCAGCGGTCCGGCTAAAGCTGCAGGAGTACCAAAACCAGCAGCACCTTCTATGAATGCACTAAACAGCCAGCCGATGATAATAGCCTGTACACGCCGGTCTTTCGTAATCCCCATAAAACCCTGGTTTATGCTGTTCATCGCTCCACTTTGTTTTAAGGTGTTCAGGATTAGTATAGCGCCAAAAATAATAAGCAGGACATCAAGCGCTTTGAGCCCGCCGAAAACGGTTGCTCCAACAATCGCTCCGAAGTCCATGCCCCAAGCGAATAAAGCTACAAGACAGGTTAACAGCCAGGAAAACGGCAGCGCCTTTTTAGCCGGCAAGTTTAGCACTGTCATGAGTAGTATTACAACTAGAATCGGTAGAAAAGCCATAAAAGCCAGCATTTTATTTCCTCTCCGCTTCCTATAACAACCGGTTCATTATTTCCTCGGGAATATCAAAATTCGTATAGCTTTCCTGGACATCATCGTGCTCTTCGAGGTAATCCATGAGCCGCAAGAGTCGCTTTGCCTGTTCCTCATCAGTTACTTCTACCGAGGTCTCAGGAATCATCGCAATCTCCGCATCTTCAATGACCAGTCCCTCTTTTTCAAGAGCTTCTTTGACCGCTTGAAAATCCTCAGGCGCAGTATATATTTCAAAGCTTTCTTCTTCAGACTCGATATCAAGAGCGCCCTTATCTAAAGCTAACAGGATTAGTTCATCCTCACTGACTCTGATACTCTCTTTATTTACAGTCAGTACACCCTTTTGTTTAAACATCCAGCTTACGCAACCTGTCTCACCGAGATTGCCACCGTTTTTCGAGAAGATGTGCCTTATTTCCCCGGCTGTTCTGTTTCTGTTATCGGTCAGCAGATCAACCATAATGGCCGCGCCACCCGGTCCATAGCCCTCATATGTCAATTCTTCATAATCATTATTGTCCTGACCGCCTGCTCCGCGTTGAATGGCTCTTTGGATATTCTCATTGGGCATATTGGCTGATTTGGCCTTCTGTATAGCTATCTTTAAGCGGAAGTTGGCATCGGGATTTCCCCCGCCCATCTTTGCCGCAACGATCAATTCCCTTCCTATTTTTGTAAATACTTTCCCCTTCACCGCGTCTTGTTTACCTTTTTTATGTTTTATATTAGCCCATTTTGAATGGCCGGACATAGCTTACCATCCCTTCTCTTCATATCTCAGTCCACAGTCAGTCTCCCAATTCTCATGACCACTTGATTTCCGGGGACGGAGGTAAGGCACGTTTATGAACACTTTTCTTATGAAGCAGTTCAATTTTCGCAATAACCTCCACGGGTCCTTCGCCGGTCAATAAATACCGGTCTAATTCCTCATAGGTCAAGCCCATCTCTTTTTCATCCGTTTGTCCAGGCCATAATCCGGCCGAAGGTTCACGATGTACTATTTTTTCAGGTACACCCAGAAAGCTTGCAAGTTCCCTGACCTGACTTTTTACAAGCCCGACTATCGGCCATAAATCAGTTCCGCCATCACCATACTTTGTAAAATAGCCGACATACGCCTCACTCCTGTTTCCTGTTCCAGCAACTAGGTAATTATGGGTTGCTGCGATACTATATAGAGTAATCATGCGCAGGCGCGGTTTAATATTACTCACTGCCAACCCTTCCGGTGCTTTACCAAGGCTTTGTGTTAACTGCTGCACTAGCTGTGCGTATGGCCCGGTCAAGTCAACAAGAAAATACGGAAGCTGTAAATGTTCGGCTACTAGCCTGGCATCATCTAAATCTGCAGGATTACTTTGGCACGGCATTAAGACCCCCAGGCAATTGTCCGGAAAAGTCTTTTTCGCGAGCGCGCCCACAAGCGCAGAATCGATCCCGCCGCTTAAACCAACCACAAGTCCGGAAGCCCCTGCGTTTTTTACCTCGTTGGCAAGCCATTTAGTTAGCTGTTCGGCTACTCTTGCATAATCTTTCATTTTCACACCTTCTGCCTTTATTCTCTATTAATCATTCTAAATTAATCATTCTAAAACAAATACCTGAACCTTCCGGCGGCCCCATTTCAGCGCCTCAGCTTTTGTCTCAAAAAACAAATCTATGCGATTGCCTTTAATTGCACTGCCTTTATCCATAGCAGTGGCGTAACCATAGTTTTCTATGTATAACCTAGTTCTAAGAGGTATTACTTTTGGATCTACCGCCACAATACCTACTGTTGGCCAAATATCTGTGTAAGTCATATTCCCGGTATGCGTATAGCCGGTGGCCGACATAGTATACACCTTAGAAAATTTAATCGTTTCCCCACCTCTGGATACCATCTGCAAGGTTCCTACGTTGACAACCTGTTTTACCGGTTTTTTAACAAGTACTTTTTCAATTATTTTTCTGGAAACCTCTGCCCCGTTTTCTAAGATAACTTCATAAACCTGCTTTTCGAGGCCATTTACCCCCTTTTGCTGGATACGTTCCTGCCCGGCATACAAGTCGGCAGTCGGAATTTTTTCAACCTGATAAGCAACTTTTTTCTCTTCAGAGACAGTTTTCTTCTCAACACGAATAACCTCAACCTGCCCGGAGTATTCTTCTTCGAGACCCGGAATGGTTCTGTCATCAGGGCCCAGCACAATGTTTTCTAAGGCCAGTATATCCGCTACCGTTTGACCGTCAGTCTCAATCTCTTTTGTTTCACCGTCTATAACTACTGACACGGCTATCTTTTTTGGCAGCGCTAAACAAACAGCAGCCGTGAAAACCAGTATACATGCAGTCATGGTAATAAGCAGGCGTTTATTAAAACATATCAAATTTAAAGTCACCTCCCCATAATACTTTCGACAAAAATAGGTAAAAACCTTCCAGTATCTATCCAACCATCGTTTGCCTATTTAACCATATTTATACTTATTTAGTCCTGGACATACCAAAAAATGACTCGTTAGCTTTTTTAAACAAGTCATTTTTTTAATTTTACTGTTTATCCAATTTAGAACCTTGTTGTGTCATTACATATTGTTTCAACTGACTAACTGCCTGGCCAAAACAACTTCGGAAGGTTGTTAGTTGCAGTTCTTCTCCAGTTTCAATGTAAGCTACTAAATATACATACGTTGAAGCAAGCTTTCCTAGTGAATCAGCCAGTTCCTTTTTATCGAGTTCTGTTGCTTTCACACCATATTCGGAAATCTGTGTCCAGACCGTCCTCGCTAGTTTAAGATCCTTTTCATTTATAGACTTCTCGGTTATTTTCACAGCATCATCAATTAGCTTGAGCATTTGGTCCGGCTTCTCAACTGACTGGCTAGTACAACCAGACAATAATATGGAAAACAAAAGAAACAGCAGTATAGAATACCTCTTTTTCATTTAGTCACTCCTTGCTTTCCAATAAAACAAAATTCTTGTGGATTTTTGCAGGGCAAAATTTGACAGTAAATATGTTTATTCTATATTAGTTTGGTTTTTCCTCTTTTTATTTTCCCATTTTCTTTCAGAATTAGTATATGAACTTAATCTCCTTTTTGCAATATGTCTATTTATAATTTTCTCTAATTATGCCTCGGAATTGTTATTATAAACACTGTCCCCTGATTAGGTAACGATTTGACCTCAATTCTCCCACGATGATTTTCAATTATTGAGTAGCAAACGCTCAACCCTAAACCTGTACCATTTTCTTTTGTCGTATAGAAAGGGTTAAAAATGCTCCTTACCTGCTCCTCTGACATGCCAATACCGCTGTCCTCAATCTGGACATGTACATTGTTCTGGTCAAAGGCGGTCCTTACAATCATCTTTCTGTTTTGATTGTGCATCATGGCATCAATAGCATTGAGAGCGATGTTCACTATGACCTGTTTCATTTGATTATTATCACATAAAATAACTGGCATATCCGGTGCTAATAAAAGTTCCATATCAATACATTTATTCATGCACTGTGCTTCTAACAGAACATTGATATCAAGGATTGTTTCATTAATGTTACAAAAAGCCAATTTAGGCTTAGCTGGCCTCGCAAACTGAAGAAAGTCCTTCAGCAAGTTATTCATGCGGTCAACTTCTTTATCTATCATCTCCAGATACCTTTTCAGTATATCCGCATCTTTGACTGTATTGTACTTGTCGAGCAACTGTACAAATCCTTTAATAGTCGCTAACGGATTACGCACCTCATGTACGATCCCGGCAGCCATCTTCCCAATCGCCGCCAGTTTCTCTTTCTCCTGAAGCTTCTCACGTTCCTCGAGCATTTTTCGTTCCACTTCCACAGAGGCATTGACAAGAAGCCCGATTACCCAAACAAAACTAATAAATATTATCAGATAATCAAATTCATATTGATGATACAATTTTTCACTAATTAAAACTACTAATGTCGTTACAAGAACTGTCAATATCGTATATTTTAATCGATAACGCAAGGCCATAATTACTGTTGGTAAAACGAGAATTATCTGCACAGATGGGTTTTGCGTTTCAACAAGAAGTTTCCCAGCAAAAAAAAGATAAACTATACGCATAAAAAGCTCTTTCTTCGTTGGCTCTTTTTCTCTTCCGCTATGATATATAACTATACTGTAAAGCAAGACTATACTGATATTAATCAATAACGGCATATACATTCCAAAGTCCATAGCAGATGTTTTATAGTTTCTGATAATTAGAATACATATAAAGGCAAGATAAACATACTCTACGACAAAACTAAACTGTTTTATCTTGTTTAAAGTATAGCCCGACCTAAATATGTTTAACAATTCAACGCCTCATTTCTAAATTTTACGTCGACACTATTTAAATTTTATAATATATTGTATATTTAGTAAAGTTTAAATATTTATTTAGATGTTTCCGTTAAAATACGCACTATACTTTACTACAGTGTGATATGTTATGCCCGCCGTATTTTTAACAGCGATACCTGTTGAGATGATTGTATTGTAATATAATGGATTGGGTTATCGCCTGCCGGCAAAAAATATACCATGATAACTTCAAATAAAAGAGACTGCTTCATAACGTTAATTATGAAACAGTCTCTTTTGTTTGGTCCTGGCGACGACATACTCTCCCA
>DIVP01000076.1 GCA_002422465.1 Peptococcaceae bacterium UBA6129 | reverse complement strand
GACGCTCTTTCCGCTCGTACCTATCATGATGTGTTCGCCCGGGGCCCAGCCCTCGTCAATGACAGGTCTGGTACAAGCTGACGCTCCTCCGAGAAGCTCCGCAAGCTCTTCTATCAAATGCCAGTTCTCAGCACTGCCGATTCCCCATCCCCCGCAAATTACAACTTCAGCAGCTTCGAGAGGTAAACCCTTGGGTTCCTCGCGGCAGACGCGCAGCGCTTTAATTCCGGGCAGGCTATTCTCAAGAGGCTTCAGGTCAATCCCCACGACGTTTCCTTTACAAGGAGCAGGCGCCGGCTTTGGAAAAATACCCGCTTTCACGCTGGCCATCTGAGGCTTATGGTTCGGACATAGAATATCGCCGAGAATTTTTCCGCCAAAAGCGGGAACTACGGAAACCAGCTTCCCTTTTGAATCCAGTCTCAGTTCGATACAGTGAGCCGCTATACCGGTATTGAGCTGAGCCGCTACAGTAGGCGCCAGTTCGGAGCCAAAAGCGGTGGCGCCAAACAGAAAGATATCAGGCTCTTCCTTTTTCGCTAAATCGCTCAGCAAAGGGGCATAAGTAGTATGCTGGTAAAGGCGCAGCCTGGCGTCATCGGCAAGATAGACCGTCTGCGCTCCATACTCAAAGAGTATTTTCGACAAATCCTCAATACCATCTCCAAGAAGTACGGCAGAAATCTTCCCTTCCCCACACGAAGCAGCCAATTCCCTGGCCTTCCCGAGCAGCTCCAGCGTGACGCCTGCCAGCTTAGCGCCGTTTTGTTCGGCATAGACCCAGATTTTCATCTTTATAATCCCCCTTCGCAGGTATAATTGCTGCCCTCAAGGGCCAATCCACCTGCCCGGAGTTTTTCTAGAATAGTCTTAACTATTTCTTCCGGATCTCCGCTGATTTTTTCACTCTTTCGTTTCAAATCCGGGGTAAAGATATCCCCAGGCTGGGTCGGAGAACCAAGGAGCCCAATTTTATCCCGCTTTGGATTAAGCTCAGCTACCCCCCAGCTTTCCAGCTTTTTGTTTTTCGCCTTCATAACGCCCATGATCGACGTATACCTGGGTTTGTTTATCTCCCTGGATACGGCAACTACCAGCGGGGCGGCAGCCTCCCATTCCATATAGCCGTTTTCGATTTTCGTCTTTACATGGTATTTCTTTTCCTCAAGGGCTTCAAACGCAAACACATTCCAAAGGTGCGGCACCCGCAGCCATTCCCCCAACTGCGAAGATACCTGAGCTGTAGCGCCATCAGCGCTTTCTGCTCCGCAGAAAACAATATCAAAATCCAGCCCTGTTTTCTGTAATCCAACTGCCAGAGTATACGAGGTAGCCCATGTATCTGCCCCGGCAAAAGCTCTGTCGCTCAGAAGATAGGCCTCATCCGCCCCCATTGCCAATGCTTCACGCAGCTTATCTGCAGCATCGGGCGGAGCCATGCTTATTATGACAACCTTGCCGCCAAACTGCTCTTTCAGCCTCAGGGCAGCCTCAATGGCGTTTTTATCTACAGGATTTATGATAGTGGGAATTCCTGCTCTGACTACAGTTTTGCTTACTGGATCAATCGTCACTTTATCGTAATTCTTGGGGTCCGGCACAGGCTTAATACAGACCGCAATATTCAAGGCCATAACTCACACCCCTTTGTCAAGATTTACTGCTTCAAGGTCATTACTCCTAACCCCTGAGGGTATCCCCGGCGATGATAAGCTGCTGGATAACCGACGTGGCGCCGGAAGGTATCGAAGTGAGGGCATCCCTTAAGAATCTGCCTACTGGATACTCGTTTATTACTCCATAGCCACCCATAAGATCCATCGTCCGTTTTGCGGCCCTTGCGGCAGCTTCCGAGGCGAAATATTTTGCTATCGAGACTTCGGTTGTACAAGGCTGCGCGGCATCTTTCAGGCGCATCGCGGAATAAAGAAGAAGATTGGCGGCTTCGTAATCAACACGGTTATCGGCGATCATC
This sequence comes from Peptococcaceae bacterium UBA6129, assembly GCA_002422465.1. Classification (GTDB taxonomy): domain Bacteria; phylum Bacillota; class Peptococcia; order DRI-13; family UBA6129; genus UBA6129. The sequence continues at coordinate 8,925 of DIVP01000076.1, read as the reverse complement.
AGCTGGATAGCCTGGAGCTTGGAAATTGGCTTGCCGTAAACAATCCTTTCATTTGCAAATTTCACGGATTCTTCGACGCAACCGCGTAAAATGCCAACACAGATTGCCGCCATCCCCGAACGTCCCAGTTCGCCTATAGCGCCCATCGCAATCTTGGAGCCCGCGCCTTCCTTGCCAAGCATCTGAGAGGGCTCGAGCGTGACATCGGAACAAATAATATCACCGGTTACGGATCCCCGCAGACCAAGTTTGTTTTCTTTACGACCGGGTCCATGCCCGGGGGTTCCTTTTTCGATGATAAAAGTGCTCAAGACAGGACGCCCCTTATCATCTGTGCCGGTCCTGACGGTCCAGACATCCGTACTCGCGACATGCGAGTTTGTAATAAAGCACTTGCGCCCATTTAAAACCCATTTACCATCCTTAAGCTCGCCTGTACTCTTCTGCCCCATAAAGTCCGAACCGCCCGCAGGCTCCGTAACGGAGAGTCCCCCGATTTTTGTGCCTGCGGCAAGCTCCGGCAAGTACTTTTGTTTTTGTTCTGCGGTCCCAAATGTATTGATGACATATGCACCCATGTGATGTGTCATCATCGCAATTCCAAGACCGCCGGAATACCTGGAAATCTCTTCGAGTACAATAGCCCTTTCAGTATATCCTAAGCCTGCGCCGCCATACTGTTCCGGTACGAAAATCCCGGTAATGCCTAGTTCACCCATTTTCGGGAAGAGCTCCACCGGACAGCGGTCCTCTTCATCCCACTCCTGAGCATGGGGAGCAATTTCTGCCTCAACAAATTCCCGCACTGCTTTCCTGAGCATTTCCTGGTCTTCAGTAAATTTGTACATTTGCATTTGACACACTCCTTTTCGTTTTATTCAACCGCTTCTACTATGTTTTTTTGTTTTTTTCCAATTGACCTAGCAGTGTTTTTAAAGTTTCCTGCTCCTTAGCAGACAATCCCTGCAAAACTTCCTTATTTGCTTTAATAATTGTTTTGTCAATTCGTTCCTGCAAAGCACTTCCGACATCTGTAAGAACCACCTTTAAAGCGCGGCGGTCACCAGGATCAGGTGTTCTTTTTAAAAGTCCTTTGTTCTCCATTCTATCCAGAATTCCAGTGATCGTAGAACCCTCAAGGCTCAGACAAGCAGCAATCTGACTCGGAGCCTGACCATTATGCTGCCAAAGACAAGCAAGGATTCCATATTGAACCGGAGTTACGTCATATTCTGCCAGGCTTTCTTTAAAGTGTTGATAGACACTCTGTTGCACCTTGCTCAGCAGAAAGTTAATGCACTGGTCTAATTCCATTTCAACTACCTCGGTTTTTATCTTTATTTTATTAAAAGATAAAGATGTTTGTCAACTAATAATTATCACGCTAACTATTATTATACCAACTAATTAGTCAGAACTAAAGAAGACATTATTATAACCTGATAATTTTAATAGAGCACGGCGCATATGATTAATAAAAGTGATTTTTGTCTGGTGTGATAAATTATGGAAAAGGAAGATAATTTTCATACTGTCCGGGGTTATGAAATTATTGATAAAAGGCAAAAGGTTCTTACGCACAGTATGGAAGATTACCTCGAAATGATCTATCGAAATAGCCTCCAGGACGGATATACGAGAATAAACGAGCTCTCTGAATCCTTAAATGTTCAGGCGCCTTCAGCCACAAAAATGGTGCAAAAATTGTACAAGATCGGTTTGCTGCATTATAAAAAATACGGCATTATCCTGCTGACTGAAGAAGGTAAAGCCCTCGGCAGGTTCTTATATAAACGTCATATTACTATCGAAGATTTTCTGAACCTTATCGGCGTCAAGGATAACCTGTTAATGAATACGGAACTCATCGAGCATAGCGTATCAAATCATACCCTGATAAAAATAGAATACTTAATTCTCTTTTTTCAACATCATCCCGATTTGCTAAACAGTTATCATGAATTTATTAAACAGCAGAACAAAATATGCTTCTGACCGCTCTTGCTCAAGACGTTTTTAATGTTGAATAATTTTTTCGTTTATTAAGAATAATAACCTAGAGGAGGTGACTTTGATGAAAAGAGCCTTAATTATTGTTTTAGCTGTTGTTCTTCTTCTAGGAACGTTTACCCCGGCTTTTGCTATTAATATGGCCCAAAAACCCGTCTTAGAAAAGAATCTCCCAAAATTAAAAATGACTGATGACCAGAAAACACAAATGATTTCTCTAAAAACCCAAATATTAGAATTAAAGAAACAAATTATCAAACAAAACGTTGAAAACGGGACCATTACAGCGGAACAAGCCAAATTGATGGAAGAAAGAATAAACACCAGACTAGAAGCCCTAAAATCCGGGCAGTTAGGGCATGATCATCATCATAATCCTCCAGAGGTCAAAAATAACCAGAAGAACCGGTAAAGCGGGGGACCGTCTCAAACTATTGAGGCGGTCCCTTCCATTATGCCGACTATCCCTTGTTCAACCTCTACTTGGCGCAAATATATCAGGATTATTCGAGCATTTTTTTCAGACCGGCTAAATCCCGGATAGTTATAGTGGACCGGTGAAAATCAATAATTCCCTCATCGCGCATCCTGCTCATTTCTCTAGACATTGATGGACGCGAGACATTCAGGAATTCCGCAAGTTCATTTCGCTTTAAAGGCAGTGCATAAGTTGTCATCCCTGTCTTTTTGTATCCCTCAAGCAAATAAGCGCTAATCTTCCCGCGCATACTCTTCATGGCTAAATACTCCACTTTTTTATTGAGCATCATCGCCCTTTCCGCAATAATTCTTAACATGTTCTGAATGAGTGACTTGTGCCAGGGACAAATCTTTTCACATTCTCCGACAATCTTTTCTTTCGGGATGAACATAACTTCACAGTTTCCCTGCGCCTGAACTGTGGCTGGCCAACTTGGGCTGCCTGCAAAAGCGACGGTTTCGCCAAATATCTCGCCTGGCTTAAGCAGCAGCATCATCACACGGTTTCCGGCTGCATTTTCCTTACTCACAGCAGCTTCACCACTTAAAACCATACCTATGCTCTCGAGCTTTTCACCCGCGTTAATGATTAGGTCATTCTTACGGTAGCGAGACATTTTTGGTTTCAAACAAGATAACAGCGAGATTATATCCTCCGGAGCCATCCCTCTGAACAGGGCTGCTTTGGCATATTCACCGGCGAATTTTTCATAAATCATCATTTTCTCCTTAACTCTCGTTTTTTTGGTAGCCATAGCTACCGATTTTTATTTTCCATTATAGTACACTTAACTCATAAAAGCCATCTCAGAAAAGGAGGGATACAAGCATTGAAAAGGAAAGTAGTTAAAATAGAAGAGGAAAAATGTAACGGCTGCGGACTCTGCATCACCGCCTGCCATGAAGGGGCGCTCCAGTTAATAAACGGAAAAGCGCGGCTCGTTTCGGATTCGTACTGTGACGGTTTAGGTGATTGCCTGCCCGAATGTCCTGCCGGTGCCATCACGCTTGAGGAAAGAGCAGCAGAGGCATACGCCGGACAGCCCCCGGCAACCGCTTCTCAACTGCGCCAGTGGCCCTGTCAGATTAAGCTCGTCCCGGTTAATGCCCCATATTTTACTGACGCATATCTATTGATCGCTGCCGACTGTACTGCATTTGCCTATGCGAACCTGCATGCTGATTTTATGCGCGACAAGGTAACCTTGATCGGCTGCCCCAAGCTTGATAATATCAATTACGCGGAAAAACTGACTGAGATTTTAAAACACAACACTATCAAGAGCATTACCATCCTGAAAATGGAGGTGCCCTGCTGCAGCGGGATAGCCGTGGCAGTTAAAAATGCCCTTATCGCGAGTGGAAAAATGATCCCTTGGAGCATTACCACGATCTCGGTAGATGGAACAATAATTGAGGAATAGGATTTTTCCAAAAGTCAATTAGATATACAACAAATAAGAGGAGGTTTATTTATGAGCATGTTTTGTTTCCAATGTCAGGAAACCGCCAAGGGCACGGGTTGTACAGTCCGCGGTGTTTGCGGGAAACCGGAGGACGTCGCAACCATGCAGGATTTATTCATTTACGTCTTAAAGGGTATCTCGTTTTATGCGCTCAAAGCAAAAGAAGCAGATTTACCAACAGCAAAAGCTGATAAGTTCATCATGGAGGGTCTCTTCTCGACTATTACAAATGTCAGCTTTGATAAAAGCAGCTTCGTGCAAAAGATCGAAGCAGGGCTGGCCTTGCGCAATGAAATCAGGCAGGAGCTTAAGACTGCCGGCATAGATATCCTTGGGACCCTCCCGGACGCTGCCACCTGGAGCGGCAAAAGCGAAGAAGATTTCTTCAAAAAGGCCGTCACCGTTGGAGTGCTAGCGACAATAAACGAAGATATCCGTTCTTTGCGTCAGCTGATCACTTACGGTGTCAAGGGTATGGCCGCTTATGCAGACCATGCCATGGTTCTTGGGTTTGAGGATCAGCTAATTCATACCTTTATGCAAAAAGCCCTCGCCGCTACCCTCAATGATACGCTGACAGCCGATGAACTAGTCGCTTTGACCTTGGAAACCGGGAAATACGGTGTCGACGTTATGGCGCTTCTCGACAAAGCTAATACGAACACTTATGGCAATCCTGAAATAACTAATGTAAGCATAGGTGTTAGAAACAACCCCGCTATCCTCATCAGCGGCCACGACTTCAAAGACCTCGAAGAATTATTGATACAGACGACCGGCAGCGGCATTGATGTTTACACACACGGGGAAATGCTCCCCGCCCATTACTATCCTGCCTTTAAAAAATACGCGCACTTTGCCGGTAATTATGGTAATGCCTGGTGGAAGCAGGATCAGGAATTTGCCAGCTTTAACGGTCCGGTACTCATGACCACCAACTGCCTCATCCCACCAAAGGATTCCTATAAAGACAGGGTTTATACCACAGGTGTGGTAGCCTATCCGGGCTTACAGCATATCCCGGACAGACAAGAAGGACAGGCCAAGGATTTCTCAGCCCTCATCGAGCATGCCAAAAAATGCGCTTCGCCGGTTGAAATCGAAAAAGGCAAAATAGTTGGCGGATTCGCGCATAATACCGTCTTAAGCTTAGCGGATAAGGTTATCGCAGCCATTAAGGCTGGTCAGATTAAGAAATTTTTCGTAATGGCCGGCTGTGATGGCCGCATGAAAAGCAGGGAATACTACACGGAATTTGCGAAGCAACTGCCGCAAGATACGGTTATCCTAACCGCCGGCTGCGCAAAATACCGCTACAACAAGCTTCCGCTAGGGGATATAGGCGGCATACCGCGCGTGCTGGATGCCGGCCAGTGCAATGACTCCTACTCCCTTGCCGTAGTTGCGTTAAAACTCAAAGAGGCGTTTGGTCTCGATGATATCAATGAGCTCCCGATCACTTACAATATCGCGTGGTACGAGCAAAAAGCGGTTATCGTCCTCTTGGCGCTTCTCCACCTGGGTGTAAAAAACATTCATCTCGGACCAACCCTGCCAGGTTTCCTCTCTGCTAACGTAGCCGGCGTACTCGTAGATAAATTTGGCATTGGCGGCATTACCAGTGTCAAAGACGATCTGAAAATGTTTCTGGCTTAAAAAAGATCTATTCGAAAACACCGTTTACGGACGCAGCCGCCTGAAACGGTGTTTTCATTTAATATTCATTCACGATATCAGGGGAATCTGGCAGGATAAAGCCTCTTCTGTGTTGAATTATATGAGAGTATAATCCTAAATAAATCAAACTCGGTACACATAGAATTTGGAGAATAATTTACATGAATTTATCCAAACAAATTTTTACGAACCGGAGATATCTTACCAAAAGTGGCGAGTTTAGGAACCCCCAAAAAGAAAAGTTGTATTTTCGCGAGGAAATTGAACGCGCTCTTATCTATATCAGGCCCCTCATCTTAATTCTGGGGACTATTTTTTTATTGTTCATAATTGCGGATACTACCCTGATAAAAAATCCTCATAATCTCCTCTTGATATTCGCAGACAGGCTTTTAATGTTTCTTTTTGTTGTACTTTTGTTTTTTAGGCTCCCGCAACTGGTAAAGAGAAATTATTATGTTATTTGGATAACTATTTACGAAGTACTATTTTCAGCGTCATTTTTACTAATTTATTCGTTGTATGAGTCCCCTAATCTGTTGATTCAATCCTGGGGTGTCATCCTAATCATTCTCGCAATTTTTTTATTGCCGAACCGCTGGATATATGCTGTAAGTGTTTCGTTATTGCTATATGTCGGGTTTTTCATTCTTGCTTTGCGCATCCATCCTGTAATAGTTCTTAGAGAAATCACGGCAGCGGGCACCTATCCCTTGGTAATCATTTTCTTTAGCTCATTCGTTACGTCGCGCTTTAACTATTACAAAAGGATACAATATTTGTATTCTAAAAGATTGAGTTACTATTCTACCCATGATACGCTTACTCATTTGTTTAACAGGTATAAGTTTGAAGATGAGTTGGACAAATTGATTGGTCTGGCAAAAAGGTATCAGACACAATTCTCACTAATTTTTTACGACTTCGATGACTTTAAAAAAATAAACGATCAATATGGGCACCCTATGGGTGATTATATACTTCGCACCCAAGCCAGAATAGTAAATAAGAATATCAGAGAATGTGATATTTTTGCACGCTGGGGTGGAGAAGAGTTTATAATCATACTGCCGCAAAACAATCTCGAGGGTGCACTTGGAGCGGCCACAAAAATAAAAACCATAATAAGCGAATACCCCTTTAAAATAGGGACCATAACCTGCAGCGTGGGCGTAACGAGCTATCATGAAGCTGATACTAAAGATACCATCATGCAGCGTGTGGACCAAATGCTATATATGGCAAAACGGGGCGGTAAGGATGGTATCGCCAGCGACCTGGATTTTAGGATTTGACTTTCAATCCGGCTTAAAGTAATATTTAACGTGTTTATCGCAAAATATATTTTAAGTTATATTATATGTATTATAGCGGTAGTCACGTTTGAAATTATTGGGGGGCGTTACTATTGGAAAGGATTTGTCGAAATATCCTCGAGGCAATTGGAAACACGCCTCTGGTTAAAATCCAACGTTTAACCGGAGTTGACGAGGCCTCAATCATAGCTAAGGTTGAATCCTTAAATCCAGGGGGTAGTATTAAATCCCGGCCTGCCCTCGCTATGATTGAGGCTGCCGAACGAGATGGGCATCTAAAACCTGATTCGATTATTGTTGAGCCTACGAGCGGCAATCAGGGCATAGGCTTGGCCATGGTCTGTGCCGTCAAAGGGTATCAGGCAAAAATTGTCATGCCCGACTCCGTGAGTATGGAACGCAGAAAACTTCTTGAAAATTACGGCGCTGAAGTAATCCTTATTAAGGATAACGGAAATATCGGCGAGACTATCGAAAAATGCGTCCAAACCGCCCTGCAGATGGCGAAGTCTGACAGCCGAATCTTTGTCCCACAGCAATTTGAAAATCCTAACAACCCGCGGATACACCGGGAAACAACAGTCCAGGAGGTTCTCCAACAGTTTGACGGAACGATTGATGCATTTTGTGCCGGTATCGGCACCGGAGGAACTCTGACCGGAATAGGGGAAATCCTGAAAGAAAAATATCCTGGCATAATAATTGTTGCAGTAGAGCCGGTAAAAGGCGCCATTCTCTCGGGAGGGCTTATCGGCTCCCATCTCCAGCAAGGAATCGGGGACGGTATTATACCTCCGGTTCTTAACCAAAGTATAATTGATGAAATAATTACGGTCACAGACGAACAGGCCTTGTCCACCGCGAGACGTCTCGCAAAAGAAGAAGGCTTGATGGTGGGTATTTCTTCCGGGACTAATGTCTGGGCTGCCATGCAGCTTGCAAAAAGACTCGGCGAAGGGAAAACTGTCCTTACGGTTCTTCCCGATTCGGCCGAACGATATTTCAGTACCGAACTGTTCAAACCTGAAGAATGATACTGTCTGAAGACGCGAAAGCCTTGCTGTCCCGACAACAGCAAGGCTTTTTCCTATTTGCATTCCGGCAGAACTTTACATGCGTTCACTTCGTCATAAGACTGGGCAGGAACGTAACGAGCCCCGGGAAAACCATGAGCATAATGATACAGACGACAATAGCGCCAAGAAACGGCCAAATGCCTTTAAAGATGGTCTCCAACGGGATGTCAGGTGCAACTCCTTTAATTATGTAAACATTCATCCCGACCGGTGGGGTAATTACCCCCATAGCAACCACGAGAACAACGATTACACCGAACCAAATAGGGTCATAGCCAAGTATGTCTACAACAACAGGATAAAAAATCGGTACCGTCAGCAATACCAGGGCAAGGGCATCTATAAAACAACCCAGGATTAAGTAAATTACAATAATAATCCCCATAATCGCAAACGCCGGTAAATCAAGCCCGCCCGCCCAGCTTGCTACTGCGAACGGGACGCGACAGATGGCCATGAAACGCCCAAAAATCATAGCTCCGGTAATTAAGAGCATAATCATGGCAGTTATCCTCGTTGTGTCGAGCAGCGACTTTTTAAAATCCTCGCGCGTCAGCCGCTTCCCAAGCAGCGCCACTGCCAAAACCCCTGCAGCGCCAACAGCTCCTGATTCAGTCGGTGTGAACCACCCGGCAAAAAGCCCGCCCATAGAGACAGCGAAGACAGCGAGAACCTCGATCAGCCCTCCGCGTGTAGCCTCCGCCCTCTCTTTCCAGCTCATCTTCGGCCCTGCCGGGCCCAGCTCCGGATTACGCACAGTGACTATGATTATTGCTGCAATGTACAACAGCATCAAGAGAATACCAGGAATGATACCGGCCATAAAAAGTTTCCCTACAGATTGCTCTGTAGCTATGCCATAGACAATGAAGATGACACTAGGCGGAATCAGCACGCCTA
>DIVP01000059.1 GCA_002422465.1 Peptococcaceae bacterium UBA6129 | reverse complement strand
CCGGGCAGGAAGAGGACACCGAGACCGGGCTGTACAACTACAACGCTCGCCTCTATGACCCGGCTCTGGGCAGATTCATCAGCGCCGATCCCTTGCAGGGTACTAACAGATATGCTTATTGCTCCAATGACCCGGTAAATACTATCGACCCAAGCGGATATTATAGTATGGATACTAATGGTATCTACAGCGCTGGAACCTATACGACGCTGTTAAACGATGCTTCCAATAATTTAAGAAATACTATCAGAGACTACAGCAACGCCGATGCCAGCAATCAGAGATATCAAAGCGCCCAAGGCGCGGTAGACTCATTTGTCAGCGGAGATTATAGTGATGCTACATATTCCAGATATAACTTAAATACTGATGAAGAAAAAGCAACCTATAACAAATATACCGATATGCAAAACAGCATTGTGTGGAGTGGCACAGAGTTGGGAAGCATGTTCATTCCGGTAGGGTCTGCGGGTCAGGGAAGCAGTTGGCTGGTCAGAAATCTGAACAAGGTTGACGCTCTTGCTACCTTTACAATTGCTTCATATGCAGACTACAGGGATAATGGGGATGTTGAACATGCCCTGGGGATTGGAGCTATCGGCGGCGCAANNGAAAAATGGCCCTGACTGGTATAAAGATAGTTTTTGGCTGAAGGGGATTATTAATACGGAGTATGACGCGGGGACAAAATTCGCTCGTGACGCGCTTCTGTATCCCCAAAAAGATAAATGGGGTCTTTTCACAATGCACCAGGAAACGGCGATTCTTCAGTTTGGCGGAACTAGTCTTCTGAACAGTAAATATGGATATCCCGCCTGGGAAAAAAATAGCGGCGTCAGCTTTTCAACAGTGTGGTCTTTGGGTCCAAATAATATTAACTGGGGTACCGGTTTGATAACGGGCACATCTGCTGTTAAGCGCGTATTTAACTATGATAGTTTTAGCTTCAGTTATAAAGCCCCAAGCATTAATTATTTTCAGTTTGAACCGATCGGGGGCAGCACTTCAAAATTGACTACCGTTGACTGGTTGCCTTGCTACTAAGTTCCAGCAAACTAAATAGTAAGATACAAAAGGGGTCGGATCAGAAGCCGGCCTCTTTTGTGCGCAAGGGTGCCTGTCGTGCTGGGCGAAATCTGCTGCGAAATCTATAAGTATAAATTCTTATTGCTGGCATAAAAACTTGGTGGTATAATGTCTACCATACGCAGAGAGGTATCCATACAAGATGGACAGTGGATGGAGGGAAGAAAATGACCGAGTCAAGAGGCAGGCAGAAGAATTTCTACATAGTGAACAAGGAAGTGCTGCCTGAAGCAATTCTTAAAACGGCTGTCGTTAAAGAATTATTGGCAAAGGGGGAAGCCCTTACGGTAAATGAGGCGGTGGATAGAGTCGGAATAAGCCGCAGCGCTTTTTACAAATATCGAGACGGGATATTTCCCTTTTACAAAGCAAATGATGAAAAAATCATTACGCTTTCTTTAATTCTGGAGCATCGTACCGGGATACTGTCCAGTGTCTTGAATACTGTTGCCCAGATGAAAGGCAACATCCTGACGATCAATCAGGGGATACCTTTACAGGGTATGGCGGTTGTAACAATGAGTATGGAAACAGCAGAGATTGCGGTAAACATCGCCGAGATTATTCAGAAACTGCAACTGCTTGATGGGTTAAAGAAGGTCGAATTAGTAGGACAAAGTTAGGGGGAAATAAGAATGGATAAGGTTTATGTTGCTGTATTAGGCTTAGGAACAATCGGAAAAGGTGTCGTCAAGGTTTTACAAAATAATGCCGACCAATGGGTCAAGAAGTGCGGCGCTGAAATCGAGATTAAGAAAGCCTTGGAACGGAGCCAAGAGATGGTTAGACAGGTTGCTTTGCCGGAAGGCGTTGCGACCGACGACTGGAAGCAGATAATCGATGATCCGGATATAAAGATAATAATCGAGGTATTAGGCGGGATTGAACCGGCGCGCACCTTCATTATAGAGGCTTTAAAGCGCGGCAAGAGCGTAGTTACGGCGAATAAAGACCTTATGGCCGAACATGGAGAGGAACTTTTTGCGGCTGCCGAAGAGAGTGAGACGGACTTATATTTTGAGGCCAGTGTGGCCGGAGGCATTCCAATTATCGCAGTTTTAAAGCAGAGCTTGGCAGCGAACAATATTAAAAAGATTATGGGCATCGTTAACGGGACAACTAATTACATATTGACGAGGATGTCCCGGGCTGGGCTCTCCTTTGAGGCCGCTCTCGCCGAAGCCAAAACTCTTGGTTATGCCGAGGCTAATCCTACCAACGATGTGGAGGGGTATGACGCTGCCCGCAAGATTGCGATTTTAGCTTCAATTGCCTTTCATACCAGGGTGAAATTTCAGGATGTACACGTCGAGGGAATAACAAAAATTACTGCAGAAGATATTGCTCATGCCGCAGAATTAGGGTATGTAATTAAATTGCTTGGTATAACCCGTGAAGATAATGAACAGATCGAGGTTAGGGTCCATCCGGCTCTGGTCCCGGTTGAACATCCGCTTGCTAACGTTAATGATGCTTTTAACGCGGTGTATGTGCATGGAGATGCAGTTGGCGAAACCATGTTCTATGGACGTGGCGCCGGTCAACTGCCAACTGCAAGCGCGGTTGTCGGCGATATTATCGAGATTGCGAAAAACCTGCAAAGAAATTGTTCGGGTCGTCTTTTGTGCACCTGTTATGACAACAAAAAAATCAAGGATTTTGGTGATGTCGTATCCAAATACTACCTGCGCATGAATGTCATCGACAAGCCCGGTGTTCTCGCAAGTATCGCCAGCGTTTTTGGCAATCACGGCGTCAGTCTGGCTTCAGTAATTCAGAAGGATGCAGACAGGAAAGAAAATGCTGAGCTAGTCGTCATAACCCATAAGGTAAAAGAGAGCGATATTCAGGATGCTCTCAAGGTTATCAGGGAAATGTCGATCACGATAAGAATCGACAATTTGATAAGAGTCGAGGGAAGCTAAGATGCTTAAGGTCAGTGTTCCCGCTACCTCGGCCAATCTAGGACCGGGTTTTGATTTAATCGGTCTGGCGCTTGAACTGTATAATGAATTCTATGTCCTAAACCGAAATGAACAAAAGCCTTACGGTTCAGTAATGCTCTCATCCCGCAGCCTGTTTCACCGGGCGTTTACGCTCTTAGCAAAAACGGTGAATAAGGAAACAGCAGATATCAATGTAGCGATGAGGCAAAAGGTCCCGCGCTCGAGGGGCTTGGGCAGCAGCGCCACACTTACCGTGGGCGGACTTGTGGCTGCTAATGTCTTGCTTGGGGCAGGGTTCTCAGATGAGCAGCTGATTGGGCTTGCCGCGAGTATCGAGGGGCATCCGGACAACGCAGCTCCTGCTTTGGTCGGTGGTTTGGCAGTATGTATGAAAACAATGAGTGGTATCAAGTATATCAAGATAATGGCAAACAGGCCTCTGCAGGCAGTGATTGCCGTCCCGGAATTTGAACTCTCGACATCTATAGCGCGAAAGGTTCTGCCGCATGATGTTCCACACAAGGATGCCGTACAAAATACCGGAAGGTTTGGATTTTTTATAACGTCTATGTTGACCGGTGACTACAGCTTGCTGGCGATGGCGATGGAGGATTTATTGCACCAGCCGTATCGCCTGCATCTTGTTCCGGGGCTTAAAGAGGTCATGGATGCTGCGGTTGATGCCGGCGCCCTCGGCAGCTGTTTAAGCGGAGCAGGACCGTCAGTTTTGGCCTTTGCAGATAAAAACATACTGGAGATAAGCGAAAGTATGAAGAACGCCTGGAAAATGTTGAGCATTAAGGCAGATATATATGTTTTGAATATAGCGGCTGGTGGCGCTTCATATCAATTTAGTTCTTGAAACCCAACGGTCCAAACGCTCCTAACGGCCATAGACCCCCTGAAAACCCCCTGATGTACCTTGACACGATGGTATGTGGGTTATATAATATCAAATGTGGTTAACGGGGCGTAGCTCAGTTTGGCTAGAGCGC
>DIVP01000075.1 GCA_002422465.1 Peptococcaceae bacterium UBA6129 | reverse complement strand
ACTTCCAGGGGTTTGCTCTCGACCACCTTATAAGGACCGGTGCCTACCACCGAAAGCCCCCATTGCTCCCAGCTTTTCGCTTGCTTGAAGGCGTCGGCGCAGGGCACTTGACCCACAAAGCCAGAAAGCCGGTTCAGAATCACCGGGTCCGGCACCGTCGTCACGAAACGCACGGTGTGGCTGTCTATCGCCTTGACCTCTTTGAGGGTGGGCCAAAAAACAGAGCCGACGGCGTAGCCTGGCGCGCTCTTGCCCATCAGACGAGCGGGCCCGAACATGTACTCCACGTCATAAGCATTGAAATCCTCACCATTGTGGCATTTCACGTTCTTGCGTATCTTGAGCTCCACCGTCACGGCATCGACCATGCGCCATTCGGTGGCAAGACACGGTTCCAATTTGCCAGTCTGGTAGTTGTAACCGATCAGTGTTTCCACAACATTGTTCGACACCCGTTCGTTCACATTAGCATTGAATCCCATTGGATCAAGATGCTTGGTTACCTGTTGTACGGCTACCGTGAGGTTCTTTCGGTTGTCCGCTACGGCGACTGTTGTGCACATAACCATGAAAGTCACTGCGGTAATGACTAATGCGATTTTCCTAAAATGCATACCACCCTCCTTATCATTTTAGTTATGGAATTCCAGCCAAACGTACTCCGCCGCAAATCCTAGCTGCGCGACTTTTTAAAAAATTTCCGGCAAGGGAGTTTGACGGATTGCGACCCGGGGTAATGTGAAACCAAAATATTCGCCGATCAAGATGCATGCTTGTCGGGTGAAAGGGAAGGTACCTAAAAATTACACAAGCAAGATTAAAAGCAAGACATTTATTGATGGGGTTCAAGCCACCGATGACGTGTTCAGGGACCGAAACGGACCGACTCTGCTTGTGTTGTTTTTGCGACGTGGCTGCCTGTCGCCTTGGATCCGGCTGGCCTTTGGCGGTCTTGTCAAAAGCTGCGGCGACCGGCCTGCTGAGGAAGTCGCCAGACATCCGTTGCGTTCGCTTCTGGACAACACCAACGGGCACTCCCGCAAATTTTGCAATCTTAGCGTAGGTTATACTGCGGTTCGTATTTACGTAGAAGTAACCGACGATCTCGCCCGCCAAGACGGTGGCGATGGCTGAGATATCAGTCCAGCCGCCCAGTATGCTTTTAGTGGTGACCACCGCAGAATAAATATCGGGAAGCGTAGAAGCCTGCTTCATCTTGTCCTCGAAGAACCTGTTCGCCAAGGTCAAACCGGTATACGGGCAAATGGTGACACTGTATGCGGGTTTCATGTCAGTCTTCTAGAAAAACTGTGGCAGTTCGGTGAATCTTTTTCTCGTCGGGATTTACTTTGTTATCAGCCATATCAAAATGAGCCACCGTCATACTTTTTTGCGGTCTGTTGTGATCTGAATATGTTTTGGATATAGGATTTATTTTTTGGACCAAGGTTACCCGTATTCACCCATTTCCACCTAAATCATAGTATAAAATACCGCCAATAAACAAAAGGGGCATGAAAGTTTGTTAGCTTGTAAAAGGCTAATCTTCAGTAAGTATTTATGCTGCGTGACACTTATTTCCCGATTACCTCGTTGAACAGTTTGTCTTTTAATTCTTCGTTGTAGGAACTCAAGTGATTCCGCATGCATCTTGAAGCCTGTTTCCCTTCACCCTTGATGATATAATCCAAAACAAACTTTGCTGTATCGATTGATTTTTCCACCTTTTCTTCCCTGGAGGTAACAAAGACCACCGGCAATTTATCATAGAAAATCTTATAGATGCCTTTTAGCAGATCACCCAATTCCGGCAGATTGGCCGCCTCAGCAATTGCAACATGAAAATTCAAGTCGGTAACTGAAAATTCCCGGAGATCTTTTCTGCTGTCTTCAAGTTCTTTAACAGTTTTCGTGAGCGCGGCTATTTTTTCTTCACTCGCCATAGCCGATGCTTTTTCAACGGCATAACACTCAAGCACCTCTCGTATCTCCATGAGATGGTACAGGTTTGCATTTTCGAAAAGACCTTTAGGAAATGAAGAAGAATGATTATCATTCGGCAATTCTTTTCTTATGAATGAGCCTCTTCCTCGAGTTATTTCTACATAACCCATCATAGATAGCGCGTTCATGGCTTCTCTGATTGATGAGCGACTCACGCCGAACATTTTTGCAAGCTGCTCCTGAGTAGGCAACTTTTGACCAGGTTTGGTCTCCCCGGTTTCCAAGTTTCGCAAAAACTGTTTTACGACTCTTTCCGGGGCTGAATATGACTTTATCTGTTCAATTTTCATAAGACCGGCCGCATCCGATTTTTGATGGTTTTTGATTTTTAACCCGTTAAATGGACACTCTGATGAGCTAAACGCCAAAAGATTTCCACGGTTGAACTCTGAGCCGGGGAATTTTTCGCTTCCTTTCGGGGCTAGGTCCTACCAGCACACCCCTCTGCCGCGAAACCGCTTCCTGATGCGCTTGCTATGACGGAGCCTGCATCCCTAAACCGTGCTCATATGGTTTGGCGGCGGCCACTCGGCCATAGCCTCCACCATTACAACGCTGCCGCCTTAGATCCTGCATCAACGCTGCCTGTTCCCTAAGATAGGCAACCACCGCCACGAGTGGTACTGTGGGGCATTCCCTCGCCTCTGGTTCAAAGTTCTAGAGAGGGCTCTGGCCCGCCATTGTTTCCTTTTCAACATGCTTCAAGCACAAAACATATCCTGGTATGGCAAGCCCCAAAAAAGACTTTGCCTGTTGCACAGCTTGACAACCGGTACCTCAGAAGTATTGCGGTCCTACATTTCCTGCGGTCGTTGGCCAGTTAACGGCGCAAAGTAGAAATTGCCGGAGCAATCTTTTTAGGTTGTATTGAAAAGCCGAACCGCATCATTATCTTGCAGATATGCCAATTAATCGGTTGATCTTTTTATAAAAATTTACACGCCCTTGCGTGCACGGTCTCTTCGTTTTGCTGTTCACCGCCAATTTATTCCGAAAAAATAAGCTGTGTCAAGTTAAATATCATATCATCATATATAATTTTATCGACCTTGTTTTTATTGCGCTACCCTCCTGGGCAGTATTTAATAGACGATATTAATATTAATATCAATTAGTTAAATGTTAATAATGAGGCTAAACATTATAATTGTTCAAAATCATATGAAGGCTGAAAATTAATTTATTCATCAGATGATTATACTTTATATCTTAAATGGGCAGGAAGCAATCTTTTAATAAATAATGGTATATTTCCAATAATATAAATATATTAACTAATAATAACAGGAAAAATTAGGACTCAGCCGATTTCTGGAGTTGGTTTTATTCGGAGGATAACCAGACCAAGCCTTCCTTTTGCTGTGAAATGAAGGCTTGATATCTTCCCACTTTAGTCTTGGTTTGATTTTCTTTACAGTACTCTTTGTGGCGATCCTCGCAGGCCTTCCTCCAGAAGCTGCTGTTGTATGGGCTTATACCGGCAGATCACATGTTGCCATCGCCCCCGTGCGGGGTAAATAAACTGGAAGTTTAACGAGTGTAAATGGCGGTTGAAAAGCGTGACGTTTTTAATGGCGGTTGAAAGCCGTGACATACCGATTCAGTTTTTTTAGGCGTTCTCAGGAGAAGGAGGCCGTGGTGGTTTTCCGGCCCGGGCGCCTGGAGGAGCGGAAGGGGTGTACACGGACATGGAGCAATGGACCCGGCTTAGACTTGAGTTACGCGATGGCCAGACGAGCAAGCGCGAGTTGATGCGTCAAGAGGGCATCCACTGGGATACCCTGCAAAAGATTCAGGATTATTCTGAGCCGCTCGGTTACCGGCTTAGGTTGTGTAGACATTTACTTTAACCACAGATATATGGCAGCAACGAGCACAAAGGACAAGTATGATGAGGCCAACTTATCGTAGCGGGTTGCCACCCTTCTAAAGTGTTTTAACTTACCGTACATTCTTTCGATAAGATTACGTTCTTTATATATAT
>DIVP01000096.1 GCA_002422465.1 Peptococcaceae bacterium UBA6129 | reverse complement strand
TGATCCGATCCTCCCGCACCATCTTGAGCACATGGTGACGTCCCCTTTCCTTCTGACTCATGCTTATTATGTCTCACATAAAGGGGACATTTTAGCGTTGCAGTTGAAGGGGACATAATCGCTTTGCTAACACAAGTTTTAAAAAAACAGTTGACAGCCGCAGAGCAATATGGAACATTTGGTCCAAAATGAGGTTATTTTGTGACCAATCATGCCAAATCAACGAGTGATTTATTTACCCGAATTCGCAAACTTGGAAAGATGACACGCTCAGAAAACAAAATAGCATCATTTTTTTCGAACAATATTAATAGATTAGCTTTTGAAAACCTGACAGCACTGAGTCAAAAAGCCCAGGTAAGTAAAGCCTCAATGGTAAGGTTCATTATCCATAGATTGGGATATCGAGACTTTTCTGAATTTCAGACAGAGCGCCAAGAGCAGATAGAAAATCGCTTAGAATCCCCAGTAAGGCGCTATATCCGTTATCGAGAAAAGATACATAATCTAAAGGATGGAAAACTAAGCGCAATGGATATGCATATTCCTAGTGTTTTGAATCATATCCAGCAGGCTTACGAGCATGTAGATTCTTCAAAGCTTTCCGCAGCCGCAGCTCTTTTAGCCAATGATGAATCATCGATATATTTATTGAGTCAAAGAACTTCCTTCAGCCTATCTTTTATGTTATATGCAAATTTACAGTATGTACGGCCCAAAGTTTTTCTATTGGGTTCGCACGATTCTTCATTTCCGCAAGAAGCCTTCAGTATATGTCCAGGAGACACCGTTTTTGTAATACACCGCCGCCGTTACTCAATTAATACTTACAATATAGTTAAGCATTTAAAAAATCCTGGAATCAATTTGATTTTAGCTACTGACGCCGAATTGACTCCTCTTTCAAGCTTAGCTGACATACAGATCACGATACCACCCTCTAAAACTAAAGAATTTTACAGTGTTTGTGCTTGGGTGGCGGTTTTAGAATCATTGTTTTTATCAGTGGCAGAATTGCGTAAGGAGCATAAAAAAGAATACAGCAATAAGGTGGAACAAGTATTACAAAAATATAGTATCAATGACGATGAAGAAAACTAATAAATCTTCACGCTGAACTTGGCTATTCCCTGCAGTTCGCTGGAGGGACACCACAAATTACCTCTCCCAGAGGAGAGGGTCAGGAATGAGGTGATATAAGATCATTGTATCCTGGCCCCCTGAAGGAGGTGGACGGTTAATAGTGCAAGAAGGTTTGTCATGTAGGCGGCGATTGGGGTATCTCCGAGTTACGGAGGACCTCATGGGCAAGAAGCGGATATCGGAAGATGCAAAGCTGCAAGCAGTCATGGACTAATTGTCAGGCAAGGACAGTCATGCCGAGATATGCACCCGTTACGGGATCAGCCAGACCTATTTGTACAAGCTCCGGGACAAGGCTCTTGACGGCGTGACTGCTGGGACAACGCCCCCATGGAGAGCTTCTTCCACACTCTCAAAACCGAACTTGTGCATCACCAGGATTATCAGACACGCATGCAAGCCAAGGCCGAAATTTTTGGATACATCGAAGCCTTCTACAACCGAGGCCGAAGACACTCGCTCCTGGGGTACCTCACCCCAACGGAATTTGAGATGATCAAAATAGCTGCTTAACTACCTGTCCACGAAAGCGGAGGAAGATCAATAATGGCATGAGCAGACGGCGATGGTTAGAGGTTGGCCGGCTAATACGATTTTTTGGATAGTTGAAAGATAACCTATGAAAACCTATTTTATTAAACGGATGATCCAGTCGTTTGGAGTTTGTCTGGTTATTTCAATGCTGTCTTTTTTCCTTCTCTTTGCTAACGCCGATCCGGCTCTCTTACTTTTGCCTCCGGAAGCGGAAATGAAGGATATTGAGCTTTTTAAAAAGGAAATGGGTCTAGACCGTCCGGTCATTGTACAATATTTGGATTTTTTACGCAAAGTTATATTACATGGTGATTTTGGAAGATCTTTTGTGGCTAAAATTCCGGCGATTCGACTCGTTGCGGAACGCTTCCCCTCGACTGCACAACTTGCTTTCAGCGCTTTAATATTTACAAACTTATTTGCGATCCCATTTGGGATAATTGCTGCCATCCGTCGCCATTCAATCCTAGACAATGTAGCTACTTTCATAGCATTGGCGGGCCAGGCCATGCCTGTTTACTGGTTTGGAATTATGCTAATGATCATTTTTGGAATTTGGCTCAAATGGCTGCCTATTTCGGGAACGGGTGGCTTGATTCACCTCGTATTGCCGGCAGTCACTTTGGGTTCCTGGCTGATTCCACTAAATATGCGCCTAGTACGTACTGGAATGCTTGATGTTCTTTCACAAGATTACATTCGTACTGCTCGGGCGAAAGGCTTAAGAGAGGCCAAAGTATTTTATAAGCATGCCTTTAAAAATGCTGCTATCCCATTAGTAACAATAATGGGTATGCAATTTGGAGTGCTTCTTGGTGGCGCTGTCGTCGTCGAAACGGTATTTGCCTGGCCTGGATTAGGTATGTTAGCGGTAGAATCTATCCGTATGGGAGACTATCCTGTTGTTCAAACTATTGTGGTTATTTTTGCAATGTGTGTGGTACTCGGAAATCTAGCCGCGGATATTGTTGCGGCAGCGATAGACCCTCGGATTCGCCTGAAATAAATATTAAATATCATTTTCGAACAACTGAAATTTAATTGCTTAAATTAAGATATTGGGAGCGAGCTTGTCAAATCCAGCTTTCAGAAAACTATGGGGTTATAAGTTTGGGATTATGGGTGGTGTACTTATACTATCTATGATAGGAATAGCCCTGTTTACTCCTTTTCTTGCCCCCTGCGATCCATACCAGCAAGACACTCCCCATCGCCTTTTGCCTCCGGCTTGGAAAGAAGGTGGGCTTTCGCGACATCTGTTAGGAACCGATCACTTAGGTAGAGATTTATTAACACGTATCATGTATGGCACTCGTATTTCGCTCATCATAGGATTTGCGGCTGTATTGCTCCAAGTAATCATCGGAGTTTTTCTCGGATTAGTGGCTGGATATTATGGCGGTCGTATAGACTCTCTTATCTCATTCGCGGTCAACGTCATGTTAGGATTTCCTTTTATCCTTCTTGCGATGAGTTTGGTGGCTGTATTGGGACCATCTTTGCAAAACGTAATCATTGCTATAGGCTT
>DIVP01000058.1 GCA_002422465.1 Peptococcaceae bacterium UBA6129 | reverse complement strand
GGATATGTTGATCTTTATAAGACTTCAGAAGACCGGACGAAAGACATCGACAAACAACTCAAGATGATTAAAGGCAAGGCGCCGATAAGAGGAATAATTTCGTGGGCGGGAGAAGCATTGTCAAACTATAACAACAGCATTGAAAACGCAGTAAGACTTTCTGCCTATGAAGTGGGAATAGCCAATGGAATGAGCAAAGATGCCGCCGCGGCTATGGCCAAGGATTTGACGGTAAACTTCAATCGAAAAGGTCAATGGGCAAGTCAGGCTGGGGCAATGTATGCTTTCTTTAACGCAAGTGTTCAGGGCTCGATGAGAATGTACGAAACACTCAAAGGGCCGAAAGGAAGAAAAATTATTGCCGGTGGATTGATTTTCGGAGCTGTACAAGCCTTGGCGTTGGCCGCTGCGGGATTCGACGATGATGAACCACCTGATTTTGTAAGGGAACGAAACATTATTATCCCCATTGGCGGGAAACAATATATCACAATTCCTATGCCTTTAGGGTTTAATATTATCCCCAGTATCGGGCGTATTCCAGTAGAAATAGCGTTGGCTGGCGGGAAGGGTGCGGACAGAAAGGTTGGCTCCTTGTTCGGAATCATCCTGGAAGCCTTTAACCCATTGGGAAGCAGCGGAGTCTCGTTGCAAACCTTCGCGCCAACCATAGCAGATCCGTTTGTTGCCTTAGCGGAGAATAAGGACTGGACTGGAAAACCGATTTATAAAGAGAATTTTAATTCATTAAATCCAGCTCCGGGGCACGCAATGGCGAAAGATACGGCATCATTATTAGGACGGGGACTTAGTTATGCACTAAACATTGCCACGGGCGGCAGCAAATATATTCCAGGTTATTTCAGCCCAACACCGGATCAGATTGATTATCTGGCGGGACAGGCTACGGGTGGAATTGGAAGAGAACTTAGTAAAACTTCGCAGACGGTTCAATCCATGTATTCCGGCGAAGAACTTCCAACCTATAAAATTCCCGTAGCGAGCAGATTCTATGGAAATGCGGAAGGCACATCGAATGAGAGAAGGAAATTTTACGATAACGTAAAAAAAATGAACATGCATGAAAGAGAACTAAAAGGACTTCAATCAGAAGGTCGTTCAATATTGGAATATTTAAAAGACAACCCGGAAGCGCGTCTTTTTAAAATAATGGGCAAGACAGAAAACCTTATCCGTAAACTGGAAATAAGACGGGATAAGTTAAAAGACATGGGAGCCAGTTTGGGACAAATCAGGCGGATTGACGATTATATGACGGCGCGAATGAAACGCGTGAACGATGTAGTGGAGAGGGTGGAGAAGTGACTGCCCCCACCTAAAGCCCTGGGCTTCCCAGTTCAGCGAGGGGCATTACAGCACCGCCTCTCCCTGGGCGTTTTGAAGGTTCGGCAGCGTCCCTGCCTACCTGTCCAAATTGGAGGATATTTTGAGCAGCATTAAAATCGCGATCAACAACACGACCACAACCTTGACAAGTCCATTCTCTGTCTTTAAGTGTCAGCGATTGGTTTATCCAACCACAAGCATGACATCTTTTCGACGAGGGAAAGAACCGGTCAATCTGCCCGAAATGTACTCCATTCCATTCGGATTTGTATTTGATCTGGCGAATGAACTCAGACCATCCCGCATCCGCAACAGATTTTGCAAGATGATGGTTCGCCATTATCCCCTTCACGTTCAGGTCTTCGGCAAAGATAGCTTGGTTCTCGCTTACGAGCCGATGACTCAATTTGTGAAGAAAATCATTTCTTTGGTTTGTGACCTTTTCGTACATACGAGCAACTTTTATACGAACTTTGTTTCTTCTATTGCTACCTTTAACCTTTCGGGAAAGACGGCGTTGAAGCAACTTCAACTTATCTTCCGAAGTTCGGAGAAACTTTGGAGGTTGAACACTCTCGCCGGCAGAAGTGACAAAAAACGATTTCAGCCCCAGGTCAATGCCAATCTCCCCGCCGGTATCCCTTGGATGAATATCTTTTTGAGTCTCGCAAAGGATAGACGCAAAGTATTTACCGGAAGACTTCCTGGATATTGTGACACTTTTCGCAACGCCTTCCATTTGCCGATGCAAGACAATCTTGATTGGGGTGATCTT
Source organism: Peptococcaceae bacterium UBA6129 (assembly GCA_002422465.1). Lineage (GTDB taxonomy): Bacteria > Bacillota > Peptococcia > DRI-13 > UBA6129 > UBA6129. Next base: position 2,770 of record DIVP01000058.1, on the reverse strand, counting down.
CGGGACATGAAGTCTATTTGTTTGAATATCTATTTTAAAATGTTGAGGAATGATGAAGGATTGCTTTCCGCTTTTCTTTTTGAAATTAGGAAATTTAAAACCGTGATTGAAAAAATGGTTATAAGCATTGTCCAGATGACGCAAGGATTGTTGAAGGGATTGAGAATTAGCTTCTTGAAGCCACACAGTATCAGATTGCTTTTTAAGTTCCGTCAACATTCTTGCTGTGTCATGGTAATTCAGACTTTGCTTCTCTTGTCCTTTGTTAAAAGCATAATAGTCAATCCTCTGACGGAGAAAATAGTTATATACAAAGCGAGCTTGGCCGAAGTGAGAGGCAAAAAGTTTTTCTTGATCCTGCGTCGGATACAAACGAAAACTGAATGCTTTATGGATAGTCTTCATCATGGTTTACAATATACACCTGTTTTTGTAAATGTCAACAACTATTTTAAAGAAAGGGCACGGCTTATATCTACCCCGCTGAAGGAGATGGTTTTACGCCGCTTTCCGATAATAATTCTTGTTGTGTTTTATAACAAAAAAAACTATAATAAAATGAATATCAGGGGGTGAGAAAAATGATTACAGGAATACTAAAAAGAAGCATTGTGAAACAGGGCAGACCTTCAATGGCGGTACTGGAACTCACGTGTACCGCGGAAGATGGGGCATTCCCTGCGACTATCATTAATCCATTGGCGGTTGATTCCGTCGGATCACTTTTTGACATCAGGGGGTTGAAACTCTATTCAGTTAAAGCAATCCCAGGGACGACGGCTCCTACAGACGCTACCGATTTGACGATTACGGATGAATACGGTATTGACCTTCTCGGTGGGAAGGGTACAGACCTGATTGGCGCTACCAGCAAGACGTGGATTCCGATCGGGCCGGCGGGATACGCCCTCCCGGCGTTAATCACCGGAAATGTTACAGTAACTATTACTGGTAATTTAATTGCCAGTGCTGTAATAACTATTGTACTTGAATTTGTGGGGGAATAAACTATGGCAGATTATTACGGAATAGATTTACTCAACAAAGCAAAAAATGTAACCAACTCTGGTTCTGCGGTATTAACCGCAGATGAATGTACTGGCGCAGTCATAACTATTTATGACCAAACAGACGATGTGGTTTTAACTCTTCCAACAGCTTTTGCAGGTGGCTCTTTCAGAGTTCAGGTTTCAGCGGATTCGACAAAGTATATCAGAATAACTCCTAACGGATCAGAGATTCAATCGTTCGATGGGGTAGATCTGAATGCTGGTTACTATGTCTATCTTTCTGCAGCCACAAAGGGTGCGATGATTCAGTATGTCGCTATTAAGACAGGAGATACAAGCTGGCAATGGTGTGCGTTGACTATAACCGGTCAATGGTATGCACAAGTATAAGGAGGGGCAATTTTATGAATATAATCGACAAATGGAAAGAATATGATTCCGGTAAGTTAACAGCTCCAGCTATTGTTCAGTATGACACAATAGCCAATGAACATCTTGTGTGGGTCTGGACGGGTGATAAAATTATTCAGATGTCCCGGACTGCTTATGATGAGCAATCTATTTTAGCGGATGCGCTATCTATTACAGAAAAAGAGTTGGCTATGAAGGAGGAAATTTATGCCTAACAAATATGCAGTACAATCCGGGTTATGGTCCAGTATAGCCGTTTGGTCAGATACAGATGGTGGAGCAGGTGGAGCAGCAGTCCCCGCTGACGGAGATGCTGTATTTATTTCTGCTGGTATAAATGTTCAGATGGATGTTGATTTATCTGCCTATACTGGTTTGCAAACTGTTACTATCAGGGGTGGAGACACTCCTGGAATGCTGTATTATAAGGCCGGTGCATATGGTTACCTCAAAATCCGTACTGGGTATAATTTAGTTGGTGCTTCTGGGGCAAATAAGGGCAGATTGCTTGCTAACTCAGACGGTGTGTGGGGCAATACAGGAGAGCTTGCGTATGCTGATAAAGCAATTATCGATTTACAGGGGACGGCCAAAGTCGATGCCCAGTATTTGGATATTGCGCTATATTGTAAGCAACCAATATACAAATCAGTTCGCACTTATGGCACTAAATATGATTTCACCGCAAGTGAATTAACAGTTGATACCGCAAATAATACGATAGATTTAGGAACTACTCCTCCCACAGCCGGTACGGCTGTTATGATTACAACTTCGATAGGCACACTTCCGGGCGGATTATTGGAAGATACGATATATTATGTGCGCGCCGTTAGCGGTAATACCTGTAAACTGGCTACTTATAACTCCGATAGCTGCATTGTAGATATTACCAGTGTTGGAAGTGGAACATGTACATTGTTTACTGGCCATACCAATACTTCAACCGCGATTATAAAAGTGCTTGATGATGTAACCGGAGATTCGTGTTGGTCTACAACTACTGGACATAATAGAGTAGTATTGGTTAATTATAATAACGACATACAGCGATTACAGTTATCAAATATCACATCATCGGAGATTACACTATCAGCAAACGTCGATTCAGTCCAAAATCCGGGGGCAAGAATATGGTTGATTAGCCGTAATGTGTCCATCCGTTCCAATGGAAGCCAGTCTATAATAGATTACTCGTCGGCTACAACTAGTAGCGGAACATTCCAATGCGAAATTGTTAATACCGCTGCAACTCTGTCTGGCAATGGAATCGCCTCTGGTTCCGGCCACACCGTCAGTGGTACAATCAGCGGATGCGGCAATGGAATCATCTATGGTTCCGGCCACAC
>DIVP01000127.1 GCA_002422465.1 Peptococcaceae bacterium UBA6129 | reverse complement strand
ATAAGGACTTGCTCGGAGATGATTCATTTCTTCTTCAGTAAATTTCTTTTTAGCCATGCGGCATTCCTCCAATTCAGTTCAGCTTTATTCTAATACCTGCCTGAACTGGAGTCAAAACCGTGTTTGTCCGAGGTTAAGGGTTTTAAAAATCCATCTGTCCAAATTAAAGGTTTTTCAAAACCACGGCTGTCCATTTTCTAGGGTACATTTTAAAAATTTAATTTAAAAACAAAAAACCCTTGCACCGCAAGGGTTTTCGGACAAAATTTGGTGGAGACGAGGGGGATCGAACCCCTGACCTCTTGACTGCCAGTCAAGCGCGCTCCCAGCTGCGCTACGCCCCCAAAAAACCGATTTTCACTTTAAGCCCGGTTATGGGCCACATATAGATTATATTTATTGAGCCTGTTCTTGTCAACGGCATTGATTACCTTTTATATTTATCTCTTCATCCTGGTCACAAAGATCATTCGCTCTGTTTTGGGCCGGGGCTTTTCATATTTCCAATCTCCATACACTGCTAAGACTTCAAACCCCTGTCGGTTTAAAGAAGTTTCCATCTGCTCCTGCGAGAAATAACGTTCCTCATGAAGCTCCTCTATGCGTTCATATAGTCCGTTTCCCGTGCTAACAAAAATGTCCAGATCCATGCTGCAAATCTTTTTTCGCGCATTGAACCGGTTCTGCCAGATATAACAGATGTCATCACTCTGGTGCGTAAAGGTGTTCTTGCCTAAAACTTCTCTAAGCTTATACTCTGTGTGTACATCAAAAAGAAAAAGGCTATTCTCACGCAACAACCCGCTTATGCCTGCCAGGGTCCGCTCAAGATCATCTTCACAAAGCAGGTAATTCAGACTATCGAAAGCACATAAGGCGAGGTCAAATTGACGCGACATCTTGATGCTTCTCATATCCTGGCAGATTAAGTCCGGCGCAAATCCGGCTTTGAAAACCTTTTGATCGGCTGCTGCGAGCATTTCCTGAGACTGATCAAGGCCGCAGACACTATAGCCTTGCTTCAAGAGCTCCAGTGTAATATTTCCGGTACCACAGGCCAGATCAAGAATATGTTGGCCATTCCACCTGAACCTGCGGGCTGCCTCGAGATAAAACGCAGTAATGCCTGGGAAGTCAACATGATCCATTAAACGGTCATAGACGGCAGCCATACGGCTGTAATTCTTCATAAATAATCCTCTACAATCCTCAAGCCTGAAAAGGAATATTGGGCGCATCCCCCCATAGTCTTTCAAGACTATAGAATTCCCTTTCTTCCTTCTGGAAAATATGCACAATTATAACGCCGTAATCAAGCAGAATCCAGGTACCGGCCGTATAGCCTTCGCGTCTGATTAAGGAGATGCCCGCCTCTTTCAGCTCTTCCTCAATGCTGTCCGCAATCGCCTGGGTCTGGATGCGTGAATTACCGTTCGCCAGAACAAAATAGTCCGCAATAAGCGAAACTTTCTTCAGTTCCAGAATAGTTATGTTCCATCCCTTTTTATCGTCTATGGCCTTTGCAGCCATAAAAGCGGTTTCTCTACTGTTCATACCATTCCTCCAAATCAAATCATCGTTCCATTTCGAGAAGCCAATTCCGTGCTTCTAAAGTAAACGGGTGAATCAGCATTTCCCGTTCGATTACATATAACAGCGTACGGTCAAAGGCGTATAAGAGTCCGGCGTATATATCCTTTGCGCAAATCTTGCGTAATTCATCGACACCTTTATATCTGCGACCCGGTTCGATTAAATCCGCCAGATATACAATGATATCCAATTCATTCATTGCAGCATGTCCGGTGGTATGATACCTGATTGCCTGCAGTATTGCCTCATCTGTAATATTCAGTTCCTCACGGCACAGCCAGGCGCCTACCGGGCCATGCAGGAGGTCTGGCTGCACTTTCTCAGCGTGACAGGTTAGCAAACTGTTTTTTTCAGCCAGCTCAAGCAAAATCCCGGGTTTTAAATCTTTAGCATAATCATGCAGCAGGGCAGCAATACGAACTCTATCCCTGTCAATCTTGGGCACCTCCGCCATCCCTAAAGCTGTGTCCATCACCCTCAGGGAATGTTCAAATCTTTTGGGACTGAGGTTTTTCTTGATAATATTAACATATCCCTGAGAATCCATCTACCTCTCCTCCAAATAAAAGCCCCCTAGAGGATTAGGGGGCTGTCAGCCTGATACCTGCTACTGTTCTCGAACTTTTGCTTCATTAACAGTCAGCGCGCGGCCGTTATATTCCTTGCCATCTACGGCTGTGATAATCTTTTCTGCATCTTCATCGGCTACTTCGATAAAACCGAACCCCCTGGAGCGGTTGGTTCCTTTATCTTTAATAATCCGACTGCTGACTACCTGACCGTGAGAGCTAAAAAATTCAGCCAAATCCTCTGGAGTAGTTGCCCATGGAAGATTTCCAACATATAAAGTTTTAGTCAATTCGTTCACCTCGCTCATCTCTTAGGAAAATAAATCTGTTTTTATTATGTGTTAAACAGCCTTTATTATTCTTACAGAGTAGCGATGTGCTTTACTTTTGATATAAGTCGTTTTTTTGAATAAAATTCTCAACAGCTTCCGGCAGAAGATATTTGATCGTGCACTTCGACTTAACCCTTTGACGGATATCGGTCGATGATATTGCCATAGCCGGAACTTCTAATGGAATTATTTTATGGGCATAGACAGTTGAAATATTGCTGATCAATTTTTCTTTTAGCTCATGCAGACTGTATCCAGGACGCGTTGCCGCAATAAAAGTACACATTTCAAGCAATAAACCAACATTTTTCCAGGTCACAATCTCCATGATGGCATCGGCGCCGGTAATAAAAAACAATTCCGACCGCTCCGGCATGATTTCTTTAAAATACCGAACAGTTTCGTAGGCATAGGACTCTCCAGGCCGGTCAATTTCTGTCCTGGATACTTCAAAATATGGATTGGCAGCGGTAGCGAGAACCGACATTAAGTAGCGGTCCTCTTTCGGGCTAATTTGCAATCCTCTTTTATGCGGCGGCTGACCGGAAGGTACAAAAACCACTTTTTCGAGCTTAAACTCTGAACGGGCCGCTTCAGCCGTAACAAGGTGTCCCTGGTGAATCGGGTCGAATGTGCCGCCCATAATACCGGCTCTATTGACGTTTTGCAAATGTAACATCTCATGTTGATTCATAACATTCTCCCCTGGCTTAGTTTTACCTCAGTATAACATTTAGCTTTATTGTCAAACAAGAAATAATTCTGAAATAACACCTCTTCAACTCCAAACATAATATACAAAACAAAGGAAAGAGGTGCGAACATGCTTAAATTTATACTGCGGCGGCTTCGATGGTCTATACAAACCCGTCTTTACCGGCAGCGTCCTCATTTGCGGTTTTATCATAAAATTCAACGTTTGGCGCGTAGATCTTTGCACTGGCAAAAGTTTCTCCACTAATGGAGAAGGAGCTCACCCGGAGCCCCTTATATTCTCACCTGTCCATTTCCGTACACAATGTATTTAATTGTTGTCAGCTCTTTCAAGCCCATAGGTCCGCGCGCATGCAGTTTTTGCGTGCTGATGCCTATCTCGGCGCCAAATCCGAACTGGAAACCATCTGTAAAACGTGTCGAGGCATTAACATAAACTGTAGCGGCATCGACTCCCTGTAAAAAGGTCCGCGCATTCTTGTAACTTTCGGTAACAATAGCCTCCGAATGTTTTGTACCGTACTTGTGGATATGCCCCATGGCCTCTTCAAGACTATCTACTACTTTAACCGACAAAATCAAATCCAGGAATTCTGCGCTGTAATCCTTTTCACTTGCAGCCTTTGCCTCCGGCAGCAAGGCTTGGGTTCTCGCGCATCCCCTCAGTTCGACTCCTAAATCCAGCAAGCGTTTCCCAGCCTTGGGCAAGAATTGCGCAGCCACTTTTTCGTGTACCAACAGGCTCTCAGCAGCGTTACACACTGCCGGGCGCTGTATTTTGGCATTGACAATTATTTCTTCGGCCATAGCCAGGTCGGCGGAGCTGTCCACATAGATATGGCAGTTGCCTATGCCGGTCTCAATAACCGGAACTGTGGCATTTTCTACAACCGACTGAATCAGCCCGGCGCCACCCCTCGGAATCAGAACATCAAGGTATTGATTGAGCTTCATCATCTGGGTAGCTACCTCGCGCGACGGATTCTCGATTAATTGTATCGAACCGCGCGGCGCTCCGGCCGATTCCGCAGCTTTTGCAAGAATAGCGGCGATAGTCCGGTTGGATTGCAGCGCATCCGAGCTTCCGCGTAAAATAACGGCATTACCTGTTTTCAGGCATAGTCCGGCTGCATCAACCGTTACGTTTGGACGAGCCTCATAAATGATCCCAATTACACCAAGCGGAACCCTCATCCGGCCTATTTCAATATCCTGGGCGCCTTTCCACATGGCTTCGACCTCACCGACAGGATCACTGAGAGTGGCGACAGCCCGCAGTCCTTCAGCCATATCCTTAATCCTTGCCGATGTCAACAAAAGCCGGTCGAGCAAAGCCTTGCTTGTTCCGCGTTCACGACCGTTGTTCATATCGCTTTCATTGGCTGTAAGAATCTCTTTCTCCTGTAATTCCAAGGCATCGGCCATAGCCAGGAGCGCCTGGTTTTTGATTTCCGTCGGAAGTGTAGCCAATTGATAGCTAGCCGTTTGAGCCAGTTCGCCCTTTATTTTCAGTTCTTCGTTTAGCATATTTATCCCTCCTGTTGTCAACAGACGATCTGTTTGTTTTTCATGTCCGTACCGTAAGATTATCACGATGAATTACCTCATCATCGTCTTTGTAGCCCAGGATATTAATAATATCCTTACTCTGACTGCCCTTAATCTTTTCAATATCCTCCGAGCCATAATTGACAATCCCGCGGGCGACCTCCCCGCAATGGCCGACGATGCTCACCGCACAGCCTCTCTGGAATGAACCTTCTACCTTGATGATCCCACTCGGCAGCAGGCTCTTTCCTTTTTCAACGATGGCTTTTTCAGCCCCATGATCAAGGAAGATAGTGCCGTTTGTTTTTGAAGCGTAGGCGATCCAGCCTTTACGTGAATTGATCGGCTGTTCACGCGGAATAAAAATCGTACCCGGATTAACCCCGGCGGTAATGTCTTTAAAGACGTTATTATTGGAGCCGTTAGCAAGAACTATTGGTATTCCAAGGCTGCAAGCTATTTTAGCGGCATTAATCTTCGTCATCATACCACCACTCCCGAGTGATGACCCGGTCCCTCCGGCTAAAGCTTCCACCTCGCTCGTAATCTCATCCACAATCGGGATCAGCCTTGCAGAGGAATCTTTGCGCGGATCAGCCGTATAGAGCCCGTCTATGTCCGACAGTAAAATCAACAAATTGGCATCAATGAGACCTGCCACAAGCGCAGCCAGCGTATCATTTTCACCAAATTTAATCTCCTCAAAAACCACAGTATCGTTCTCATTGATAATCGGAATAGCCCCGAATCTCAAAAGCGTCAAAAGTGTGTTCCTGGCATTTAAATACCTTTCACGATGAGTAATATCGTCCCTCGTCAAAAGCACTTGCGCCACAACACCGTCATATTCATCAAAATATTTCTCATACATATGCATGAGAATACCTTGCCCGATTGCAGCCAACGCCTGTTTTTCCGGCATAGTTTTCGGACGTTCGGTCAGGCCCATTTTTCCCATGCCTGCTCCTATCGCACCGGAGGTTACTAAGACAACCTCAAGTCCCTGATGCTTAAGACTGGCAAGCTCCCGAGCCAGACATTCCAATTGAAACAAATTAAGCTTACCGTTAGGGTGTGTCAGGGTACTGGTCCCTACTTTGACAACCAGTCGGCGGGCTCCGCATAAAAGCTCTCTCTCTTTTCCTTCCATATATATCACCTAACTACTTTCGTATCAATCAACCCGGAAGCTCGATAATCGGTTTTTTCTCGGAGCGACGGTAAAATAAAAGGTTCCTGCCTATGATCTGCACAATTTCAGCTTGTACAGCCTTTGACAGCTGCCCAGCTACCTCATCGGTTTCATCAGGAGCATTGGCAATAACGCGAACCTTTACAAGTTCCCTAACTTCAAGGACTTCATCCAACTGGCGAATGACAGCATCCCCTATGCCGGCTTTCCCAATTTGCATAATGGGGTCAATAGCCGTACCCATAGCCCGAAGAAATCTCTTTTGTTTCCCTGTAAGCATTAATTTTACCAACATCTTACGGACTAACGCCATAGATGCCGGGTACACCTCCTTTGGTTGTATGTATGCCCATTATATCAATATTTTCCTTATTCAACCAGTGGCTTCTCTTCTGGGATTATGAGCCAGCATAGCACGTAAAAGATAAGGCCGGAGCCAAGTCCGAGAAATACGGCGGCTACCCAGATTATGCGCACAAGCGTTACATCGATATTAAAGAAATTACTCAAGCCCCCGCAAACCCCGCCAAGCATCTTAACAGTACGCGAGCGGTACAATTTTCTGTCCGTCAACTTTTATTCCTCCTTTGCCTCTGCAATACCTTGTTTGTCCTTTAAACATATCTAAGCACCACAATATATAGATATATACAATACTAATTATATAATTAGTATTACAGAATGTGAACCGCTTTTCTGTCTTTTCAGTCTGTAAATATTGCTAGACAGGCAGACTAAAAGGGTGTAGACTAACATACAATGTCGTAAATCATTGAAAATATCATTAAATTTTATTTATCATTTTGGGTAATTTTGTGCTATAATCAAGCACGGTTCTACTAAATTAAACTAGTCCCTAATATTTCACATGGCTAAATTATTTAAGCAATTTCGGGAACTTTTTAAATATCCTGAGTGTCTGTTAATATTGTCATAGATGGCTTGTCTTTAGGCCAAAATATAATGTGAACAAAACAAGAAATAGTTTTCGGAGGGTTGAAACACTTGGAAACAAAAGATATTTTTGCTATGCCGCTGGACTATATCATGATACCGGCCCAAATAATCTTCTCACTGGTAGCTGCATACTTCTTTATTCTCGGTATTGCTGGGCTTTTCCAGTCGAAGTCACCGAAAACTGCAGACCCAAAAACGGTCTTTGCCATAATAGTTCCTGCACATAATGAAGAAGTGGTTATCGGCCCTCTCGTTGACAACCTTATGGCCCTTGATTACCCAAAAGAATTATTCGACGTTTTTGTAATAGCCGACAACTCGGATGACAAGACGGCGATAAGAGCTTCCGAACACGGCGCTGTTGTTTACGAACGTTCAGACACTACGCAGCGCGGCAAAGGATATGCCTTGGAATGGTTTTTCAACAAGCTCTATCATCTGCCGAAAAAATACGACGCCGTAGTCATCTTTGACGCAGATAATTTAGTAGCGCCAAACTTCTTGAAACATATGAATACCAGGCTGTGCAACGGCGATAAAATAGTTCAGGGTTACATTGACGCCAAAAATCCGCTGGATACCTGGGTAACTGCTTCATTCGCGATGTCCTTCTGGGTAGCTAACCGCATGCTGCAGTTAGCCAGATACAATCTGGGACTGTCTAATTACCTCGGCGGAACCGGTATGGCAATCTCTTTGGATGTTTTAAGAGAAATCGGCTGGGGCGCCACCTCTTTAACAGAGGATTTGGAATTTAGCTTGAAAGCCCTGCTTCAAGGATATAAAACAACTTTTTCGTA
>DIVP01000017.1 GCA_002422465.1 Peptococcaceae bacterium UBA6129 | reverse complement strand
TAACAAATACTATTATACGAGGTGAGATAAATTGAAATTTAATAAAAAAAGCATTTTAATTGACATACTAATATTATTAATACCATTAATTATTATGTTTATGCTAAATCCAATTTTGCCGGATAAAATTCCAATTCAATGGAATCTTAGCGGTGCATGCAAATTTATTGATAAAGAGTACTCAATTGTTTTAGGAATAGTTCCATTTGCATTATATGAAATGCTTAAATTAAAGTATTATCGTAAATAGTAAGTTGATAACTCTTTAAATGTAAATAGTAATCTATTCGATAACCAATAATGAGATATACCAGATTATTATACTTTTACAAAAAAGTTTGAGTTTCTGTATTCACAATCCTGCGTAAGAGTTAATTTGAATGGTTATTTCAACATGTGCAACTGTTCATGGATTAGCTGCTGCTACGGCAATGAAAGGAGTTTCTTATAACGGAAGCGGGAAAGACAAGATTGAAGAAATCATTTGTAATAAATAAGGAGGTTAAAAACGTGATTTGCATTCCACTCGGCGCTGTTGCTGCTATTACTATTCTCTGCTTTGCGGTTTTAATGATAATGAGTACGGGCAAGATAAAACAATTTAAAGACGAAAACGGAAAGATAATAAGAAACAGCATTGCAGAAAAAAGTTTTGTAAAAATTAACGGTGTCAAAATGGGGATGATTATCAAGAGCAAGGATACTTCAAATCCGGTGCTGTTATTTGTTCATGGTGGTCCGGGTATGCCGGAATATTTTCTAACAGAAGATTATCCAACAGGATTGGAAGACTACTTTACAGTAGTTTGGTGGGATCAAAAAGGTGCGGGATTATCTTATAGCAGTGATATTGATAAGAATACCATAACAACTAATCAGTATATTGATGATACAATTGCAATGACAAATTACTTACGTGAACGTTTTGGACAGGATAAAATCTATCTTATGGCACAATCTTGGGGAAGTTATTTCGGCATTCAGGCTGTGCAAAAAGCACCACAACTCTACAACGCTTACATAGCAGTTGCTCAGGTTACCTATCAGGATGAGTCGGAGAGACTGGCGTATAAATATATGTTGGACTATTACTCAAAAGCAGGTGATGATAAAACCCTAGAGAAGCTTAAAGAAAATGACTGTTTGTCTGACGGATATTATAAAATGAGAGATGATATTATGCATCGCTCAGGCATAGGTACAACACATGATATGAAGTCGGTTGTCACGGGGGTATTCTTTGCTTCTTTAAAAAACAGAGAGTATACTTTTACCGAAAAAATAAATATATGGCGCGGCAAGCTATTACTTAATAAAAATATACAGCTTAAAATGAAAGCTGATTTAAGGAAAATAGTCATAAAATTAGATGTTCCCACATACTTTTTTTCGGGTGCATACGATTATACTGTAAACTATAAAATGACAGAAGAATATTTAAAGCAGATAGAAGCGCCCATAAAGGGATTTTATCTCTTTGAAAATTCAGCACATAGTCCTATATTTGAAGAGCCAGACAAAGTTGCGCAAATAGTTAATAGTGACATATTAAAAAAAACTAACGATCTTGCTGACATTAAATAGATGCCAGAGTATTACTCAAGAAACTTATCAGAAAAACGGGTTTGTTTTTAATGCAAACGAGGATAATTCAAAGCAAAAGTGATTTTTCGTGAAATAGATGTGTGTATTGCAATTTCGATGTGATGTGCTGGAACATGTCTATCGGATACGAGGTAAGGATAAATTTGGGAAACGAGAATTGAAGACATTCTAAATGCATCATCCAATTAAAAGGAGGGAACAAAATGAGGCTTGGGGATACAATTGCAAGTGGGAAAACAAAGAATTACATCATACAATATGTAATATGCACTTATGGATTATTTGTGTTATTAATGTTTACATTAGGTGGCATAGCTACAGTATTATTGCATGGAACACCGTTAGTTATGAGATGGTTAATTGCGATAACCGCATGGACACCCACTTATGTCTTCTTAATAATGTTTAAGAAGCTTTATCCAAACAGGACTGTAAAGGATTTTTATAAAAAGGCTTTTAGTAAGAAACTAAATATTCGTTTATTAACGACAACAGCTTTAATTCAGATATTTATTTTTATAGCTAGCGTTTTCCTGGTGTCTATTCAAAAAGGTGTTTCAACCATAAGTTTGCTGGATTTATCATTTCCAACGGTCATATCTGCACTTTTCTTTACTCTGATACAGGGAGCATTAGGCGAAGAGTCAGGATGGAGAGGTTATTTACTGCCGGCTGTTGAGGAAAAATCAGGCGTAGTTAAAGGTTCTCTGATAGTCGCTCTGATTTGGTCATTCTGGCATACTCCGATATGGTTTTTAGGTACGGGTTACAGCGGAGCAGCATTGGTAAAATATATAATAGTTTTCGTCATTTGCATTACCTCTCTCGGGTTTATAATAGGAATTTCTTATCATCATTGCAAAAACTTATTTGTTCCAATATGGATACACTTCATGCTTAACTTCTTTGGTGAAACATTTACAGGTTCTCGGGTGGATTTAGTTACCTGGTATGCGGTATTCTATTTTATTGCAGCATTGGGATTCTTTTTATGGCATAAAATAACATTAAAAAAATAACATGGAAAATACTATGTTTTGATATAAAGGAGCAGCAAATCCGGCGATTTCTGTTTCTTGAATCTTTTAACTTAATGATCTTACGGATCAAGTTTTGCCTTCAAGATGCTTTCAGGGTCTGGAACCGTATTTGCGGTTAAGCTCGGTAAACCTATCCGCAACGTCATCCTGATTCATTTGTTCGCGAACCTTATCCAGGATCAGGCGTTCCTCTTCGTCCTTCGGCTGCCAGCTCGGGAGGGATCTGAGGGCTAAATAAGCTATGCGCCGCAAATCTCTGCCACCGTTTTTAAGATCCGAGGTCAATACGTTTTCCACGTCCAATTCCCTGAATATTTTCTCTGCATTGTTTAACTGGCGCACGACGGATATAATTGCATAACGGGTAAGCGCCTCGTCGCGAAACAGGGCTGTCAGCCGGTCAATGGCCGGCTTGCCGTTTTTTTCGATGATCTCGATCATACACTGTCTTAATCTCAAATCGTCTGGATTTAGAGCAATCTGAATAATCGATTCTTCAACAATCAATGTCCCGTCAATATCGAACAACCGTCTTGCCTTCCCCTGCAAGACGGTTGTTGACTCTGTGTTCATCATTTTAGAAATGTCATACATCTCCGCCAAGGCTTGCGCGGCAGAAGAGCTTCCGTTATTCAGCAGCATAAGATTCAGACGAAGTCTTGCCGGAGTACCCAGCAATATCAATGCGTGTACAAATTTATTATGCCAATTGACGGGGCCCTCTGAGTCTCTGAATTTTTCATTGATGAATCCGTCCATCAGCGTTTCAAAAGCCTGCATATCTCCGATATTGCCCAAGGCTTCCGCTATCAGCGCTTTTTCAATATTGCTGCCGCGGCTGTACATGGAGATCAGAGGGACGACAGCGCGCGGTTCGCGTATTTGCCCCAATACGCGGGCGGCATTGACCTGTGCTGTCCACGTTCCTTGCGATAGGGCGTTCAGAAGCGGACCGGATGCCTGCTGGCCATAGCTGGCCAGCGCTTCGCTAATAGGAGAAAACAATTTGTCGTCCGCAAGAAGGGCTGCAAGAGGTTCAACGGCACGGAGGTCGGAGAGCTTTCCCAGCGCGGTAACGGCAGCCTGGCGCGGCTTTTCCTCGCGATCTTTGAGCATAATAATCAGAGGTTCAACGGCGCGATGGTCTCCTATTGATCCAAGGGCTTCGGCTGCAGCGACACGAACCAACGCATTATTATCCCCTAAGGAAGCGATCAGTAGCTCGACGGCCGGAATACCTATCTTGATCAGCGAATCGACAACCTTGCGGTGACAGCTATCTGACTGTCGCACAGCCTCCAGCAGCTGCGGCACGGCCGGGACGCCGATTTCAACGCACTTGTCCCACCTGGCCTTTGCAATCCAGTATGCAGCACCAGCCTCATCCGCCGAAGGCTGCCAGCCCGCTTTTTCCAATATGCCGGTTACCTGCCGCAACGAGCGGTAATAGTCCTCCTTGAGCATGGTGAGGAGCGGTAAATATGAACTGGCGCAGATTTTTGCCAGGGCGGCTGCCGCGGCTTCTTTCAAATCGGCTGCCTCGTCTTGCAGGGCAAGGACGAGCGCTTGAACCACGCCGGAACAGAGGTCGGCATTTAAATCGAGCATATTCAGATTTCCCAGCATCTTCGCGGCCTTTAGCCGTATGCTGAGTTTATTGTCCTGAAGTAAAGCGATAAGATGACGGATGGCTTTTGCGCTGCCGAATTTGGACAGCGTTTCGGCGGCGGCAAGGCGGACCGACGGGTCGGGATCGCGCAGCAAAGTCCCTAGCTCCGCCATGATGCGCTTATCCGTGTAGTTGACCAGTACTCGGGCCGCATTGCGCCGCACATCCGGCAGGTTATCTTTCAGTAAACCAAGCAGAACGTCCAAAGCGCGTATATCGCCAAATTGGCCGAGGAATATGGCGGCGGAACTGCATTCTGCCGGAGTTCCGTAGCTGAGCATGGCTGCCAAAATCTCGACTGCACCGGAATCGCCGATGTTTCTCAAAACATCGGCAGCATAGCGGTTGTGCTTGAGCGCAGAAATCAGCGGCATTACGGCCGGTCGGCCGATCCGTTGCAGAGCAATGGACGCATTTTCTCTGAGAATCTCATAATTGAGTGCGTTTATCAGCGATCCGACTGAGGCGGGATCGGCGATTCTTGCCAGCATATTGATGATATCAAAATATCCGTTGCCTTCTTTCATTATGTCGGTCAGAGGACCGACGGCAGGCTGACCGATTCTCACAATGGCATCCTTTGCGAAGCCAGACAAACCGGATCGGGTATTCTGAATAATACGCTCAAATAGCGGCCGCACGGCGCGCGCATCCCGCAGTTCCTCCAGCGCACGAATTGCATCGTGCTTAATCTCATAGTTCCGGCTGTGTAAAAGCCCAATCAGGCCTTTGACATCATTCTTGGCCTTCATTTTTGCTATATCGGGCTTACTAAATAATCCCATAAGATATCCCTCCTTCAGTGGATGCCGCCGCCAACGTCTTTACTGACCGAACTCATTAACTTTATTTAAAAGCGTCTTTCGCCGAAGAATACTCTCGCGCCCTGATGTTCACCTATAGCTGAACGAGTTCACTGGCCGGCAAGGACTACCACCCAAGCTCCCCCCAATGATACACAAGAATGCCATCCGTACCGATTTCCGAATCAGAACCGAAAACAAACAGGTTGCCGCTATTGCGGAAGAACACGCCCCGGAGGCTTATATCCGGCGCGCTCAGCATCCGGATATCCCATGTTCCGTTCTTCTTCAAGGTAGCGACATAATAGTCCAAGCTGGACATACCGATAAAATAAAGCGACCCATCCTTATTCTGACGCATGGAATGAAAAACACAAAAATGGAAAGATGAGAGCTCTGGGTCGCCATTTGGTACAGAACGCTTTTCGTCACTGCTCAGGTAGGCTTGACTGGAGGCCACTTCATAGCTGCCGGCTTTGAGCGTACACAAAATCAAATGGGGCTCCGTATTCGTGTCGTATCTTTCCTTGTTGATAAGCAATCGTATGTTTCCGTTTGTGTCGCCTGAGCACGCGAACGTAAAATTGGGCAGCTTCTCAAGAACGGTGTACGGCCCTTCCCAGGTCGCGCCATTGTCCTTTGAATAGCTGTGCATCAGCGTCTGCTCTGACGTGTATCTTTCTCCGACTGTATTGAATAGGTGACAAACGCCCTGACTGTCTACCATAAAGGTTCCCCAGTGGCTCAGCCCCTCCGCGACAGGAACCTCATTCATGCCCCGCGGCGCGTCACTATCGTGCTGGGTAAGCCGGTGGCCGCTCAGATAATATCCACGTCCGAGCGTATTGTTTGAATAATACAGGCATTGTAAAGTGCCGTGCCCGTCAAAGAAAGCGGAGCTAATCGATATATCCACTGGTTCCCCATCCTTCTTATAATCAATGACGGGGCCTTGCTCAAAGCTGCAGTCTTTGTAATACTCGACGTGGAGGAGATCCGTCCAGCTGGACAGCCTCGGTGTTTCATAGGTCACCCGTTCCACCCACAGCAAGCAAAGTCTGCCGTCGGGAGAAAGCAGCGTGTGAAAGCCAACCAGCACTTGGTGACCGCCGTCTACATCCAGGATCGTTTGGCCGGCGGACCAGGTGCCGTCTGCGCCGAGGCAGCGGTGATACACCTTGCAGTTAGAATCATATTTGGTGTAGACCATATGTATCACGCCTTCGGCGTCCTCCAGCAGCTCGTACTCGGAGAGATCCCGCACATCGAGCGGCTGCATGGGAACGGCAGTTTTTGCGGCGCTGAAAGTAAACGGGACGTCCGTCCCGGAGGTCTGCGTGCCATCCGTAGCGGTTTGCGTGGCATTATCCGGGTACGCTGAGGCTGTTGAGCCGGGGTCGGACGCTCCCGGGCTGCTCTGCCCGGATGGCCCGCCGCTTTGCATTGGAACCGTACCGCAGCCCGATAAGCATGCGACGATGTACACGGTAAGAATGATGATTGCCACAATATGTTTTTTCATTGAAATACGCCTCCTCATATATCTTGATATTATCTGATATCGTTTACCGAACTCCAGATTGCTTTGCGAGTGGCTATACGGCGCTGAAGGCTTTGGGCGGCTTGCTGGAAAAATCGTAATGGAGTATAAACGATCGGTATGCGGAAAAAAACATGGCGAAACCTCCTCCAAACCTGTTCAAATACGTTTGGGATGCAATTTCCCGTCTTTATGGTTCATCGTTTAACAACCCTTATCATCCATGTATCCCGTCCCACCGCATTTGAGACATTCCGTGCTTTCAAAAGTATTTATACCTCCACAAAACTGACAACTGCTGCTGCCAGCTCTGCCCCCGTTATAGTCGCTGTTGAAGCCCCAACTCTTTCCGTGACAATAAGGGCACTCACCGGGTATCTTTCCGGTTCCGTTGCAGTCCGGGCATTTTTTTGATGTATACATGATATTTACCTCCAATCACACATTGACGAGCGCGCAACTGAGATTGAACGAATCGGCAATATGCATCAGGTCCTCATCGTAGGATTGCATAAAGGTGCGGATGTCTCCGACCAGTTCCGGGCAGGCGGATATCCCTTCATTGCCCAGTGTTTCCCAATCAAACTCATATTCTTTGTCCAGAATGCATCCCGGATTTTTTTTCGTGGAGCTGAGGAGTTCATGGGCCAGTTCCTTTTCAGCCGACAGATAAGCATCCTCCAGCGCGTCGAAAGAGGAAGGTGCCGTAGAACTCCCCGATTGATATTGAGCGTTCAGCCCTTCGCGTACGCGCCAGAAAAACTCGATGGATTCCAGTGAGCGTATATGGAGATACGGCTGGAAGTATTCCGTCTTGACAACGAGGGAATCGGGATCGAATATCCAGGTCCGCGTCAGCCGGTCTTTGAGTATCTGTTCAATTTTTGCCCCGTCCATAATAGTCTCGCCGTTCATACTGACGCCTTTCAGTTCCAGCGCAGCCGCGAGATCGGAAAAATACGCACTCATGTAGGCCGCATCCAAATCTGCACCCGCAGCGCTGTCAAAACCCGGCATCAAAATCTCTATGGCCGCGTCATGAAACCCCATATCGGACATATATTGCGCCACATGCTGCTCAAACACCTGCGAATAGTCATAAAGCTTCCAATAGATGGGCTTGAGCGTCCAATCCAGCGTCTTTGCATCCTCAATCCCGTCTTGGTAATGAAGCGTCACAGAATACTCTATCCTGTCAGGCGTATCCATGCGGCAGAGCTTCTCGTAGTTTTCGCTGATATACGCCCGTGCGCCCGAATGAGACGCATAGGGCTCGATGCCAAGCTTATCCAGACTGCTCTTCCTCGGGTCAGGCAGCAGCAGCGTGATGGTGACGCCATGTTCGTCAAAAACCGGATTTACATAGGACGCCTGTGCGACCGCCGCCAGAAAGAGATTATCACTCGTAACCTCTTTTGCTAAACAGGGAAGAGCCTCTGGGAATTTCTGCACCAAGGTATTCAAAAGCTCATGCTGTGTTTGCTTCAACTCTTGCGTGTGGGCGGGCAAAGCATGAGAGGTGTCGGCATTCTGCGCCGGTTGCGCGGAAGCCTCCGTTCCGGCGCTATTTGCTACGGTTGCCGGTGGGCCGCCAACCGCGGCGTTTTTCCACAGTAGGCCTGATACCAGCAGCATAACGATTACCGCCGCAAACACGGTTATGCCGCCGACCGCGACCCAGTTTACTTTTTTCTTTGCGCGCTCGGAAGCGTGTCCCAACGTCGTGGGAGCAGGCGGTTCAACCTGCGTGGACCGAGATCCGGCCCATTCAGGTTCAGTCGTTTTTTCCGCCGGTCGAGTCACTTCCGTTTCGAATGCGGCGGGGTCCGGCGCGACATCAAGGCCGGTTGATACCGCCGCGGCCTCGGAAGGAAGAGCGGCAACGTTTTGCTGCGTTTCCTCGGCTGTGGAAATGGAAGGGGCCGGGTTTTCACCCATCTGTCCTATGCCGCCCCGCTTCTCCCAAAATCTGTATTCAATCTGCTTAGACGTAAAGAGCCAGGTCAGAAAGACCAGCACCAACCCGCCGGAGGAAATGACGGTATAGTTTCCGAACGCAGCGCCGTTCATCGCTGTTATGAGCACGCCACCGGCGAGCAATATCAAGAAACCATATACTTTCTTTTTAAGTAAAAAGGATAAGCCCGTTACCATGACGGCTGAAAAAAGCAAAAACGGCAGCATAATACCGCCCGTGCCCGGTTTGTCAGCGTATTGCAGCGTGGATAGCCCGAAGGCCGAGACATAGACGATCATAAAAATGACCCAGCCTTTGGCGAAGCCGCGTAACGTTTTCTTTTCGGGAGACTCTTGCTTGTTCACATATATCGCCTCCATTTGATCTATTTCCGAGACCCCCACTTCTATAAGTGGGGGTGGCAAATTTTCCACTTCAGGTGGAGTAGAGTCTCCATCTGAAGCCCCGATGTTCAGCGAAGCTGAACGAGTTCACTCTAGCCGCCCTGTTTGTTTATGTGATGTGATTGCTATGATGCGATTATAAAATATTTCTTGCCGTCTGTGGTGGAATAAAGCTGAATTTTCGTAAATGCACAAAAATTCCACAGTTATGCCTGTGGCATTTCGGGGAATGCTAACTTTATTGTGCCGGGATATACTTTTAATACCGTCCGTATCGAAACGAACATGAGGACCTTGAGCACAAAGCCCACGAAAAATCCTCCCAGCGATACCTGTCCGGTTGACAGCGGACCGGAAAGCAAAGTCGGTAAAGCGGCCAGCAGACACAGCAGCGCAGGGCAGAACTCCAAAAACAAAAACGCGAATGGGGTTGTCTTGGGGAACTTAAGCAGCGCCAGAAGGATCAGCAGCGGGAAGAACGACAGGACAAGCGCGCCGATGAAAACAAGGATTGCTCCCTGCAAGGTAGGGACGGATGTCAGGCTCTGCGCCATGCCGCTCAATCCCGAGCCAGCGAGTAAAACGCCGCCTATTCCTCCAGCCAAAGCATAGCAGCTAATGTACGCCAGCTTTTTGAATCCCGATAATGCCCGCATCAATGGGGCTGCTTTGCGTATGGATAGCATCCCAAAAACCGCCACGGGAACTACATGGAAAAATCCCCAAAGAAAAGCCGTGAGGCCGGAAGCTGCATGATACAGCCCCACCGGGGCATAGGACCATTGGAGGGCATAAGCGATTATGCCCCATAGGATTTCTCCAGATATGGCGGCCAGAAGCGCAAATCCGATCGTTATCATTGTCGCGGAGGTCAGCCGTATATGTATCGTACGCTCGGCAGGCGCTGGCTTTTCGTCCGCCGGAGGAAGGATCGGCTGATTTGGAGTCTCCGAAGGCTCGGTAATCTCTGTGTATTTTGGGACTTTTTCGATTTTCACGGCGCTCAATAGGCAGAATACGCCGTTCAGATACTCCTCAAAGTCCGATTTTTCGTCTAATGTTTTTTTGAGCCGCGCCTCCAGATCCGTTTCCGAGATATACCGATCCATTTCCATCCGGATCAGCCCGCGTACCGGTTCGCTGGAGCGTTCCATTACAAACCGCAGGATATCGGGGAACAGCATTTTGGGCGGAAACACGGTATCGCGAAGCCACTTATATATAAGTGTCCTGTCCCTGTAGACATACTGCTCCGCCAGAACGGACGGGCGCGCCTGAATATACTTGAATATGATCTTCAGCACACTTCCGAACGTAAACCTTGTTTCCATATCATACCCACCTTTTTTATAGACGAGGATTGCATTTCAGCCGTCTCCGCCGTATTCCACGCCACATTAAACAGCAACATACTGGAGTCCACCGTTTCCTTGATGGCCAGCTCCAGCAGCTCATTGACGTCAAACATGTTTTTTCCTCCAGTACTGGTGATTCAAGAGTGATGAATTACTTCACGGAAAACCGGAAGAAGCAACGAAGGTTATCCTGTTTCCACAAACATTTTTAATAACAATATTATTTATAATATATAGTAAGCCAGATATTGTCAAGTTTGACGCGATTCAAGTAATGGCTCAGGGATTCCGTGTTTTACGTTTATATAGGCCGGCTTGATGTCTGTAGTAGAGATTGATAAAGGGCATTGCATCTACAATGAAAGTAAAGTTATTATTTATATGTTTGCCGGAAATTTGACATTTTTTTATTTTAGGGAGGCTAGCTATGCAGGAATGTCTTCTTTCGTATCCAATTCTGCCATTTTTACTAAGGTGAATATACCCAAATATCTATTTGTATTATCCATGAATATTACTGGAGACAGTATGTTTCCATTGTGGAGACATAGAAGAGATACTGCTGTATTGACTAAATATGATAAAACAGCACTAAGAAAGGGAGATATTCCTCTTTACAGAAGAAGAACCGGTCAGTATGTAATGCATAGAATCATCAAAGTCAATCGTGATGGCTATAACCTTTGCGGAGATGCTCAAACACAGATTGAATACAATTTTTCAAAGGAAAATATAATTGCAATTGTAAAAGCATTCACTCGCAAAGGAAAGAAATACTGCTGCAGCGACCTGTGGTATAGGGTTTACACTGTATTCTGGATAGGGCCGCTTCCCTTTAGAAGAATTATGTTGCTGTTTTTCACCGTCAAATATGAGATTATGGCTGTCCAGAATGGAACCCAATTCCCTTATCCCGTCACCGTAAGTTATATAACTCTTAACTTCCTCATACAGGGCAAACGCATGAATAAATAAA
>DIVP01000071.1 GCA_002422465.1 Peptococcaceae bacterium UBA6129 | reverse complement strand
AGAAAAAATCCGGCAGTGGGAACAGGATAATCACATCGCCTCAGCAGGCAGTTTTTATGTCAATATGGCCTTGGCGCAATATTATCTGGGAGAATATACAGAGGCCGCGAAGTACCTCGACGGGGTACGGAAGTATCTGGCAGGCCTTACCGACAATGTATTGAAGAGGCAGTGGCATGTCTTTCTTGTCTTAAACGCTCTTAAACTGTATGAAAGGGGGATAGGTTATAAAAACAGAGATGAACTACAGGCAGAAATCCGGCCTCATATTAATAAGATTGAAAAATGGGCGGCGCTGGGGCCTTTGCTGCAGCCCTATCTGGCCTTTCTTTATGCCGAACTGGAAAGAGTCACCGGCGACTTGAGGGAAGCCAGGAGTCTTTATCTTGACGCGATCGATGCAGCCCACAAACAAAATTATACCTTTTTGGAAGGGCATCTCTATGAATGCCTCGGGGCATTGCTCCTGCAAGTCGATCAGTATTCCCAAAAAATATATTTTCCCGAGGCGGCCCGTTTGTATAAAAAATGTCACGCTGATCGTAAAGAGATAAATCTCTTAGAGAAATATCCCGAGTATTTTGTAAAAGAAAAAGTTTTTTATCCGGCCCTGGAGGCCGATTCTCCTGTCAGTATGCTTCCTAACCTTGATATTCAATACCTCATGAAATCCTCTCTCGCCATATCCGCTGAAATTGAGCCGGAAGCCCTGATGAAAAAAATCATGAACGTGGTTATAGAAAGTTCGGGAGCGCAGCAAGGCTATCTGTTGATAGAAGAAGAAGGCAATTTATTTATTCGTGCGGCAAGTCATGTTTCGGAGAAGCAGGTAGTACAGAGAGTAAGAATAAAACTGGATAATGCTGGAGATATCTGCCAGGCAATAGTCCGTTATGTATACCGAACCGGAGAAAAGCTGCTCTTAAACGACGCCTCTAAGGAAGGGGCGTTCAAAGACAATACTGAGGTCCAGAAGCTGCAGCTGCGTTCCGTCTTTTGCCTGCCGGTGCTTAAGCAATCAAAACTGATCGGGATAATGTACTTGGAAAACCGTCTGGCGGATTCGGTATTTACAGCAGAAAAGACGCAAATGACAGAATTGCTGACGTCACAGGCGGCTATCTCTCTTGATAATTCCAGGTTAGTGGAAGAACTGAAGAAAGCGGAAGAGGCCTTGCGCGGAACAACAGAAGTGTTAGAGATACGGGTGCAGGAGAGGACCGCCGAATTAGCCAGAACCAACCTGCTTCTTGAAAAGGACATCGCCGAACGCAAGCTGGCTGAGGAGTCCGTGAAAGCTGAACGGCAGCGTTTCAATAATGTCCTGGAAATGCTTCCGTCTTATCTGGTGCTTTTGACACCCGATTATCATGTTCCCTTTGCCAATCGCGTTTTCCGGGAGCGCTTTGGCGAGTCCAGCGGCAAACGTTGTTTTGAGCATCTGTTTGGACGAAGCGAGCCTTGTGAGAATTGCCTTTCCTTTAGTGTTTTGGAAACCGGGATGCCCGTTGAGTGGGAATGGAATGGCCCGGACGGACGCCATTACTTAGTCTTTGACTACCCTTTCACCGACGTGGACGGTTCCACCCTCATCCTGGAGATAGGCATTGATATTAACGATCGTAAAAAGGCGGAGGAAGAAATTCAGAATCTTAACAGAGAACTGGAACAACGCGTTAACAAACGTACAGCTCAGCTAACAGCTGCCAACCAGGAACTATACGCCAGTGAGGCGAATTTACAGTTAGCCCTCAATGAAAAAGAAATACTGCTCAAAGAAATACATCATCGTGTTAAAAACAACCTCCAGATCATTCATAGCATGCTTAATCTTCAACTGCCTTATATCAAAGACGAGCAAGCCATCGAGTTCTTCAAGGAGAGTCAGAACCGGATTTTCTCCATGGCCTTGATCCATGAAAAGCTGTATAAATCCGAATCGCTGGCTAAGATAGATCTTGACGAATATATTCAAAGTCTCATAACCAACCTTTTCCACTCTTACGGGGTGAGCGAGAGCTTTATTAAACGGGTAATATCTGTGGAAAATCTTACTCTCAACATTGATACGGTAATACCCTGCGCTTTGATTATTAATGAACTCGTTTCAAATTCATTGAAACATGCCTTCCCGAAATTGCCCGGATGCCCAAGCAAAACTCCTGAAATCAGCATTGACGTGCGAAACAGCGCTGACAAAGAATACATCTTAACCGTCAGTGACAATGGAATTGGCCTGCCCCCAGACTTCGAAATCAAAAATTCTGAATCACTGGGACTGAAATTAGTAAATGTGTTGGTAAACCAGCTTCAAGGCGTAATTCACCTCAATACAAGCGGAAAAACAGAATTTATAATAATATTTAAAGAATTGAAAAGAAGGGAGAAAAAATAATGTCTGGCGCACGGATACTTATTGTTGAAGATGAAGGCATCGAGGCCCTTGATTTACAACAAAGGCTGACAAGCCAAGGATATATCGCTCCTGATATTATCACCACCGGAGAAGAGGCTATCAAGAAAGCACGGGAAACATCCCCCGATCTAGTCTTGATGGATATAATGCTGCAGGGGGAAGCCGACGGAATTACAGCCGCCGAAAAGATCCGTTCTGAATTAAATATTCCGGTTATTTATACCACCGCTTACGCGGATGAAGAAACCCTGCAGCGTGCCAAGCTCACAGAGCCATACGGTTACGTTGTCAAGCCATTCAGAGAAAGAGAGTTATTCATTACAATCGATATGGCGCTGTACAAGCACAGGATGGAAAGAAAATTAAAAGAGAGTGAAAAACGGTTCGCCACAACGCTAAAAAGTATTGGAGACGCGGTAATCGCCACTGATCGAAACGGCCTGATAACTTTCATGAATCCGGTTGCTGAGAAACTCTTAGGCTGGAAGCTGGAAGAAGTCTTAGACAAGAAACTGACAGAAGTATTCAAGATAATAAATATGTATTCACGTAAACCTGCCGAGAACCCTGTAACCAAAGTGCTGCTTGAAGGCTTCACCGTAGGACTGGCCAACCATACATTATTGATATCAAAAAATGGTGAAGAAATACCGATAGATGACAGCGCTGCTCCGATCAAAGACGACAAAGAGGACATTATCGGTGTTGTCCTAGTCTTTCGCGACGTAACAGACCGTATACGGGCTGAGTTGAGTCTGCGCCAGAGTGAAGAGCGCTACCGTGCCCTCACGGAAAAACTTCGCGAAGACGACTATCGCAAAAATGAGTTCATGGCTGTACTCTCGCATGAACTGCGTAATCCACTCGCTTCCATTCATATCAGCCTTGCTATTCTTGAGCGGGCTAGACCTGATGGGAATCAGGCCGAGATGGCCAAAAAAATAATAGAACGTCAGGTGGGGCAACTCTCCCGTCTCGTCGATGACTTGCTCGATATTACCCGTATCACACGAAACAAAATCAAACTGCAGTTGCAGCGACTTGAGCTTAACGAACTTGTTCGTCAGACGCTGGAAGACCATTATCCCCTTTTTAAGGAAAACGGGGTGTATTTGGAAGGTATGTATGCCCAGCATGAGATTTTCCTTGACGCCGACAAGTCGCGCTTGGTACAGGTGGTTGGGAACCTACTCCAGAATGCGGCTAAATTCACTGAATGTGGTGGAAGTACGCGGGTATCTATCGAGAGAGATGTAGTGCAACAGCGTACCCTTATCCGCATAGTAGACACTGGTGTTGGCATAGCGCCCGAGTTGCTCCCGCGCCTTTTCGAACCTTTCATGCAGGCGGACAAAACACTTGACCGAAGCCGCGGAGGGCTAGGGCTCGGATTGGCGCTGAGCAAGGGACTTGTGAAACTGCATGGTGGCGAGTTGAACGCTTATAGCGCCGGAATCGGCCAAGGTTCGGAGTTCGTTATATCGCTTCCTTGTGAAGAAGTCTCAGCTAGTAAAGAGTCGCTATCCTCACCTTCGTGCATTCCTCACCACAGACGTCGGGTACTTATCATTGAAGACAATATCGATATAGCTGAATCCCTGCGTGAGTTGCTTGAACTTGACGGCCATGAAGTAGAAGTTGCTTATAACGGTCCTCAGGGTATTAGCACAGCCCAGGAGTTTTGTCCTGAGATCCTGCTATGCGACATTGGACTCCCTGAAATGAACGGTTATGATGTTGCCAGAGCCATTCGATGCGACAAGTCACTAAATAATATCTTACTTGTGGCTATGACGGGCTATGCTTTGCCGGAAGATTTACAACTAGCTGCTGATGCCGGTTTTGATTGTCATCTTGCTAAGCCGGTGAATTTTGCTAAATTAGAACGAATACTAAATAAATAAAACGCATACCGCTGGGGAAGTCCATTGTCGTGTATAATAGAGATGAGGATGTGATGTCTATGACTACGTTAAAAGACAATAAATTAATACTCTACACCAAGCTTGGTAAAAAACGTGCCTTTGTCTACGAAATAAATGGAAAACTGTATGCGGTAAACGGAAACAAAATTATTGAAATCCAAGGCGGGTATAATAAATGCCATTATGATGTCTACAAACGTCTTTTGGCTTTTCAACATTCAAAGGAAAGAATCTGCAATTCTATGGTTAATTTAACTGTAGTAGCAAAAGCTGAATGCCAGTACGAATTTGTTAAATTGGCATCTTTCATTCAGGACAGTGATATTCAGGCAATGGAACAATTGGAAGAGGGTATGGACCAGTTTGATAGCAATTATAAAAAATATTGTTGTCTTGCCTAGAATGAGTCATTTAGCTTATTAGACGGATTTGCTTTTTTTAGGTATATCCAAAAAAGGAATGGGGAGCGACTATCTGCTCCTCATTCCTTTTTTTCAAGCGCGTGCCGCTATTTCCGCAAGCAGCGCAGCTTTGAACTTGGCAAATTCAACAGTTCCTTTATCGCCTTCACCGCGCTTGCGCAGGGCGACATTTTTGTTTTCCATTTCCTTATCGCCAACTACGAGCATGTAGGGCACTTTTTCCATTTGGGCTTCTCTGATCTTAAAGCCGATTTTTTCACTGCGCGAATCAATTTCGACCCTCACGTCGGCAGCAAATAAATCGCGCGACAGCTCCTTGGCATAATCCGCCTGCCTGTCGGTAATCGGCAGGATTTTCACTTGAACCGGGGCTAGCCAGGTTGGGAAGGCTCCGGCATAATGCTCGGTGAGGATACCGATAAAGCGCTCAATACTGCCAAAAGCCGTACGGTGTATCATAATCGGGCGGTGTTTTTGGCCGTCTTCGCCGATGTAAGTCATGTCAAATCTTTCCGGCAGTTGGACATCAAGCTGAATCGTTCCGCACTGCCAGGTTCTGCCGATCGAATCCTTTAAGTGAAAATCAATTTTAGGACCGTAAAAAGCCCCATCACCAGGATTAATTTTGTAGGTCATACCTTTTTCCGTCAGGGCGCGTTCGAGGGATTTTGTGGTGGTTTCCCAGTCTTCATCGGAACCCATAGCCTTTTCGGGTTTCGTCGACAATTCCACCTTATATTCAAAACCGAACTGACCGTAGAGTACATAAAATAGGTCAATTACACCCTTGATTTCGTCAGTAATCTGGCTAGGCAGCAAAAAGATATGAGCATCGTCCTGCGTGAAGCTCCGGACACGCATGAGACCGTGCAGCGCCCCGGACAGCTCATGCCTGTGCACAAGACCGAGTTCGGCTGTGCGAAGCGGAAAATCGCGGTAGCTATGGAACTCGGAATTGTAAACCAGAATTGCGCCCGGACAGTTCATTGGCTTTATCGCATAATCCTCTTCGTCGATAATGGTGGTATACATGTTATCGCGGTAATTGAACCAGTGCCCGGAGCGTTCCCACAACTCACGGTTTAAAATAATCGGGGTTTTCATTTCCTGGTACCCCCACTGGCGGTGGATCTTACGCCAGTAACTCTCAAGTTCATTGCGGATGACCATGCCCTTCGGGAAAAAGAAAGGAAAACCAGGACCTTCATCCATAATTGCAAATAGTTTTAATTCCTGACCAAGCTTCCGATGGTCGCGTTTTTTGGCCTCCTCGATGCGGAAGAGGTATTCATCAAGCTCGGATTTCTTCGAGAACGAGGTACCGTAGATGCGTTGCAGCATCTTGTTTTTTTCGCTGCCACGCCAGTAGGCGCCAGCCAAGCTCATAAGTTTTATTGCTTTTATTCTGCCAGTGTCAGGCACATGCGGGCCTGCACATAAATCCACAAACTTACCCTGAGTATAGAGGGAAATCGGAGCGTCTGTAGGCAGGTCCTCGATAAGCTCTACCTTATATTTCTCGCCTTTTTCCTGGAAAAAGCGGATAGCTTCATCGCGAGGCAGGACTTGTTTAGTCAGAACCAAATTTTCCTTAACGATTGTTTCCATTTCCTGCTCGATTTTCTGCAGATCCTCCGGTGTAAAGGTGTGCTCGGAATCAAAATCATAATAAAAGCCGTCGGCAATTGCCGGACCGATGCCTAGCTTTGTGCCGGGGAAGAGTCTTAAGACTGCTTGTGCTAAAATATGCGACGAGGTATGATGAAAAGCATCTTTTCCTTCATCTTCATTGAATGTTTCAATTTCGAGGAGTGCGTCCTCATTGATTTTGGAAGACAAGTCGACTACAGAATTATTGACTTTCGCTACAAGAGCGTTTTTAGCCAATCCTCGGCTGATATCCTCAGCAATCTCCTGAATCGACAGGCCTGGCTGGTATTCCCGGACTGAGCCGTCTTTTAGTGTAATCTTCACCATTAATTAAACCTCCTAGAATAAAATAAAACCCCGCCCCTAAAAGGGACGAGGTTTGATACCCGCGGTTCCACCCTGTTTTGAAAGTCGTCGCAGCTTTTCATAAAGACGTTCTTTCACAACTTAAAACCCGTTAACGCCGGGGAACGGTTTACGCTACTCGTTTAGCCAGCTGCTCTGTTTGGTCTGGTTGGACTTTCGCGAAAAAGGCTCGAGGTGGTCTCCAAACAGCCTTCCTGACAGCGCTTTCAGCCTGGGGCGTCGTCTCTCTGCGAGGAGTATCTGAAAAGAGGTATCCTGTTCATAGCCTGTTAAATATACAAAATACATATTAAAGAGATTATAGAATAATCCAGAGAAGCTGTCAACTTCGATTTATGACGCGTTTTTTATCGGGATGTTCTGAGGTTAATAATCCTTTTTGTGTGGTCAGATAAACGCCGGTTACAATCAGAATAGTGCCGACGAGGTGTGCAAAGGTCAGTTTTTCATGAAGTAACGTGATACTTAATATCGCCGCGAAAACCACAACGAGATGTTGAAACATAGCAGCACGGCTGGGACCTATTTCATTAACTGCCTTATTGAAGACTAAAAAGGAGAATACAGCAGCTAAGGTACCCATATAGAGTACAGAAAGAATATGAAAAGAAGTCAGATTAGAGATCCAGTTAAAATCCCAAGTGAGGTTTTCGATAAGAACTAATGGCCATGTAATAAGAAGACCCCAAATAATAGAGAATGCGAGTAGAGACTTAAGCGGGACGATATTTCTCTTAATTCTCAATAATATTGTATAGATCCCCCAAAAAAACACAGCTCCTAACATCAGGATATCACCATTATTAAAATCAAACGATAGAAGTGTGCTTAATTGTCCTTTCGATATAATCCAGGTTACCCCGATGAAAGAAAGTATGATACCAGCGGTCTGTATTTTGGATATTTTTTCTTTCAGAAATATTACAGCCAGGATGGTGATAAAAACCGGACAAAACGAGTTTATTATTCCGCTGTTAATAGCAGTAGTATATCTTAAAGATGTAAAGACGCAGATAGAATAGCCCATAATCCCCGAAAATCCTACAAGAAGGAAGTACTTCCAATTATGCAAAAATTTTATTTTATTCTCCAATAATTCCTGCCAGCACAATGGCGCAAGGAAAATCAACGCTATCATCCAACGAAGATAGGATAAAGTGATAGGGGGTATTGATCCGCTGACAGCTTTTCCGAGGACATAATAACCACCCCAGAAAAACATGGCTAAGATGAGTAAGGGATAGATAGATTTAGATTTAAACATAGCTTGACCGCCTTCATTTTCTTTAATATAACAAATTATACAATATGAATAGATAACTAGTCTAAAAAGTAAAAAAAATAAATATTATGACTGTTTAACGTGGCAAAGCCGAGGCGATTCAAAGCCAACGGCTTAACCAGTATTTTTCAAAGGATATTTTTGCCAAGTATGCAGCTCTGCTAGGTCTAAGCAAAGTGATAAAAGGGGAGGGTTTATGATAATAGTGAACCGATGAGTAACGGGCCCGACCGAACCCGGTATTCATTATTCAGGCGCCTTTTCCCGTATACCTGAAAGTCGGGTTTTGGCCTGTGGCCAACAGGGCAATATTTCTGGCGACTACCTCAGCCTGGTAATGGGCAAAAATCCCGGCCTTTGGCGCCAGTACTCCGATGACAGGCAATCTTATGCCGGTAACGTCACCGATTGCATATACTCCGGGATACCCGGTTTGCAGTGTGTGCTGGTCGGCAGTTACCCAGCCGTCGCCATCAGTCAGACCGATATTACGAAGAACATTATGGGTCCAGTGCGGAGCAATTCCCAAAAGCAGATCCGCGGGCACTTTGCCGCCATGATCTAAAACTACCGCTGACTCTTCAACTGCAAGCACCTTAGCCTCAGTTCTCAGTTCA
This sequence comes from Peptococcaceae bacterium UBA6129, assembly GCA_002422465.1. Taxonomy (GTDB): domain Bacteria; phylum Bacillota; class Peptococcia; order DRI-13; family UBA6129; genus UBA6129. The sequence goes on along the minus strand of DIVP01000071.1, from coordinate 16,751 downwards.
ATGCCTTTTTCGGACAGCATTTTCCGGACACTCTCTCCGACAAGCGGTCCGGCCAAAGGTTCCGGTGAAAAATCCGGTGTAATTAGTGCTAGTTGGATACTATTTCGCAGCCCTTTTTGCCTGAAATACTGATCTAGCAAGAACATCATTTCATAAGGCGCGGGGGGGCATTTATATGGTAGGCTGGATATAAACAGGGCAATACGGCCCTTTTTCATCTGCGATAGAGCTTTCCTTATTTTAAGCAAATCATGAAAATCGTAGGCATCATAGGCATATTCCGCAAATCCCGGTACTGTTTCGGGGTGGTACTCAACTCCCAGTGCAATAATAAGATAATTGTAAGCATGTTGACCCTTTGTGGTCGATACGCTGTTCTCCGATAGGTGCAAACCGGTTACTTTTGCTTGTACAAAGTTAATACCTTTGCGTTCCAGGCCATCGAGTCTTCTGGTTATCTGTTCCGGTTTTCTTTGCCCTATCATGAGTAATGGAAAGGAGGAGGTATAAAAATGATAAGGGCATTTATCTACAACTGTTACATCCATGTCTTTTCCCATAGCTCTTTTCAGTACAGTAGCAGCTACTATACCGCCGATACCTCCGCCAAGAATAAGTGTCCGCTGCATATTAATCACCTCAGAGGTATTGTCACCAAAACTCTCGGCGATATTCAATTGTTAACGGAGGTACAGAGCAAACAATCCCTGAACTATTCCTATCAGGAACCCCAAAACACCGCCAAGCAACTCGATGTGTTTTAGTTCTCTGTTGGCTAGCTTATAGGTTATTTCTTCGAGGCGTCGCACATCCAAAGACAGCACTTTTTCTTCAACTATCTTCTTTATCTCTGTTTTTATTTCTTCAATATCCGGTTGATTCAGGATTTTCTGCGGATTATCGAGGAAGCCTGTTACTTCATGATAGAGGGTTTTTCCGGCGTATTCGGCCAAGGCCATCTGAATCGAGTGTGGGATTACAAAAGGTAGCTTGTCGATAATGCGCTCCTGCACATATTGCTGAACTTTACGAGCGATTCTCTCTTTGTTTTCCTCACGACCAAGACTGTGTGCAATGTCCTGGCCGGTGATAAGCTCAGTGCTGACAACTTCACCCAACGCAACGGCAATATCTTTTTGCCTTTTGGGAATCAGACCTTGAAAACCCCAGCCCAGAAGCGGGAGCTTATAGAAGCGATAGGGGCGAAAGAGTAACCTGATGGCTACTAAATTAGTAAACCAGCCGATACCAGCGCCGATTAGTCCCATTAAGATGATGAACAGTACGATGTCCATAGATTCCACCGCGTTTTCTGCTAAAGTGCTTTCCTAGCCAAAATACCAGAAAGAACAAAAAGAAGCAAGCTTTTTCATAAGCCGCTTCTTTAATATTGAAATTGGTTTCTATTATTGACTAGCCGGTCTGCAGATAGAGCAACCATTACAAAATTTGACTCTTTGCCCAAAAACATTCTGGATGGTCTTAATGGCATCCCGCATCTTTACTTCTTTTTGAATATGCAATTCGATTTCTCTCGGCGCTAGAGTGATCAGAGCGCTAATTAACAAATCATCATAGTTGATATCATTTTCAAGAAAATCAACCATGAGACCATCAAGGCATTCATGTTGAAATAACTGATCGTTACTGTCCAACAAAGTGAACTTATCGTTTTTCTTAAACACTATCTTAATAGTTTCGATACGCGGCTCCTGTATATCTACAAAGTATCGTAAAAGCCGGATGAATTCTATATATTCTTTTTCAAGTAAGAATTCATCAACGGCATAATTGACAATATCCGCGAGTTCCTGTTGGTACTCCTTGAGGCGAAAATTAATAAAACCCTCAAGGATTAGTTCCTTATGAANNCTCCTGTACCTTTAGTAATATTGTCTCCTTGCGCTGACGGCGCTGGAACGAGGCATATCCCTCAGGATTCAGCATTTCCTTGGCCTTGTTGAGAATTACGTTTTTTTCTTCTTCATTATAATAAAAATAATTACCCTGAACAATTTTCCTCACTATTCTTGATTCCCATTCATCGACTATGATATCGGCGAGGCAATTAGCAATGTAAGACTTCGTAACATTGAACACATCTTCTTCGCTGGTATCCTGGCAGCTTTTGATGTGGCAGTCCATGAAAGTAAAATCACCGATCTTATCAATGTCTATTGCTAACGGAAGGCCATCTTTGAGAAGATGGTCCAATTTGGCGTTTAATCTGTCAATCACCAAATTTGGTAATGTGTTTGTTCCGATTGAGATGGGTTCAGACAAATGGCTCACTCCTTTCGCAAAACTATTATATGAGAAGGAGGGTTTAATATACGATTATCTTCATGGTAAATAACGTAATAACAACAGGGGATTTGAAAATCAAAAGGAAAGGAACCTTTTTTTACAGGTTCCTTTTTGAGGAGTTGCATTAATTCCATGCACTAAAGCGATCTGCTATGTCTTCTTACTGCATCATCCCTTGACCTGCATTTGTGAATTGAGTTTGGGCATAGTTCTGGAATTGTTGCTGGGCTTGTTGAATCTTCTGCGCATCTTCGATTTCCAGTTTATAGTGACCTAGTTCGAACATCAGATTAAATGTATCTCTGGCTGATTGATGAGTCTCCTGGAGGATAGTCAGGACATCCTGATGTAAAGCGCGATGACTGGCCTCTCTGGCCATGATATTTAGGTTGTCGGTCATCCATTTGCAGGAACTCAGGCAATCGTTCAGCCGATCCCTATCACTCATCTCCGGGCTGCTGTTCTGGGTTTGGCCTGGCGTCTGCGGGTTTTGGATGACGTTTTTTTGATTTGATTGTTGCATACCATTAACCTCCCTTAAGATTGTAATTTACTGGCCGAGTTTTTGGGATCAAGGTGTTTTAACAAGATGTTGTAATGCTTCTGGTGCATTTGAGCCGCTTTTTTCATCAGATTTTTCGCTTTGGTATCCTGGCTTTCTTTTTCGAAATGATTAAATTTCTTAATGACATCCAGTTCCCAGGATAATGAATCAGTGAGATAGCTTAAATCTTTGATCGTAATAAGTTGGGGCGGCTCTGTCATCTTGTTTTGCTGCATAGTCTGTGGTGCTTGCGATTGTCCCTGTATATTCGGGTTTTGAGTTTGCAAAGTACATACCTCCTTTATTAGTATCTCCATTAGCATTAGTCATTTTTGCCTGTTTATGTATCGAAACTAAAAAAAGATGCCGCGTATCTCCTTTTTCTAGCAAGAGAAATGCGGCGTTATACCTGTTCTATATAGTGATTGTCATATTCCTTATCTTTTACGTTCGTGATAATGGGTATGTAACAACTCGTGTGATTTGTGCCCCAATGGGTGGCCGAGGAATTCCTGATATAGTCTAATAACCTCAGGGTTAAGATGAGACTTTCTAATTGGCATCTGGGCGTCAATCTCATAAGTGCCTTCAAGACGGGCTTTTTTGCTGACAGTATCGGTTCCGATGGGCTGACCGCCGCCGCCGATACATCCGCCCGGGCAGCACATGATCTCAATGGCGTGATAATCTGCTTCGCCTTTTCTGATTTTATCCAATAATAACCGGGCGTTTTTCAGGCCGTTTGTAACGGCGACCTTAACCTTGAGCCTATCGAGGTCGACCTCAGCTTCTTTTACCCCTTTAAGCCCTCTGATCATCTTGAAATCAACATTGTCCAAGTCACGGCCGGTTACAAGCTCATATACCGTCCTTAAAGCAGCCTCCATAACGCCGCCGGATGCTCCGAAGATGACCCCTGCTCCAGTCGATAGTCCTAATGTAGGGTCGAATTCTTCTTCGGCAAGTCCCGCGAAATTAATGCCGGCCATCTTAATCATTCGGGCCAACTCCCGCGTTGTCAGAACAACATCGACATCACGATAACCACTGCTGTTCATTTCCGGACGGGCGCTTTCCCCTTTTTTGGCCGTACACGGCATTATCGAAACGACATAGATGTTTTCCGGCGATATACCGGCTTCTTTGGCATAATATGTTTTGGCCAGGGCTCCAAACATTTGCTGCGGTGATTTACAGGTCGAAAGGTGGGGCAGTAGATCAGGATAATAGGTTTCGACGAAGTTAATCCAACCGGGGCTGCACGAGGTCAGCATAGGCAGTTTGCCGCCTTCTCTGATGCGCTGCACAAGTTCGCTGCCTTCCTCCATGATGGTCAGGTCGGCCGTAAAATCAGTGTCAAAAACCTTATCGAAGCCAAGACGGCGTAAGGCGGCGACCATTTTTCCCGTTACCGCACTGCCAGCCTTCAGGCCAAACTCCTCGCCGAGGGCAACACGTACAGCAGGAGCAGTCTGTACGACAACATGGAGGTTGGGGTTTTCTAAGGCTGCCCAGACTTTTTGTGTATCGTCTTTCTCAGCAAGGGCTCCAACCGGGCAGACGTTAATGCACTGCCCACAGTAGACACAAGGGGAATCCGCCAGGGACTTTTCAAAAGCTGTTGTAATGCCGTATTCACCTGAACGGTGGGAAGTACTGATAGCATAAACCTGCTGAACCTCTTGACAGGCTTCTACACAACGTGTGCATTTGATGCATTTACCCATGTCACGTACGATGCAGGGGTTGCTGTCTTCCAGCGGGAGTTTGTCTTTGATGGTTCCAAACGGGCTTTCTGTTAAGCTGTAATCCTTGGTCAGCTTCTGGAGTTCGCAGTTTCCGTTGCGCACACAGGTCAGGCACTCTTGGGGATGATTAGCTAAGATGAGCTCGAGCACGGTTTTGCGCGCCTGTCTGACCGAAACACTGTTTGTTAAAATCTCATCGCCGTTGGAGATAGGGTTATTGCAGGCGGTTTGCAGTCTTCTTTGGCCTTTGATCTCTACCAGGCAGACCCGACAAGTAGCCCGCAGATTTAAATCGGGATGATGGCAGAGGGTTGGGATTTTGATGCCGGCCTTTTGTGCTGCGTTGAGTATAGTTGTGCCTTCGGGTACAGTTACTGTGATACCGTCAATGTTTGCTGTCACTTTGTTGTTGGGGTTTGCAGTATGACTCATTTCTTTTCACCAGCCTTTTCTTTTGTGAAGCAGACACCGGCCGGGCATTGTCCGGCCAGATGGGCTTCAAATTCGGGCAGGGCGTGTTTGAGGCAGGATTCGAGCGCTGTGGTTGCAGCCTGCCCCAGCCCGCAGAAGGAGGCGGTAGTCATAGTTTTGCTAAGACGCTTCAGCAGTGCCAGGTCTTGTTCCGTGGCGCTGCCCTCTGTGAATCTGGTGAGTATTTCGTGCAGTCGGCTGTTGCCTTCTCTGCAGGGGGTACACTTGCCGCAGGATTCATGGATAAAGAATTCTGTCACACCTTTTAGATATTCAATGATGCAGACTGAATCGTCCATAACAACGACTGCTCCGGAGCCTACACTGAGGCCTATGGTTCTTAAGGCTTTATAGGCATAAGGAGTGTTGAGTTGGTCAGGAAAGCCGCAGGGGCCGGATTGGCCGCCCAGATGGAAAAATTTCAGGGCTTTGTTGTTCTTAAGACCTCCGCCGAGTTCGGGGTCATAGATAATATCGCGGAGCGAAACACCTAACGGCACCTCGTATACCCCGCGCCGGGCAGCGTGGCCGGAAAGGCAGACCAGCTTTGTCCCGCCGCAGTCTTCGGCTCCATAGCCCAGGAATTTTTCGCCGCCCATTAAGACGATAACGGGTATATTCGCAAAAGTCTCGACGTTATTGACGAGCGTAGGCATTTTGTAAAGACCTACTTCTGCCAGATGCGGCGGTTTAATCCGAGGTCTGCCGACTATTCCTTCAATGGAGTTCAATAAGGCTGAATTCTCTCCGCAGACATAGGCTCCGGCCCCAGTCATGATATGAATTGTGTAAGAGTATCCTGAGCCCATGATGTTATCGCCAAGGAAACCGGCTTTGATGGCGTTGTCGACGGCATTCTGAAATACCTTTTGGATTTCGCGGTATTCACCGCGTATGTAGATATACCCATCTTGCGAGTTAAAGACATAGCCGGCGATAGTCATTCCTTCGATTACTCTTAAGGGGTCCTGGCTCAAGAGGAGTTTGTCCTTAAAGGTGCCGGGCTCGCCTTCATCGGCATTGCAAACGATATATTTTGGGAAATGTTCAACGTCAAGCAATTGCTTCCATTTGGAGCCGGCAGGATAAGCAGCGCCTCCGCGCCCTAAGAGTTTGGCGGATATTACCTCATCTATAATTTGCTCCGGGGTCATAGAAAAAGCCTTTCGTAGAGCCTCATAGCCGCCAACCTTTAAATAATCGCTTACTGAATCAGGCATAATTCTTCCACAGTTGCCCGAGATTAATTGTACAGTCTTTGTCATGCTGATACCTCCCGATAACTCTTGAGAATATCGACAATAGCTTCCTTGGTCAGGTTGCCATAGACTTTATCGCCTATTTTGGCAACGGGACCGATATCACAAGCGCCGACACAAGCGGTATGCATAAGTGTAAAGAGCTTATCTGGCGTTGTCTCGCCGAGCTTTATTCCTAGTTCGCTTTCGAAGATACGCACGATATCATCTGATTTTGTTACATAGCAAGGCGTGCTCTTGCAGATTTCAATTACGTATCTGCCACGGGGTTTAATAGAAAACATTGCGTAGTAAGTCAGTATGTCAAACACCATGGTGAGAGGGATTTGAAGCTCCTGTGAGACAAGACGGGCCCATTCCTCGGCCACATAATTTTCGCCGGAGGCGCTTTGTATATCTAACAAGATTGAGAGCAGACTCTCTTTAGATTTGGCCCGGGCTTTAATGATTGCGAGCACCTGTTCTTTGGTAAGCGGACTGTTCATGAAAAACCAATCACCCTTTCTCCCTAAGTCAAAAGATCGTGTATAATGTATAATGAATACATCACAACTATATTCTACAATATATTTGAAAAAAATCAAATATTATATACAAAAGGATATAGATTATTTTTTTAGCTTGATGTCTGAGAGTTGGATATCCTGATATATTGTAACTGAAAAAAACCATAAGTTGAAGAACAAAATCACCAAAAGCTAAAATATTCATTTTTATTTATACTTTTAATATATAAATATCCCTATAACTAATAGATGACACTGAATAGTATATTTGATAACTTGTATTAAATTGTGTTTTGTGTTATTATTTTAAAAAATGCTGATAGAAATCGGCACGGTGGGCTATAATAATACATATTAATATGCTTCGGAATGATACCACGAAGGTATTTGTCTTCTCAAGGAAGGCGATATTTGCGTGATTTTTTATTTTGGAGGGGAAAAGTTTGAAAAAAATATCAACAAAGTATTTGGTACTGTCCGGGTTGTTCCTCGCTCTTGGTCTGATACTGCCTTTTTTTACTGCACAAGTGCCTAGCATAGGAAGTAGGTTATTACCAATGCACATTCCGGTGTTGCTTTGTGGTTTTGTCTGTGGATGGCCGTATGGGTTGTTTGTTGGCCTTATCGTGCCGATATTCAGAAGCATGCTCTTTGGAATGCCGCCGATGGTACCGACTGCTGTTGCCATGTCCTTTGAACTGGCTACATATGGTTTCATGTCAGGACTTATTTACAGACTGCTTCCCAAAAAGAATGTTTTTATTTATGCAACTCTGATTGTATCTATGATCTGCGGTAGGATAATCTGGGGAATTGTAAGCATCTTCTTATATGGGCTGAACGGAACTGCGTTTTCCTGGAAGCTTTTTATGACTGGGGCATTTCTCAATGCAATTCCTGGTATTGTGATTCAAATCATCTTAATCCCGATTCTTATTATCGCCATAAAAAGGGCAAATCTCATAGAAAATGTGCAATAAAACTAGCATGAAAAGTTTACTGTTGAAACAGTATGAACTGTATCCGAAGATGCAGATTCAAGATATAGTTAAGTTGATTTATCAAAATGAATTTGCCGGGGGGCATCTAATTACCAATGAGATTGATAGTATGGAGCACTTGAAGGAGGAGTGCCGTTCTTTATGGCAGCGGCATTCCGCAAATAGAAAAATTTCTATTGACAAGGTGTTTGAGGAGATAGGAAATGGTCTTTGCAGACTTCATTTAGCAGCTTTAAAAAGTGGAGTTATCAGTCTTACGACAGTAAATCGATTCTTTGTTAGTACGGCCAATTCAATCAGCGGAAGTATTCAAAGTTTTGAAGAAAAATTGGATGTTCTACGGCAGTGCTGTAAGGACAGAGAGCTGCTTTTCCCACTAAATGAGTTAGAAGTCTATCTTCATGATTATAGAAGTCAAGGATATCCGCCGGTTAGCCACAGCGATAATTATCGTGCTGCCTATTCTCCCGCATATCGTATTGTAAGATTAGAATACCGTGACTTCTTTGAGATATTCTGCAGAATCGATGCTCTATTGAAAGTACAAAATAGTGTTAAGGTAGCTATCGACGGAAACAGCGGTGCAGGGAAAAGCACACTAGCCTTCCTGATTAGCAATGTATATGATTGCAACATATTTCACATGGATAATTTCTTTCTTAGACCTGAACATAAAACAGAGGAACGTTTAAAAGAGGTTGGCGGGAATGTTGATTATATTCGGTTTGGGCAGGAAATAATTAATGGATTGCAAAGTGGCTGTGAATTTCAGTATCGGACATATGACTGTAGACAAATGACTTGGGGGCAATCTATATCGGTAATTCCTAAAAAGCTGAATATTATCGAGGGCTCTTACAGTATGCATCCATCATTAATAAAAAATTATGATCTAAAGATATTTCTGCATATTAATGAAAAGGAACAAAGTTTGCGAATCCTGAAAAGAGAGGGGGCTGCTATGCAAAAGAGATTTCTTCGCGAATGGATTCCATTGGAAAACCGATATTTTATTGACATGAAAATTCAGGAGCAAAGTGATTTGGTCTTTCGCAGATGACCACATAATGCTTGACAAAGACTAAGGAGATGTGGTTGAATCTAATTGAGAATAGAGACCACGAAGGTTTCTGTAATGATTTCGAAAACCTAAAAAAATAAATAGATAATCAGACCCATGAAGGGGCTAAGTATTAAACTTCCCTTTATGGGCTATTTTATTTTTGTAAAGGAGTCGATATTATGCACATGGCTGATGCTTTGATTTCTCCGATGGTGGGTGGAACTATGTTGGCTGCCACTGCTGGGATTGCGGCCTATTCTATTAAAAAAATCCAGAATGATATGGACGAAAAAAAAATTCCCTTGATGGGGGTAATGGGAGCATTTGTATTTACGGCTCAGATGATCAATTTTACAATTCCTGGTACCGGGTCAAGCGGCCACATTGGCGGGGGAATATTGCTGGCAATATTGCTCGGCCCTTATGCGGGATTTTTAACAATGGCTTCTATTTTATTGATTCAGGCATTATTCTTTGGAGATGGGGGATTGCTTGCCTATGGCTGCAACGTGTTCAACCTTGGATTTTATACATGCTTCATAGCATATCCTTTGATTTATAAATGGTTCACCCGCAAAGGTGTTTCTTCCAAGAAGATTTTTGGAGCCTCAATGATATCAGCATTGGTTGGGCTCCAGTTGGGAGCATTTAGCGTGGTACTCGAGACGCTTTTCTCCGGAAAGACCCAATTGCCTTTTGGCACATTTGTCCTCTTGATGCAGCCAATTCACCTAGCCATAGGAGTTGTTGAAGGGCTTGTAACAGCGGCTGTTGTTACATTTATTTGGAGAGCCAGACCTGAAATCCTTGAGAAGGCGGCTATTGGAGAAACTCTGGGCAAGATATCTCTGAAGAAGGTATCGACAGTTCTGCTGATTGCCGTAGTTATAATCGGCGGTGCGCTTTCCTGGTTTGCGTCCTCAAATCCCGACGGTTTGGAATGNNACTGCAGGGGTAACGGAACTGGAAGCTCCAGATGGCATTCATAAAGCATTATCTGTAATACAAAGTAAGACAGCGTTTTTACCTGATTATAGCTTTAAGACAAATGAAGTTGAGAACAATGAGGAACTAGCTACACCAGCAGAAGATGCGTGGCCATCTATCAATGCAGGAACAAGTGTTTCAGGTATCGTTGGGGGGGTGCTGACGCTTGTATTGGCAGTATTCACAGGTTTAGTCGTTACTATTGTCAAAAGGGGAAAAAGAAAAATTACCGTTTAAGCGTCTTTAAGGAGCCGGATTTGTCTATAATTATTAGTAGGATTGGATTTATATGTCGAACATGATGAACGCATTAAATAATATAAGAATACTGGATGACCTGGCCATGAAAAAAACTTATGTTCACAGGATTCATCCGCTTGTCAAGCTGTTAACCACAGTTTTTTATCTGACTGTGGTTGTTTCTTTTGGGAAATATGAAATCAGTAGTCTTTTGCCGTTCGTTTTTTATCCTGTGTTAATTTTTGTATTTGCAGAGCTGCCGGTTGCGCCAATTCTAAAAAGAATATTGCTCATTGAGCCTTTTATCATCGGGATCGGCATATTAAATCCCTTGTTTGATAATTATACGGTCGTGCTGGGTGGAATGGCTTTCTCAAGAGGATGGATTACATTTTTATCTATTTTCATTAAATGTGGTTTGACCGTGGCAGCAAGCATTTTATTAATTGCCACCACAGGAATGGATAGGCTGTCTGCAGCGTTAAGGATGCTCAAAATTCCTAAAATCTTTGTCTTACAGCTTTTATTAACTTACCGGTATATATCTGTACTGATAGAAGAGATATCCAGGATGATGATGGCTTATTCTCTCCGGGCGTCCGGACAAAAGGGAATAAAAAGAAACACCTGGGGTTCTTTTGCCGGGCAGATATTACTAAGGACTTTCGAGAGAGCGCAGCGGGTTTATCAGGCTATGAGTTTGAGAGGCTTTACCGGTGAGTATAATACCGGGGATATATCTAAGATAAGCTTGAAAGACCTTGTCTACTTGGCAGGATGGATTATTTTTTTTGTTATGGCGAGAATTTACGATATACCTATGTTAATAGGGCTATTGTTTACAGGAGTGATTAGCAGATGAGTCATCATAAACTTGAAGTAAGGGCTATGCATTTTTCATACCCGGATGGACATAAGGCCATAAAAAATATATCTTTTACTATTTATCATGGCGAATCTGTGGGGATTATTGGCGCGAATGGCGCCGGCAAGTCAACGCTGCTGATGTTGTTGATGGGTGTGCTTTTTCCAGATGGGGGTGAAGTCTTGGTAGGAGATGTCCATGTAACAAAAAAGACGTTGCCGATGATACGCCAGAGGTTAGGAATGGTTTTCCAGGACCCTGATGACCAGTTGTTTATGACAACTGTCTATGATGATGTAGCCTTCGGACCGCGAAATTACAAACTTGATGAAAAGGAAGTTGAAAGCAGGGTAACAAAGGCGTTGGAACTGGTAGGAATATCTCACTTGAAAGACAGAGCGCCATTCAAATTATCGGGGGGAGAAAAGCGGGCCGCCGCAATCGCGTCTGTTCTGTCAATGCACCCAGATGTTTTGATAATGGACGAGCCAACCTCAGGCTTAGACCCTCAATCAAGGCGCAGAGTAATAGGGTTGCTGAATAGCTTTGAACACACAAAGATAATCACCAGTCACGATTTGGACATGGTATTTGAGACCTGTAAAAGAATCATTGTAATAAAAGAAGGTGAAATCGCAGCCGACGGATTCACGCCGGATATACTGTCGAATGAGGGGTTGCTTGATGGCTGCGGGTTGGAAGTGCCTTTTTCACTGCGGAAATGTCCTGTCTGTGGGGCTTCGAAAGGATGACCAGTATATGATATAATATATTTGTAAGCTTAATGATTGGAGGAACAACATGCGAATTGCAGTGATAGATGGACAAGGTGGAGGAATAGGCAAGGCTATTGTTGAAAAATTAAAAAAAGCCTTTGAAGATAGTATAGAGATTATTGCTTTGGGAACTAATTCTCTGGCAACATCATTAATGCTGAAATCAGGAGCTAATGAAGGAGCGACAGGTGAAAATGCTATTGCATATAATGTTTCCAAGGTGGACATTATTGTGGGACCGATAGGAATAATTTCTGCTAATTCATTACTCGGAGAACTGACGCCGCTTATGGCAAAAGCCATATCAGAGAGTGAAGCTAAAAAGGTTCTGATTCCGTTGAATAGATGTAATGTAATGGTTGTCGGTGTTGAAAAAAAGCCACTGCCGCATTATATTGATGATGTTATTGAAATAGTCAGAGCCCAAAGGAGTGAATGATATGTGCGAAGCTAATGTTTACTTTGTTGACAAAGAGGGTAATGAGAAAATTTTGTTAGAATCGGTAGATAAGATTATTCCAACAGCAGAAGGATTATTTCTTGAAAACATTTTTAATCAAAGAAAGATAGTGAAAGCAAAAATAAAAGAAATGATGCTGGTGGAACATAGAATCATTCTCGAAGAATAACTGTAGAACCTGACAACAGAGACCGGTTCTTTTTAAAACAGGGCAGAAATTAATATACTGAGCTAGAAAAATATAAATTATTCAGACTACATATTGACTATAAAAAAATAGTCTAGTATATTTTATTTTATAGTATAATATTTTATATAAGAAGTTATGCAATCAACATTCCAAATATTGGGAAAAAGAAGGGTAAGAATATAAGATGATACCTGTAAGCAAATCGGAACTTGTCTACAAATATCTCAAAGAGAAAATCCTGTCCAATGAAATAAAGCCAGGTGAACAAATCAATGTGCAAAAGGTTGGAGAAGAATTATCTATCAGCAAGATTCCGATTCGGGAAGGAATAAAACGTTTAGAGTCAATTGGTCTGGTCGACAATATTCCTAATGTTGGCGTCAGGGTAAAAAAACTGGATTTGAACGAAATGGAACAGATAACGCTTGTCAGAAGGGAATTGGAAACGCTCGCAACTAGAATGGCAGCCGGAAAAATCGATAAAAAGACAATTAAATTGCTCTATAGTCTGATAGAAAAAATGGAAATCGAGAGACAGGCTAAAAACGTTGACCAGTATGGCAACACTAACAAGAGATTTCATCTGAGCATCTATCGCAGCAGCGAGGCAGAATTCATTTACAACCTGATCGAAGATTTATGGGATAGGAGCGAGAGGACCAGATGGGTATTTTCTATGTTCCCGGAACGGCTGGAGATGTCTAATCTCGAACACATTGAAATAGTAAAGCTTCTTGAAGCACACGACAGCCGCGCGGCGGATATCATCTACGAGCAAAAAACAAAGGGATTCTTAAGTGTAATCAAGGTTCTTCAAGAAATGGAAATTGAACAGATGTATAAATAAACACTGACAAGACGAGGGCTAAAGGCTCTCTTTTGTTTTCTGGAATCCGGGCGGCAGTGACACACTGAAAAGTATAACAATAGCAATCTCCAAGTATAATAATAGCAACCATCAAGTATAACAATAACACAAAAATATATTGACAATTTAACTAAAATTCCGTTATGATGTTAAAAATCAATATAAAACTTGAGGTGCTTTCCATATGAAAAAGACACGAATAATCTTAGGAATGTCAGGAGCTACAGGTCAAATCTATGGCATCAGGATGCTGGAAATACTGAAAGATATGAAAAGTGTGGAAACCCACCTGGTATTATCTGATTGGTCCCGTAAAACCATTGAACTAGAAACAGCATATAAAGTACCGCATGTGGAAAGTCTGGCAGATTACTGTTATGATATGAACAATCTCGGAGCAACTATCTCCAGCGGCTCATTTCCGTGTGATGGTATGGTTATCTTGCCCTGCAGTATCAAAACCCTTTCAGCTATAGCAAATTCATATAATGACAATTTATTGATCAGAGCTGCCGATGTAACCTTAAAAGAAAAACGTCCGCTGGTACTCGCTGTCAGGGAGACCCCTCTTCATCTTGGACACCTCAGGAATATGACTGCTGTTGCGGAAATAGGAGCTATCATATTTCCTCCCTTACCGGCTTTTTATAATCATCCTAATTCGATTGATGATATGGTAACAAATACTGTCAGCAGAATATTAGATATGGTAGGTATCAAAAACAATCTAAGCAAGCGCTGGGGTGAATAGTATGAGAAGTGCCGACGAAGGATGTTTTTGTCCGGAAGACGTGATTGTGGAAAAGCTTGAGGATGGTAAATACTCATTACAAGCTGTCGCTGTAAGGACACAAAATGGGATCAATATCTATATTGGGGGAGGAGAATTGCCGCATATAGGAACTGTGGTTATAAGTCAGCCCAGGCTCAGTCTGAAAGGGGATGGCAATACTAGTTGTACGACATCTGTTTTTAATCTGGTCTCCCATAAAGATGATGCGATGGCAATACCTTTGGCGGAGAGAATATGCAAAAAACTTAACCAGGTGGTCGTAGTTACAGCGGGAGTACACATTGATAATGCTGACAAACAGGATATTGACCGGTTTATACGTAATTTAGCCAGTCTCGGAGACTCGCTGTCAGAGAGACTGTGAAGAGAAACTATATCAGCCCGAATCAAAGATTTAAATGATTGGTATGATATTCAAATTAATAGGAAATTTCAAGCCGTTTTACTATAAGATGGCTTGTTTTTTTTGCCTGAGATTTTGTATAACTATCTTGACAAATAATATGTAATATACTAGCATAAAGTATAACGGTGGTACATAAATAGTATACCATGAGAAGCCTTATGGTATTTTAGGGAGAACAAGAAATTCATACCATTAATGGATTTAAGTTAAAGAATTCATCATTACCTAGAGTAATGTAAGCTGAGTTGTCAATATCTGTCGAATATACATAGTAATGCTATTAGAACAAATAAAATGTTAATTAAGCATTAAAAAGTCCTTAATAAATAATAAAAAGTGGGGGTGTGAATAATCTAAAACATTCATGACGATGAATTAAGAAAACGAAAGGCAGGTAACATTTTAGTGGCGTTTGAAATGATTAAAATTCTTCCAGGCCCTATTACCGAGATTTCATTAAATCGTCCCCAGGTTATGAATGCGCTTAACAGGAAACTTCTCGAGGAACTAAAAACCGTTATCGAAAAATTAGAACAGGATACGAGTGTGATTGCTGTTCTTTTAACTGCGGAGGGAACCCGTGCTTTTTGCACCGGGGCTGACCTGAAAGAAAGAAGCGAACTGAGTGTTGAACAGGTAAAAAGCGTCAGGGCGCTTTTAGTAAGTTGCTTTAATAAGATTGCTAATTTCCCCAAACCAATCATAGCTGCCGTAAATGGAATGGCGCTTGGCGGGGGGTTTGAATTGTCAATGTGTTGTGACTTTATCTTAGCTTCCGACAAAGCGGTTTTTGGTCTGCCGGAAGTTGGACTAGCAATTATTCCAGGAGGTGGAGGTACGGTATTCTTACCAAGGATAATCAGTCCGAACAAAGCCAAGGAGTTAATATATACAGGCAAACGGATAACCGCGCCAGAAGCATATGAACTTGGAATAGTAAACCATGTTTTTACGGTCGAAGAATTTTCTCAAAAATGCAGAGAGATAATGAATGAAATAGCCAATAAAGGACCGGTTGCTTTGCAGCAAGCCAAGCGATCAGTTAATTATGGCACTGCCCTGGATATTAATACTGCTTTTGTACTCGAGGCTGAAAGCTATAACACTTGCCTTTATTCGGAAGATCGAAATGAAGGGCTGAAGGCATTTATAGAAAAACGCAAACCAAAATATGTTGGTTATTAAGGGAGGAAGAAAGAATACATGATCAAATATCCCCAGAAAGTAGTTTTAGGTGAGATTACAGTACGGGATGGTTTTCAACACGAGGAAAAAAATATTCCGACATCCGCTAAGCTATGGTGTTTGGAAGAGCTTATCTTAGCAGGCTTTAGACGTGTGGAAGTCACTAATTTGGGTAATCCCAAGGGTATGCCGCAGTTTTCGGATGCGGAGGAGCTTCTAAAAGCGATCAAAACAAGCAGACGAGTAAAGGATTTGATTGCCGATGTTGAATTAACGGCGGTAACTATTAGAGAACAGGCTGTTGATAAAGCTATTGAACTGAAAAAAAGAGGATATGGTCCCGATCGAATTTTACAAATGGTTTCAACATCAGCTTCGCATATGTATAAGAATTCGGGGCTTGACCATAAAGGCTACTGGAAAATGACAGAAGAATGTATCAAAAAAGCTCACGACGCAGGAATAAAAGTAAATGGGACAATTAGTACGATCTGGGGCTGCCCGATCGAAGGACCGACCGAATTGAAAAAAGCTATTGAATTTACAAAACGTTATCTTGAAATTGGCGCGGATGATATTGAACATGCAGATCATGATGGTTCAGCTCCTCCCAATAAGGCTTACGAATACTTCAGCAGTCTGCTGGATGCAATTCCCGATCCTAAATTACACATAGCACACTTCCATGTGACTAGGGGTTGGGGACTGGCCAATGTATTTGCGGCCTTGCAGGCCGGGATATATCAATTTGAAAGTACTATGGGCGGACTCGGGGGGCAGCCGGCTAATTTTGTTGATGGATCACCCGTAGCAGGTACAGGCGCATATTACTATCAGGATCCAAATATTGTGGGGCTGGTCTCTACCGAAGATATGGTTGTAATGATGGATGAAATGGGAATCGATACGGGAGTCGACGTAAATAAGGTTCTCGAGGTCGGTAAGATGGTGGAAAAAATTGTCGGACGGCGTCTGAGAAGTGAATGTGTACGTACCGGCAGGATACCCAAGGAGCGAAAGCTTTGATATGACCGGCATTAATGTAGTAAAGGAGAGAAAATAAGTGGCTGCAAAAAAGTTTA
>DIVP01000074.1 GCA_002422465.1 Peptococcaceae bacterium UBA6129 | reverse complement strand
GCGATTTTAAGCAAGCCCTAAATAACCAAACAATACCAAAGCCCGGGAATCGTATGACGACCCCGGGCCTTTTACTCAGCTTATACATGATTTTTGCATTATCTCCACACTACAACAGCGGCGAAAACAGACGTGTCCAGGACTCCAGTATACGCTGCGTCAGAGGACGTTCTTTGAAGGCTTCGAGCGACATTTTTTCGGAGCGCTCCAGGTCGTTTCGGAAATCGCGTTCAAGACGTTTTGTTGTTTCTTCGCTGTAAATCAAGGCATTAACCTCGAAATTTAATTTAAAACTGCGCTGGTCCATATTAGCCGAACCTACGGAGGAGATAAGCCCGTCGATCATAAGTATTTTAGAATGCAAAAAACCCTGTTGATAGAGATAAATCTCAACACCTGTTTCCATAAGCTCTTCGAAATATGACATTGCCGCTAATCCCACAATTTTGTGGTCGGATTTGGCCGGAAGCAGTATTTTTACGTCTACTCCGCTTAAGGCTGCGGTTTGCAGTGCGGTCAGGATGCTCTCGTTTGGTATAAAATACGGGGAGGCCAGGTAAATAGACTCCTGTGCTGTGGCAATCGCATAGTAATAGACCTGCATAATTGTCTCCCACTGAGTATCCGGCCCGCTTGCGGTAATCTGGACCACTCTATTGCCGGGGTAATTCTCGACAGGGAAAAGGCACGGAAAATTATTCTCGAGCGATTCCCGCGTAATAAAATACCAGTCCTGCAAAAAGATACGCTGGAGAAAATAGACGGCATTCCCTTTAATCTGCAGGTGGTTATCTCGCCAGTATCCGATAGCAGGGTCACGTCCTAAATATTCATCACCGATATTAATACCCCCGACGAAACCAACAGCCCCGTCAACAACGAGAATTTTGCGGTGGTTGCGGTAGTTTATCCTGTTTTGCATAAACGGTAGTCGAACCGGGAAAAAAGGTTCAATCTGGATGCCTGCCGCTCTCATTTCAGACAGGTACGCAGGGCCTAAAGCCCTTGAGCCTAGAGCGTCAAAGATAATACGTACCTTTATACCCTCTTTGGCTTTGGCCTTCAAGAGCTCCGAGATTCTTCCACCGATATTATCATTGCGCAGGATATATGTCTCGAGATGGATGTGTTCTTTCGCCGCTGTCATAGCCTCAATGAAGGCGGCGAAGATTTCCTCGCCGTCGGTCAGAACCGCGACGTCATTGTGCAGCGTGACCGGGAATTCAGCATTGTTTAAGATAAGATTAATGAGCCGCTCTTTGGACTTTGTCATCCAGGGGAATTCTACTTTTCCATCGGCAAACGTACTGTCGAGCGGATAAATGTAGTTATTAAGAACTTTTTTCTTTGCGGTCATGCGCCTTTTCCTAAACTGCCTGCCGACAGTCAGATAGAAAATAAATCCGAGGATAGGCAGAAAGATGAGGATTAAGAGCCAGGCCAGGGTTTTCGCGGGATCACGCCGCTCGAGAATGATGATTACCGACGTGAAGAGGACGAGAGTAGCCACAATCACAGAATAGACATTGGCAATAGTCTTCAGGAAACTGTTTGACACTGTGATCTGACTAAATAAACTCATGAGGGTAGTATAGGCGATATCAACAATAATGACATTAACAAGAAGCAGCAAGACAAAGAACAAAAAAAAGAAAGAAAACTCAGGTTTTTTCACGCTTTGTTATCCTCCTAGATACCATGTTGAGGCGTCGCCTTCTACTCGTAATTTTACTGTTATTGTACCACTTAGTCTATGCTTTTATTGTTAGCTTAGTCTACGATTTTAGCAAAGCGCATAGTTATTTTGTGGGATAAAAGAAATTTCATAAACAGTCTGTCAGCAGATTGACAAAGCTTACATGCGGCAATAGAATATATTTATTGACTGACTGGCCGGTCGGCAAATTTCAGCCGGATTGGCCATGAACGCAGGGAGGAAGAAATATGCAGAGCAGAATTTTAAAAACAGTTCTATTAGCGCTAATTGTTATCAGCCTGGTTACTGCCGGGTGCAGCAAAAAAGTTGAGAATACGGTGGCCGAGGTCAAGAAAATCCCGGTTAGCGTAGAAACCATACAAAAAGGAAATATTGAAAAATACATATTTTTAGGGGGGCTCCTATCACCACAGGAGGAAATAGCGCTGGCCTCAAAAAATCCGAGTCTCAAGGTTATCGCCGTTCCTGTTAAAGTAGGGGATAGAGTAACAGCGCAAACCCCCTTGGTATATTTTGATTCGCGCGAGCTCGATATCCAATTGGATCAGGCGCAGCTGAATTATGAACGTAATAAGCAGCTTTTCGAGGCCGGAGCTGTTTCAAAATACCAGCTCGAACAATTGGAAGCGGCGCTCGAAAACCTCATGCTGCAAAAAGAGTATATGTCTGTCTTGAGCCCGATCAACGGAGTAGTAGCTTCCGTAGCGGCGACGGAAGGCCAGTTAGCCGGGGCTGCGCCGCTTGTGACTGTTGTAAATATTGATACTTTAAAGCTGGAGGTTCAGGTGGGCGAGGCCAATATCAGCAAGCTGCAGTCCGGCGCAGAAATGTTGGTGAGTGTACCGGCAGCTTCCGGCGATCTTTATACCGGGACAATCACATCAGTTGCACCGCAGATTGATGCACGGACCAAGGCTTACCCTGTCACCCTTGAGATAATTAATGAAAGTATGGCCATCAGGGGTGGGATGTATGGAGAGGTTCAGCTCGCAGTCGATAAAAGAGAGGATATTATCGCTATTCCGCAGTATGCTGTTTTAGATTATGAACAAAAAAAGGTAGTCTATATAGTTGAAAATGAGAAGGCCGTTATGAGGGAAGTGGCTTTAGGACTTACGATCGGTAACGAGGCCGAGATCACGAGCGGTCTGAGCGTAGGAGAATCCCTTATTGTTGAAGGACAGTATGGCGTGAAGGACGGCAGTCCTGTTTCTGTAACAGCGAGGGGTGAAAAGTAATGAAAATCTCTGATGCCTCGGTACAACGCCCTGTCGCTATAATCATGGTGATTCTGATTATAATCCTGTTGGGTGCAGTCTCTGTGAGTAAGCTAAATTTGGCGCTTATACCGGAGCTTAATCTGCCGATGGCTATTGCCATGACGAGTTACAGCGGGGCCGGACCGGAGGAGGTAGAAAACCTCATAACCAAGCCGATTGAGGGCGCGATAGGTTCGGTTAACGGCGTAAAAAACATAAATTCCACCTCAAGCATGGGCAGCTCGATGGTCTTAGTTGAGTTTGCGTGGGGAACCGACATGAATTTCGCGATGAATCAGATGCGCGAGAAAATAGACCTGATCTTGAGTTATCTGCCGGAAAGCGTGGAGCGGCCAATGCTCTTAAAGCTCGACCCGAATATGATGCCGGTTATGACACTTGGCTTTGGCGGCGATATGGATCTGGTTAAACTGGATACGCTAGCCAACGACGTGATCAAACCCCGGCTCGAGAGGCTTGACGGCGTCGCCTCGGTTGACATTTACGGCGGGGTCAAGCGCGAGATCCGTATCTCTGCAGTTCCGCAGCGCTTGCAGGCATACGGATTATCACTGGACACGATAGTTTCGTATTTGAGAATGGAAAACCGCAATACCTCAGCCGGCACGGTAGAGGAAGGCTTACGTGAGCACGTCGTGCGCGTAACCGGAGAATTTTCAGACGTTCAGGAGATAGAGAACCTTCAGATCCCGCTCACAAGCGGCGGCTATATTCGCCTGGCTGAAATAGCAAAGGTCGAGGATACCTTTCAGGAAAAGAAAGAATATGTCTATATGGACGGTGTGCCGAGCGTGCAGATATCTGTACAGAAGCAGACCGACGCTAATACGGTGAAAGTCTCCGATGCGGTCACAAAAGAGCTGAAAGAGATTGAGGAAATACTTCCGAACGGCGCGAAGATTAATCCCGGCTTTGACCAAGCTGAGTTTATCCGCATGTCGATTAATAGCGTGACAAACAATGCGTTGCTCGGGGCTATTCTCTCGGTGCTTGTGCTGCTCCTGTTCCTAAGAAATTTCAGAAGCACATTGATTATCGGAGTAGCTATTCCTATTTCCATAATCGCCACGTTTATTCTCATGTATTTCGGCGGCCTGACGCTCAACCTCATTTCATTAGGGGGTCTGGCGCTTGGTGTCGGGATGATGGTTGATAACGCCATCGTCATACTCGAAAATATCTACCGTCACCGGCAGGAGGGATATTCCCGCATCGAAGCGGCCAAGAAGGGTGCGGGCGAAGTGGGGGTTGCTATTACCGCGTCAACGCTGACTACGGTAGTTGTCTTTCTGCCGATTGTCTATGTTGAGGGCATGGCTTCGGAAATTTTCAAACCACTAGCTCTGACGGTAACCTTTTCGCTCATATCTTCATTGCTGGTAGCGCTGACGCTTGTGCCGATGCTTTCGTCAAAAATAATGAAGGTAGACCGCAGCAAAAGCCTTAATAACGGCAGCGGCCTTGATAATGGCAATAGCTTTGACAATGGCAATGGTAATGGCAATGGCAATGGTAATGAGAAACAGGGTTCTTTTGCAAGGTTATCCGCGAAATGGGGAGCTGCGGTTGACAGCTTGAACAATAAATACCAAAAAGTGCTGGCCTGGGCGATTAATAATAAAAAGAAAGTTGTCTTCGGTACCGTAGTATTGATTGTCGCCAGCCTAGCCTTGATCCCGTTCATAGGGATGGAATTTATTCCTGCGCAGGACACCGGCGAATATACGGTTAATATTTCCTTGCCCAACGGTACGGCGCTCAAAGAGACGGAGCGTGTCACCGAGCTTGTACACGGTTATATAGAGGAATTGCCGGAGCACGAGTGGACCTTTTATACTGTCGGCATCGGTGGCAGTGCGTTTGGCACATCTTCCAGCTCGGAGCGTGCCTCTATTACCGGCAAGCTCACAGACAAAAGCGAGCGGCAGCGCGATATAAATCAAATTCTCGATGAACTCAGGTCAAAATGTGCAGGTATCCCGGGAGCGAAGATAGAGATTGCGACGACCTCTTCCGCCATGACTGCTACGGGTTCGGCTATACAGGTTCAGATTACCGGAGACAATCTTGACGTACTTAAGGCGTTCTCGGCTACCATCGCTGAACGTGTTAAGGCAGTACCGGGCGCACGCGAGGTAAAAACAAGCTTCGAGAGCGGCCGGCCTGAGATACATGTTCAGTTGAACAGGCAAAAAGCCTCCCTGTATGGCATCAATGCAACCCAGCTGTCGGGCATATTGAGTACGGCTATTAATGGCTCGACTGCGACACAATTCAGGTATAAGGGTGAAGAGATAGCGGTAAATGTTATCCTTGATAAGGCTTACCGCGGTAATATCAACGATCTGAAGGGGCTGACAATAGCATCGCCAGGCGGAGCCCTCGTTCCGCTCGGCGAACTGGCTGAGCTCGAGATTACACAGGGGCCGACAAGTATCAGCAGGATTAACCAGACGCGAATAGTGTCTGTGACCGGGGATGTTTCCGGCCGTGATGCAGGCAGTGTGAACAAAGATATCCAGGCAGCTATCAATGAACTCAACGTGCCGCCTGGTGTGCAGGTTGAGCTTGGCGGCGCTAATAAAGAGATGGTCGAGGCGTTTCAGGATTTGGCGCTGGCATTATTACTCGCCATAATTCTGGTTTATATGATTATGGCTATACAGTACGAATCACTGCTTTATCCTTTCGTCATCATGTTTGCTATCCCACCGACGATAGTCGGGGTAATCCTTTCTCTGTTTATTACCGGGCGGACGTTGAATGTACCGGCCTTAATCGGGGTCATTATGCTCGCCGGGATTGTTGTAAACAATGCCATTGTGCTGGTTGACTATATCAATACGCTGCGCAACCGTGATAACATGCCGCGTAAAGAGGCTATTATCCGAGCGGGTGCAACACGCTTAAGGCCAATCCTTATGACAACGCTGACGACTATCCTGGCGCTGGTTCCGCTAGTCCTGGGTCTTGGCGAAGGGTCAGAGATGTCGGCGCCGATGGCGACCGTTGTTTTTGGAGGTTTAAGCTTTTCAACGCTGATTACATTGATTTTCGTGCCGTGTATGTATATTGTTCTCGAGGATATAAAAGAGAAGTTCATGAAGCTTTTGTTCCGGAAATACCGTGCGCCAAAACCTGTTAGCTCTTCGTTGACAGGGGGCGAATGACGTGATTAGCAATAAACCCTTACCGAAGCGCGAAGCAATTCTCCAGTCGGCTGCCGAAGTTTTCAGCATCAAGGGGTATCATAACGCCAAGATCGAAGACATTGCTCAACAGGCGGGTGTCGGTAAGGGTACCGTCTATGAATATTTTCAGAGTAAAGAGCAGTTATTCCGGGATACGCTCAAAGAAGGGTCAACTGCCATTGCTCAGCTTATTAAGGAACAGATTGACCAGGAGCCAACAACGCGTGGCAAACTCATTGCGTTTGCCAGAAAAAATATAGAAATCGGGCGAAAGTACCAGGTTCTCTCGAAAATAACTATGATGGTAACGAGTATTATGGACGACGATTTTCGTGATTGGCTCATTGAAATGCATAAAGGCTGGATTGAAACGGTTGAGAGAATCGTTAGGGATGGGATAACA
>DIVP01000097.1 GCA_002422465.1 Peptococcaceae bacterium UBA6129 | reverse complement strand
TGGTCACGATAAAAAATCGTAAAAATGCGGTTCTTAATCCTAATGCTCGTTTTACAAAGGCTGTTACAATGGAAGAAATCAACGAATCAAGAATGATTGCCACCCCATTTAGGCTGTATCACTGCGCTCCCGTTGCGGACGCTGCGGTTGGTATGATTCTCAGTATACCCCGGAAGGCAAAAAACCGTTCGCGCACTATCAAAGTTGCGAGTTCAGTGTTGACATCCTCAAAATATGGTGAGGCTTTTTACCAGAATGGTATGCTAAATAGCGTCAAGTTCTCACCGGAGGAAGGCTTCGTGGAACGTTCAGCCCGGGAGGCATATGAGGCAGCAAACATCGGCCCTGAGGATATCGATATAATCCAGGCATATGATAGTATGGCTTCCGGAGAACTATGGGATTTGGAGAAGCTTGGCTTCTGTAAGCCCGGCGAAGCTATCGTACTGCTGAAGGATGGATATTTTGATCTTGACGGAGAAAAGCCAAGTAATACCGATGGTGGTTTAATTGGCAGGGGGCATCCTCTCGGTGCTACCGGTGTTGCACAAATCTATGAAATAGTCATGCAATTGCGAGGAGAGGCTGGCCCAAGACAGGTCAATGAATGCAAAACAGGACTGGCACACGCAATGGGGGCCGGGCCGAATAGCGCTGTAACTATTCTTAAAAAATAAAAAGAGAAATCGTTGTCCTGTATACATTTTATTTGTTATACCGTATTTGTCCAAATTTTATAATGAGGGGAGATTGTATATGGAAATGTTGGAATACAGATATTTTGAGGATATGAATATCGGGGATAAATCAATTTCTCAGGGGAGAACTATAACAGAGGCAGATATTGTTAATTTTGCAGGACTTTCCGGAGACTACAATTCTTTGCACATCGATGCGGAGTTCGCCAAGAAATCCATAGCCGGTCAACGGTTAGCTCATGGTCTGCTTATAATGACAGTAGCATCAGGTTTATTTACTAGGACTCCTTATAATTTATCATTAACCAAGTCGCTAATGGCGTTCACAGAAATGAAATCATGGCAGTTTGTAAAGCCTGTCGTGATCAGTGATACAATTCGCGTCGAGGTCGAAGTACTCGAGAAGATTGATATCAAGCCAAACAGGGGCAGGGTTATCTTAAAAAGAACAATTCTTAACCAGCGTGACGAGATTGTACAGACGGGTGAAACCGTCATGTTGATTGCGAAGAGAAAAAATATTTGATAGAGCAACTCAAAATAAAAAGGAGGAATTTGTGTGGGAGCTGCTCTCGAAGGATTAAAAATTCTTGAAATAGGTCAGATCCTTGCTGGCCCTTTCGCTGCAAGCCTATTGGGAGATTTTGGAGCCGAGGTTATCAAGGTTGAACCACCGCGTGTCGGCGATATCATAAGAGGTATGGGACGTATTAAAGATTTATGGTTTGCGGTGGAAGGAAGGAACAAAAAATGCATAACGCTAAATCTCAAATTGGAAAAAGGCAGGGAACTATTTTATAAGCTGCTTGAGGATGCGGATGTATTGATTGAGAATTTTAAACCGGGCGTATTTAACAAGATGGGGTACTCATGGGAGGTACTGCATAAGATGTATCCCAGATTGATTATGGTGAGTGCCTCGGGGTATGGACAGACAGGGCCTTACAGCCCCAAGCCCGGATTCGATCGTATTGGACTCGCTATGGGTGGACTATTGCATGTTACCGGTTTTCCCGACGGTCCCCCAATTAAACCAGGTCTCTCTGTCGGTGACTTTATGACGGGTATGCTAGGAGCGGTCGGCATTTTGACAGCAGTTTATAATAGAGACATTGTCGGTACCGGAGAGGGACAATGGGTCGATGTTTGTCTGACAGAAACCACATTGAGGATAATGGAGTCAATCATAGTGGAATATAGTTATGATGGCTTTATTCGGAACAGGGTTGGTAATGGAACATATGTTACTATCCCTTCAGGACATTTTATGACAAAAGATAATAAATATCTTGTATTGTCAGTCGGCGGAGATAAAGTTTTTGCTGCGTTCGCGAAAGCGATTGGCCGTGAGGAATTATTGGAAAGTGAGGAATACAATACAGCCGCAGGACGTTCGAGAAACAGAGATGAGATTAATGGAATAGCCGAGGAATGGGCTAAGAATCATACTGTGGAAGAATGCATAAATGCGCTCGGCGATGAGGTGCCTTGTTGTAAGGTTTACACAGCTGAGGATATTGTAAAAGACCCTCAATTCGCATACAGAAACGATATTGTCAAGGTTCAGACCAGGAAGTTCGGAGAAATTTCGATGCAGGGTGTTACTCCAAAACTGTCAGGTACGCCGGGAGAGATTAGATGGGCCGGAGCTGAACTTGGTGCTTACAATGAGAAAATATTCCTCGAGAAGTTAAAGCTGGACAGAGAGGATTTTGAACAGTTGCAAAGAGAAGGTGTCATCTGAAAATCCGAGGAGCGTGCAAATATGTTTACAGTGGGTATTGATATCGGCTCTACCACATGTAAAAGTGTGATTATTAACGATGGAAGCATCATAGTTGGGCGGGCAATTGTGCCATTTGGGACAGGAACAATTGGACCGAAAAGAGTTTATCAAAGTGTGCTGGATTCATGTGGTCTGTCCCGGGACGATATCGAGCGGACCCTTGTGACTGGATATGGAAGATTTACCTTTGATGATGCTGATAACCAAAAAAGTGAAATGAGCTGCCATGCCAAAGGGGTGAATTTTATAATTCCCTCGGCGAGAACTATCATTGATATTGGAGGACAGGACGCCAAAGCGCTAAGAATTAATCCAAATGGCATGCTGGAGGATTTTGTAATGAACGACAAATGCGCGGCCGGTACAGGAAAGTTTCTGGATGTCATGGCCGGTATTCTCAATGTGAAAGTAGCAGATCTGGGGATAATTTCGGAGCACTCTCAAGTTGAGGTCAGTATTAGCAATACCTGCACCGTATTTGCAGAATCGGAAGTAATATCTAAACTGTCGATGAATGTAGCAATTGAAGATATTATTGCGGGTATTCACCGCTCTGTTGCAAAAAAGGTGGCAGCTCTTGTGTACCGCAACGGGATAGTGAAAGATGTCGCTATGAGCGGAGGGGTTGCTTTGAACAAGGGTGTGGTCGGGGCAATGAGAAAAGAGCTTAAAACAGACATATTGGTTCATGAAGATTGTCAGCTTGCAGGTGCACTAGGTGCTGCCTTATTTGCCTGGGAAGAGGCCGTTAAAGCAAATCGTTGTTCGCAGACACAAAAAAATAATGAATAGGAGTGATTCATAGATGAGTGAGGAAAGCAAAAGAATCACGCAGAGACCGGTTCCATTATCAAGAATCATGGTTAACGAACAGACTGCTAAGGTTTACGAGGATGCGCTAGAAACCAAAAAAAGGGGTGAAAGAATCGCCTGGTCCACTGCCATTTATGTGCAGGAAATCTGCGAAACGCTGGGAGTGCCCGTTTTGTACCCCGAAAATCACTCAGCTGCATTAGCTGCAAAACATTACGGCGAAGATTTAATTCAGTATGCTGAGGGGAATATGAGATATCCCATGAATATCTGTTCCTACGCCCGGATAAATTTTGCTTTTGCTGATAAGTTAAAAGATCCAAATTATGAATGGCCAAGTCCTGCAATGCCACTGCCTGATCTGCTTCTTCTGGCCAACAATAGCTGTGTTCAGCTGACGAAATGGTATCAGAACCTCTCCGATACATTGGGAGTTCCAGCCTTTTTCATTGATATGCTCTATAACTTTACAGAGGAAAAGGCATCTGCTTATAAGGTTAAATATATTAGGACTCAAATTGAGGAAGCTATCACAGCGTTAGAAGCGTTTATCGGAAGAAAATTTGACTGGGATAAATTTTCAGAAATCCAAAAACGTTCTGCACTCAACAACAAACTTTTCAAGGAAATTATTGCACTAAATGTCCATAAACCCGCTCCGCTAAATGGTTTTGACTTATTCAATTACATGGCGCCAATGGTTATTTGCAGAGGTAAGGAGTCAACGACTGATATTCTTCTTCAACTGAAAAAAGAGGTAGAAGAAAACATTAAGAATAATACTTCTACATATCCGGTTGACCAGGAACACCGGGTATTCTGGGAAGGTATAGCGTGTTGGCCGTGTATGAGACATAACCTAAAAACCTTAAGAAACCTGGGAATTAACGCAGTGACCAACGGTTATGTAACAGCGTGGGACATTAATTATGAACCAACCAATTTGGATGGTATGGCAGCTGCATATAACTTTGCATCCACAAACAGCAAGAGTACCCCGACTGTTGCTAGATTGAGATCGGATCTAATTAAAAAGTTTGGCTGCAAGGGCATGATATGTCACGTCAATAAGAGCTGTAAAGTGATGGATTTTCACGTTTTTGGCGGGCGTGATTTGATACAGAAATACACCGGAGTTCCGATTGTAAATTTTGACGGAGACCAAGGCGATTCAAGGTCATATAGCGAGGCTCAGTTTGAAACCCGTATTCAGGGATTGGCTGAGATAATGAAGCAGAACAAGGAGGGGAATCATGCGTAGTGTGAATGCGATTATACAGGAATTGGATAGAATTGTATCACATCCTAGGGTTATGCTTGAAAAATATCTCGGAAAAGGGAAAAAGGTTGTCGGTTGTTTCCCGATTTATATTCCGGAAGAACTGGTGCATGCCGGCGGAATGATTCCTATGGGAATCTGGGGTGGTCAGGTTTCCCCTGCAATAGCGGGAAAGTATTCCCCAACATTCACATGTTCAATAATGCGCTCCTGTATGGAGTTTGGTCTTACCGGAAAATATCAAGGTCTTTCCTGTGTTTTGTTGTCTGTTCTCTGCGACACATTTCGTGGCACAAGTCAGAGTTGGCGCATTGGAGTAAAGGATATTCCGATTATTCCCTTTATACAGCCGCAGAATCGCGAGAGCAAAGCAGCTAAAGAATATCTGATTGCCGAGTACAGAAGTGTAAGAAATCGCCTTGAAGAGATTACAGGATGCAAAATTACGGATCATGCTCTCTCAAAAAGCATCGAGGTCTATAACAGGCATAACCAAACAATGAGAGAGTTTGCGGAAGTGGCCAATGAGCATTTGGACGTTGTTAGTGCGAAGAATCGGCATGCTGTCATGAAGAGCTCGCACTTTATGGAAAAGGCGGAACATACCGGAATTGTGCAGGAACTCATCGCTGGGCTAAAGGCACTACCTGTTTGTGAATGGAAGGGAAAAAAGGTCATACTGACAGGAATAACGGCTGAACCGAATGAACTCTTGGATATCTTTACTGCCAACAAAATTGCTGTTGTCGGTGATGACCTGGCACAGGAATCGCGTCAGTTCAGAACAGACATTCCGGATGGAGATAATCCGATGGAAAGGCTCACAGATCAGTGGTTTCTGCGTAAAGGATGTTCTCTTGTATTTGAAAGCCATCGTTGCAGAGGAGATATGCTGATTAATCAGCTCAAAGAGAACAATGCCGATGGGATTGTGGTGTGCCTGATGAAGTTTTGTGATATTGAGGAATATGAATACCCAATTATTGCACAGCAGATTGAAGATGCGGGTTATCCCACGCTCTGCATCGAGATAGACCAGAGCACACAGGATAATGAGCAGTCACGCACAAAGATCCAAAGCTTTACTGAGATGATAAATGATAGAAGGCCTTAGCAAAGGAAGGTGTTAGAAAGTAAATAATGATAAAAAATGGAGGCGAAAAAAATGTCGGAACAAACCAAGAGTTTTGAATGGCGAACAAGTATTGCAGAAGCCACCCCAAATGGTGTAATGGTTCGAGGTTACGATGTTATGGAAGATCTGGTTGGGAAAATCGACTTCGCGTCAATGGTTTATCTTTTGTTCAATGGAGAACTACCTACTCCAGGCCAGGCTAAGATGATTAATGCACTTTTTGTTTGTTTTGCTGATCATGGTATCTCGCCTTCAACAACAGTGGGAAGGTTTTTACAGGCTGCCGGAGTTCCAATTCAGGCTGCGGTAGCCGGCGGAGTTACTATGTTTGGGGATATACATGGCGGAGCAGGTCAGGAATTCTGCCAGAATCTGCAGGAATTAGTTAAAAAAGCAAACAATGAAAATCGTTCTTTTGACGATATTGCTACAGAATATGTTCAGAATAATAAGCGTCTCGATGGTTTTGGCCATCCACAGCATCCTGAAGGGGATCCTCGTCCTCCCGTACTCTTTCGTTTAGCCAGAGAGTATGGAGTTGCCGGAGAGCATATTGAGATGACTCTTGCTATGGAAAAGGCTCTTGCCAATAGAGCGAAGAGAAAAATACCTGTTAATATTGACGGTGGTATAGGTGCTTGTGTATGTGACCTGGGAATTGATTGGCGGTTAGCCAGAGCATTTGTTTGTATTCCCAGAACAGCAGGATTATTTGCTCACTGTTATGAAGAATTAGTACGGGAGCCAGGTTGGCGGCAAATCAAATTGGATCAGATTCAATATGATGGACCGGATAGACGACACAACACTGCTGAGCAGTCTAAAGGATTATTGGTGGAGTAGTATGAAGAGAACAAAAACCTCGTTTACTACTTGTAAAAGAGGGGGGGAAGTAGATGTAGAGGTTCAATTACCAAACAAGCTTTCATTTTGATATTAGTCCGTATAGAGTTTGCTGGAAAACGGTAAATGAAAAAGGAGGATCGTAATGGAGAAACGAGTAGCAGAAATCAGGACTAAATTAATTATCATCATTGCAGTAATACTAGTATTATTCCATTTGTACACAGCGCTATTTGGACTGCTAGAAGCTATTAGTCAAAGAAATATCCATCTGACAGCTGCATTGCTTTTAGTGATCTTATATAAGCCATCGAAGTTTAGAGGGGCCATGATAATTGATGGATTACTGGTAGGGTTAACATTAGCAGCAGGAATATATATGTCTATACAGGCTCCAACGCTGGCTTTTAGGGCAGGAACCGTTTATCAGGCTGATATTATCGTTGGTTTAATGACAATGTTTTTAATTTTGGAAGGAACCAGACGTATTATGGGATGGGCTATGCCTATAGTGGCTCTGGTTATGCTTGTATATACATTTTTTGGACAATACCTTCCACAGCCATTTGGACATGCAGCATATAGTCTTGAAAGAATAATATCATTACAAGTTCTGGCTACTGAGGGGATATACGGAACACCTTTAGGTGCATCCGCCAGCTTTATTGTACTATTTATAGTCTTTGGATCCTTCTTAGAGGTTTCTGGTGGAGGGCAATTCTTTATGGATCTTGCGACTGGTGCTTTTGGCTGGTTGCGTGGCGGACCGGCAAAGGTTGCCGTTATTTCCAGTATGCTTTTTGGCAGTATATCGGGATCCGCCGTCGCAAACGTTACAACCACAGGTACATTTACTATCCCACTCATGAAACGGACAGGGTATTCTGCGACGTTTGCCGGGGCAGTAGAAGCAACGGCTTCCACTGGGGGTCAATTGATGCCGCCTGTCATGGGGGCGGGCGCGTTTCTTATGGCGGAGGTATTGGGTATGCCGTACTCGAAAATCATTATTGCAGCGATAATTCCGGGTATTTTGTACTTCCTGGGTTGCTTTTTCGTTGTAGATTTAGAGGCTGCTAAAAATGGACTTGCAGGTCTTAAAAGAGAATCTCTTCCAAAGGTAAGCAAAGTAATGAGGGATGGATGGCCCCAGATAATCCCTTTATTAGTCCTTATTTATATGCTCGTATTTATGCGTACCAGTGCTATGAAAGCGGCTTTGTGGTCAATAATTGTTACTATAATAATAAATTCTATTCTTAAACAGAAGGATAGAATGGGAATAAAGAAGCTGCTGAATGGTTGTGAAGGAGCAGCAAATGGCACTATCACTGTTGCAATGGCCACAGCCTGTGCAGGTATAATTATCGGAGCTTTCGGCATCACAGGTTTAGGCTCCAAGCTTTCGAGTCTGATTCTTATGATTGCAGGGGGTAATGTATTTTTTATTCTGGTATTAACGGCAATTTGCTCAATTATACTTGGTATGGGGCTGCCTACTGTTGCTGCCTATATTGTTTTGGCTGTACTGGTAGCGCCGGCTTTAATATCTTTCGGTGTGGATCGACTATCAGCCCATATGTTCATCTTTTACTTTGGAATTATATCCAATGTTACACCCCCGGTCGCCTTGGCTGCATATGCTGCAGCCGGTATATCCGGCGCTTCAGCCATTTCAACAGGTTGGGTTGCTACAAAATTGGCAATAGCAGGCTTTCTGATTCCTTTTGTTATGGTATACGAACCAGCCATTTTAATGAATGGTTCACTTGGAAATATTCTTTTTACCAGCGGCACAGCGTTATTAGGTATTTACTCATTGGCAGGGAGTACTACTGGCTTTGTTTTTTGTAAATGCCCGGTATGGGAACGTCTCGCTTTAGCTGCAGCAGGTATCGCACTTGTTATACCTGCTGTCCTAGTAAGTATTATAGGTTTTATTGTATTTGCTATCGTCTTTTTTATAAATTATTCACGGGCGCGCAAGGTAAGGAATACTCAGACGGTTATCGTTGAATAGCGTTATCTGCAAATAAACTGGCAGGGTTACTGTAATGAGACAGGATAGGAGGATTACAATTGATTGAAAAATATAGAGGATTTATTGGACAATGCGGACCCTTAATTCGTAATGAGGTAGAAAAAGGCGCTATTCGTGCCTTCGCACGAGCAATTGGGGAAACAAATCCTCTGTACTTTGACGAAGATTATGCTGCTAAAACAAAACATAAAGGAATTATAGCTCCCCCAACCTTCGCCCGTGTATTTGATTTCGGGGAAATCCCAGGGCTGGATTTACCACCTAAGGGCAGGATTCACGCAGAACAGGAATATGAATACTATCGCGTTCTTCGACCAGGGGATGTTGTTTATTGTCAATCACGGTTATTAGAAGTGTTCGAAAAAAAAGGTCAATCCGGTACTATGGTCTTTGTTGTAATGGAACAGTCAGGACAGGAAGAAAATGGTGAATTTTATTTCAAAAGTCAAAGGGTATCTATTATCCCCGAAATATTAATAAAAGGAGGTAGTTCATTAGAAAAAAAGAGTTTAAGCCCGAAGGAAATGGTTCTAGTTTTACCGGTAGTCCCTAGTGACATCCATCTGGGGGATCATCTTGGCCCGGTGGT
>DIVP01000022.1 GCA_002422465.1 Peptococcaceae bacterium UBA6129 | reverse complement strand
CCATTACTGTTGAAACAGGCTCATGGTCATTAATTCCATCTGCGATAGCCTTAAACATTAAAGAAGATGTAATCAATCCAACCGGTTTGTCCACATCATCTAAAACAACTATTCCTTTGCCTTCCGCCAGTTTCAAATAGACTTCTTTTATGAAGCTATTCACATTAACCGTAATTGGGTTAATATCCATTATATCTTTAATCTTCATAAGATTTATCACCCCCATAGAGAAAGAAAACAGCAAATATCTAGTATTAATTATATAATATTTTTATTTTTTATGAAATAGTAGAACCCACCAATTATGTTAGTTTTATATTTGATGGACAGCTTCTTATCTGGTAAAATTGTCAATAGACTAATAAAGCTGGCAAAATAGCGGATGCCAGGTTGGGGAAGGGGAATTGAGGGACATGGATTCATTGCAAAAGATCCTGGATGAGTATATAAGGCCTATTCTTAATGACCATGGCGGCGATATCAAATTATTAAGCTTTGAGAATGGTGTTTTAACATTGAAACTGCAAGGTCAGTGTTTAGGCTGTGCATCAAGTGATTTCACTACGGAATTTATTGAAAGAGAGCTAAAGGAGAGGGTCCCTGAGATTAAAGAAATCCTCTTCGATGAGAGCGTTAGTGAAGAACTGCTGGCTATGGCAAGAGAGATACTTAGAAAGAAGGAGAATCATTCTTAAGCTTGCAGTTAGAATTCAAATAAAAAAAGCACCTCCATTTTTTAACTATTACCAGCTAAAAATTTCAGTGCTTGAAAAAGAATATCAGTCGGTACCAACCTTACCCTACCTTTGTACCGAGCCTAAGCTTATCAGCCACCATCGCGATAAATTCGGAATTTGTTGGTTTGCCCCTTTGTATGTTGATTGTATAGCCAAAGAATTTGCTCATCATCTCCACATTCCCCCTATCCCAGGCTAGCTCAATAGCATGGCGTATGGCTCTTTCGACACGACTAGGCGTCGTCAGATATTTCACAGCAATAGCAGGATAGAGCTCTTTTGTAACCGCTCCAAGCAGGCTTACTTCATTAATAACCAGCAAAATGGCATCGCGCAGATACTGGTAGCCTTTTATATGTGCAGGAACACCCATCTGGTGAATAAGATTTGTTACTTCCAGATCCATATTTCTCGACCGCACCGGAGATGTCTGGTAAACTTTAGCCGGGCTATTACTTGTTCTCGTCTGTGGTATGGCTTCATTAAATAGCTGACGTACACGGGTCCCAAGCGTTTCAAGGTCAAAGGGCTTCAACATAAAATAATCAGCCCCCAGTTCAACAGCTCTCTGGGTCATATTTTCCTGTCCAAACGCTGTCAGCATTACAATTTTTGGACAGTTTATGAGTTCCAGACGCGATAACTTCTCAAGAACCCCAATCCCATCCAAGTGTGGCATAATAATATCTAAAATTACTACATCGGGCAAGTTCAAGTTGATCATATCCAGCGCTTCAAGCCCGTTATAAGCAACAGCGACAACAGTAAAGTCATCCTGTTGGTCAAAATACTCTTGCAGTATCTCAACAAAATCCCTGTTATCATCAGCTATTAAGACTTTTATGGATTTATACACCCGGCATTCAACCTCCTCATGTTAACTTTGATATAATCTTTTATAATTTTACAATTATTGATTCGACAATTGCCTTTTATTTCCTGCTTCAACCTTCCATTTTATTCTTTAAATACCAATATATTTTCCGCAATTATTCGTTTTAGACTCTAAAACTTCTGCAATATACAACATAAGTATTGATTTTTTTGCTTATTCTACTGTTAATTTAATGAATCTCAACATTTTTCTCCCTATGAGTAATAAAAAAATAAACCTTGAGATGATCCCAAGGTCTTTTCCTGCGTTGGAATAATGTCTGCTTCTAAAAGCATATTCTCAATAAAAACTCCATAACCTCTATGTGGGTCATTTAAAAATACATGTGTCACCGCTCCGATTATTCTTTCATCTTGAATGATTGGACTACCGCTCATCCCTTGTACTATCCCGCCGGTCTGCTTTAATAGCTCTTCATCGCTGATTCTGATAATCATATTTTTCCCGTCTTGTCTACCGGTCATTAATTTCTCGATAACTATGTCATAGGCTTTGATCTCCTGGCCTTTAACAACAGTTAAGATCTTAGCCTTGCCGGTATGAATTTGTGAAGAAAAGGCTATCGGAATAGCTTGGGGGTATAAAGGATTATCGAGATTCTGATTTGCTACTCCATAAATACCGCAATCATCATTCTTTTCAATATTGCCAAGGTCGCTGTTTTCAATAAAGGCTCCAACTTTTTCACCAGGATTTCCGCGATTGGCTTTACGGATATCTTCTACAGAAGCTAAGAGAATCTTCCCTTGTCGTATATTTATACGTTGATTTGTTTCGCTGTCGGTAATTAAATGTCCCAATGCGCCGTACTTTTTTGAGTTAGGATCATAAAATGTCAGAGTTCCGACCCCTCCGGCATTATCTCTGACAAATAACCCTATCCGATAGGATTTTGAGTCTTGACAATATTGAGCATAAACTACTTTTTTTAGTATTTTGTTTTTCCTTTTCAACGTAACGGCCAATTCTGTTTTCTCTTTATTAGCAGTCGCAATTATCTTTTTGACTTGATCATCGGTACTAGTCTTTATACCGTCAATCTCTATAATGGCATCACCTACATCAATACCGGCATCCCGCGCAGGAAAACACGGTTCATTTTTTTCATTTAAAACTGGAGAAAAGCCGACAACCATTACTCCTTCAGTTCTTAATAAAACACCTATTGATTGCCCGCCCGGTATTAAATTAATCTCAGGTACAACATCGACATTTATTTTTTTGATCGGAATCAGCCCGAATAGCTCTAATTGTAGCTCGACATGTCCCGGTTGCACTAATACCGGTGAATTCACACCCAGGCTGTAACAACGCTGCTTCAGCAAATCTCCTTCTAAAGCCAGTAATTTCTCTCCTTCAGTAATCTTGACATTTATTTTGTTCAAAAACTCCGGCGGCAATTTTAAGAAAAACTGAAGCTCATCGCCAACTGCAAAATGCTGCTTTTCCTGGAGATTAAAATAACTTACAGCCTGAGGAGAAAAAAAACTAAACATTACCAGAAATGCTAGTAGGATTCCGAAGATTTGCCGTCTTTTCAAGGCCATGAACTACCTCCCAAACTCCGGCAAATCCTTCCTTTTCTCATCTTTTTATATTTGTTGTTCTTAAATTAACCGAAACCGACAGCATTTATTTTGGCAACGAGATATTTTTGGTGGTTATGATTCATAAATCATCCATTTAAAAATATTTTCTGCCTGTAATAATTAAAAAAGAATCCTTTTTAGAGGATTCTTTTTTTGTTGGCTGTTATTTATTTCTTTTTATAATTTTCAGTGCATGTCGTTTCAAATCTTCAGTTTGTTTATCCCCGGCCAGCATTCTGACCAGCTCATCAACACGCTCGTCATCATTCAGATAACGGATAAGAGTTTTGGTTCTTCCAAGTTCGATAACCTTGTCTAAAAGTAAATGGCAATCCGCTAAAGCGGCAATAATCGGAGAATGCGTAACGCAGATGACTTGCTGGCTCTCGCTGATTTTTTCAAGTTTTTCTGCAACTTTTTGTGCAGCAAGTCCTCCTATTCCTGAATCAATTTCATCGAAAACGAGCGTCCCAATCCCATCTATATCCGCCAAAATCGTTTTCAGCGCCAGCATGATTCGCGAGAGCTCT
This sequence comes from Peptococcaceae bacterium UBA6129, assembly GCA_002422465.1. Classification (GTDB taxonomy): domain Bacteria; phylum Bacillota; class Peptococcia; order DRI-13; family UBA6129; genus UBA6129. The sequence continues at coordinate 16,798 of DIVP01000022.1, read as the reverse complement.
CCGCCGGACGCTATTTTCGCTACAGGTAAGAGTGGCTCGCCAGGGTTTGGAGAGATGAGAAATTCTACCTCGTCCAGGCCTTTATGTGTTGGCTCGGCTGTGAGCAAACTTACAGAAAACCTGGCATGAGGCATAGCTAGCTCTGTTAATTGGGCAATCACTCTATTTTCGAGAATCGCCCCAAGTTCTTTTCTTTTTTTCGTTAGCTGTCCGGCCTTTTCTTCATAGATGTGCCAGGCAGTATTTACATCGTGTTCCAGCTTTTCAGCGCGTTCGAGACTTGTTTCCCATTTTGCAAGCTCTGCCTCTGCTGTTTCAAAGAAATTCAGCACATCACCGATGGCAGGCCCATATTTTTTGCATAAATCTTTGATTTGCTGCAGCCTGTTTTCTACCTCTTCGAGTCTTTGCGGCGAATACTCTAGGTTTTCAAGATAATTACGTATTTCTCCGGCAGTTTCTTCGATGACATATAAACCCGGCTCGAGCTGATTCCCCAGTTTTTCAAGATCCGAATCAATTTTTCTCAGTTCATTTATATCCCCAAGCGCTTTGCCCACAAGTTCATACGCTGAAATCCCTCTTTCACCGCCAAATAAATAATAATAAGCAGATTGTAACCTAGTATTAATCTTCTCCGCATTAGCCAACAAATTAGCTTCCCGCATTAACTCTTCGAGTTCCCCCGGTTTTAGACCCGCTCTTTTTATCTCAGCAATCTGATATGATAAAAAATCAATACGCTGCAACCTTTCTTGCTCCCTGCTTCTCAGCTCTTCGAGTTCTTTTTTCGCTGCGTGCCATATTGCATAACACTCCTGGTTCTCCCTGACAAGACGTATATGCTCAGTCCCACCGAATCTATCGAGCACATCCAGGTGCTTTTCAGACTGGAGCAGCGACTGGTGGTCATGCTGTCCGTGAATATCAACAATTTGCAAGCCTATTGTGCGATATTGTGCCAAGCTCACTGTCCGTCCGTTCACACGACAGATATTTCTCCCGTTTAAATACAATTCGCGCGTCAAGATAATTGTCGGCTCTTCATCTTCAACACCAAGGCTTTGGAGTGTCTCGTGAACCGGGTGCTTTGGGGTAAGACAGAAAACCGCTTCGAGCGACGCTTTCTCTGAACCGGAACGTATAAACTCCGTCTGCGCCCTCGTCCCCAAAAGGACAGAGACGGCATCAATTATTATTGATTTTCCTGTGCCGGTTTCACCTGTTAAAACATTCAAGCTCCCGGAGAAATCCACGGACAATTCCTCAATCAGCGCAAAGTTTTTGATGAATAATCTTTCGAGCATATCAGCACCTATCCTATTCCATCAGGTTTTCAAGCTTAGAAATCAATCCGGATGTTTCGGGCCTGGGTTTTGGATCTTCAACCTTCACAACCAACAGGATCGTGTCATCTCCGGCTAGTGAACCGATAATCTCCGGCCAGTCAGCCTGATCAATAAGCAAAGCAAGCGCCTGAGCATTGCCTGGATATGTTTTTATGACAACGATTTCTCCGTTCCCGGCAACGCCGATAACTACTTCTTGCATCATCCGGCGCAAGCGGTCCTCATTCCGGATAATTCCCTGCTCCTTCGGTAGTCCATAGGTGTACTTATTATCACCAGTGGCAATCTTAACGAGGCGAAGTTCCCTGATATCGCGGGATATCGTCGCCTGTGTAACAAGGAATCCAGCCTCCTGCAAAGCCTCCGCTAATTCCTCCTGTGTCGAGATGGACTCATGCTCAATAATTTCCATAATCTTTTTTTGCCTGCGTATTTTCATAAGATTCCCTTCCTTGAAGGTTAGGAAGACCTAATGCCGCGGTCACCTAATCCTGTTTTTTAATGAAAATTAAATATGGGGAAGGCTTCAGACTATTTAGCCTCTTATAAGTAAGGACGTACCAGGGCGGGGCAGGCAAGCCCCGTAAAAGTTTCTCTATCTCGTTTGCTTCCTGCTCTCCTTGGGGATGCCCAGGGTAAGCAACTATGGAAATAAAACCGCCGTCAGCAAGTATTTTCATGCCCTCTTGCAGCGAATACAATGTTGAAGCTGTGTTTGTCGTAATCTCTTTTTGGCCCCCCGGCAGATAACCGAGGTTATAGATTATAGCGTCAACAGCCGAATCCACATAACGCGCAAAGTTCTCGTGGCTGTCCCGGATAAGTTCGACCCTATCCAGCTGCTGTCTTTCACTTAAGAGCTTTCGCGTTTCCGCCAGCGCTTGTTCCTGAACATCGAATGCATAAACCTTGCCGGTTGCCCCGACCCGTTCAGCAAGAAAGAGGGTATCATTGCCATTACCGCAGGTTGCATCAATAACTTTTTGTCCTTCATGCAGAAACGTGCTGCTGAGCACATGCGCTACCTCCGTGGCACGCAGCATTTTATTCATAAGTAATCCTGCTTTCAGTTTTAAGCTTCTTGCGCAGAATATCGTAGAACTTATATTCCTTGATGCGAATTAGCGAGGTTTGAACAGCTGACTTTTCAATCGTTATCTCGTCGCCATTTAATAAAGGAAAACCGTTTTGTCCGTCAACTGTTATCATAGAGTCAGCCTGCTGCGTTGCCAAGGCTACGCGCATTATTCTGTCTGAAGGCAGGACAAGAGGGCGTGCTCTTAGTGTATGAGGACAAATCGGTGTGATAATAATTACCTCGAGCTCCGGATATACTATCGGCCCACCGGCCGACAAAGAATATGCCGTCGAACCGGTGGGCGTCGCAAGAATGACACCGTCAGCCTTGTAGTTCGTTACAAAATCATTTTGCACAAAAATATTTAAGTTGATCAAACGGGCTAATGGGCCTTTGTTGATAACTACATCATTTAACCCAATCATGTGGCTGACAACTTGTCCGTCGCGCGTTACTTTGGCATCTAGCATCATCCTGTGTTCGAGCATGAAATATCCCTTGATCAGCTTCTCGAGAGATTCTTCGACTTCGCTCAATTCAATTTCTGTCAAAAAGCCAAGACGGCCCATATTAATACCTAAAATAGGCCGGTTATAATTCGTCATTATCCGGGCAGCTCGCAAAAATGTGCCGTCTCCACCGAGCGTGATTACACAGTCGACTATTTCCCCGAGATTATCACAGATATTTTCTGGTTTTAATCCCAACAGGCCACCATCTTCTTCGGTGGCATATACAGAAATACCTTTTTTCGCAAAAAAGCGAATTATTTCTCTAGCTACTGAAACGGGTTGTTTTTTACGGTTATTAATAATAATCCCTACATTTTTTATCATTCACAGACCCCCACCAAAATTTTTGTAGAGAAACCACCCACATAAAAGACCAATTGCGCCCGTCACTAGAATCTGGTACAGAAAACTCTTTTCCCACCCGTTCCCGGATATGGTAAAGACGACTTCATGCAGTTTTCTTTTTTCCATATCAATTAAAAGAATGCCATCAGGCCGGTATGCTAAATAATACTCCAAGAGCTGCCGCCTGGTATCGGCAAGTATCGGATTAGGCGCAAGATTCCCGGTTTTGATTTCGGCAATATAAGTTTTCCCCGATTTACTGACAATATAGTCAACCTTGAGATCATGAAAATGGGCCTTGCCATCAACACTGGTCTCAATTGTTTTTCTTTCTTGTACACCTTCAATAGTATAACCATGGCTGTCGAGAAAACCTGCAGCTTCCGCCTCACCTTTTCTAGCCCGTTTCATTCGCAGACGGAGTTTGAATTGTCTGCTTTTTTTGAGAAAATAAAATATTGCTATTCCGCCAAGGATAAGACCAACAATAAAAATGTCCAAACTTGTCATAATATTTCTCCCGGGAAGTTTATTCGACAGTTCACTAATAATTACCTTCCTCTACCCCTTATATTATCATTATTAATCACCATGTTGAATAAAAAAAGAAAGAGGAGTGATCCTCTTTCAGTTCTGCAAAACCGGGGCCTTGTTTTTTAGCTTGTGTTTTAGCTCCATATATATCCAGATGCCCGTGATCACAACCGAAAACAAATCAGCGAACGGAATAGCGTAAAAGACACCGCGCAGTGCGAAATATTTTGGCAACACAATCAAAGCCGGGATTAAAAAGAGCACCTGCCTCGATAAACTCAAGAGCATAGCTTGTCTGGGTTTGCCGACTGCCTGAAAATACCCGGCGCTGACAACCTGAAACCCGACAAGCGGCAAAAAGAAGAAAAATATTCCCAAAGACTCAGTTCCGATAGCCATCAACTGTAAATCGTCTTTATTAAACAAACCAATAAGTTCTATCGGAAACAGTCTGACAATGGCATACCCAAGCAGAACTACGCCTGTGGCAGCAATAATCCCGAGCTTTAGTGTTTTTTTGACGCGGTCATATTTACCTGCACCGTAATTATACCCGATAATAGGTTGTGCACCCTGGTTAATCCCGAAAATAGGCATGAGTATCATCATCGCAATACTGTTGACAATACCCATTGCCGATACAGCCACATCGCCCCCGTAGGTAACGAGATTGTGATTCAGCAAAACGCCCATAATGCTCGCGGCGACCTGCATTGTAAAAGGGGCTGAACCAATCAGTAAAATATTTTTCACAATCCGAGTCTGTAATTTCAAGTTTTTTACGCGAAGCTTCAACGAGCTTGAACCATACAAAAAGTAGTACATAACCCATACCGCAGAAACAGCCTGAGAAATAATTGTTGCCAAGGCCGCCCCACGGATCCCCATATGCAGTCCAAAAATAAAAATCGGGTCAAGAATCGTATTTAAAACTGCCGCAATGAGCATTGTAAACATGGCTATGCGCGGATTTCCCTCTGCTCTGATGAAATTGTTCATTCCGAAGCTAGCTCCCTGGAAAACTGTGCCACACAAGATAATATTCATATACTCGTGGGCGTACGGCAACAGACTTTCACTGGCGCCGAACAAAATAAGGAGCGGGTCAAGAAAAGCAAGCCCTATGACAGTTATTAAGAGCGATATCCCCATCAGCATTACCGTGCCATTGGCCATGATAAGCTCTGCTTCATCCTTTTTTTGCTCTCCAAGCCGGATTGAGATTAATGAGGTTGTTCCTAAGCCAATTAACATCCCAAAGCCCATTATGAGAATCATAAATGGGAAGCCGATCGTAACCCCGGCAATGCCTAAAGAGCCGACTCCCCTGCCGATGAAAATCCTGTCAACTATGTTATATGAAGCGCTCACCATCATCCCGATAATTGCCGGGACGGAAAATTTTATCAGCAAATTCTTGATTCTTTCTTCGCCAAGCTGTTTAGAATGGTTCATTTACTTCCTCCGTATTCTGGTCCTTGTACTGTTTCAATAATTACTCTTTCACAAGTAACATACATCACACAGACTGCCCTTTGTCAAAAATAGCAACTGATCTATCGTTACAGGTACCGCAGAGTTTGCTGTACCCCCGGCTGCGAAAACAAGCGGAAACCGGCGCATACTCACATCAATAAAAACCGGCAGCTCTTGGGGCAAATCAAACGGACAGACGCCGCCGGGCGGATACCCGGTCAACAACTGTGCCTCATCACCGTCGGCAAATTTTGGTTTAAATCCGACTAAAATTTTCAATTTTTTTGTGTCTACGCGGACATCACCGCTCGTCACTACAACGACCCCTTGCGGCTTATTATCCGCGTCACACCTGCCTGTAAAAACAAGCGTTTTGGCGATTTGTCCAACCTCTACGCCGAGGGCTTCGGCTGCCAGAGGTGAGGTATGCGTACTTTGAGCGAGTAAGTTAACCTCTAAAGAAAAGGGCAATGTCTTAAAATACTCTCTGACTCTCTCCAACGGTGACATGTTCAGCCCATCCTCCTGCTATACCTTTTAATTTCAATTCCATTCCATCTCAGCTCATGTTTTACTCATTTTAAGCTTTCATGAGCTTTTTCCACGATCACATCAACAACCAGCTCCCCAATTTGGGCTATTGGTAAACTGCTTTTTTTCATCCAAAGCAAGTACTCTATATTGCCCTCCGGACCGGTAATCGGCGAATACTGCAAGCCGGCGGGGATAAGTCCAATCCGTGCACTATAGCTCATAACTTTTTCAATAACTTCCTTATGCACACCCTTGTCTTTAACGACGCCCTTTTTGCCGACCTTTTCGCGGCCTGCTTCAAACTGGGGTTTGATGAGCGCAACAATCTCTCCTTCTTCTTTTATGAAAGACATTACCGCCGGTAATATCTTCTCAAGAGATATGAAAGCCACATCTATTGTTATCAGATCAACAGGTTCCGGGATATCTTCAGCAGACAAATAGCGGGCGTTTTTTCGTTCGAGGTTCACAACACGGTGATCCTGGCGCAGCAGCCAGTCTAATTGACCATAGCCTACATCAACGGCATAAACCTTAGCCGCTCCGTTCAACAAGGCACAGTGAGTGAAGCCGCCGGTTGAAGCGCCGATATCGAGAATTATCTTGCCCTCAAGATTTAACGGAAACTCCTGCAGGGCTTTTTCAAGCTTTAGCCCACCGCGGCTGACATACAAATATGGTTTTCCCTTTAACTCAATATCATCCGTACTTGCCACAAGCGTTCCGGGCTTATCAGTCTTCACGTGGTTAACGAAGACCTGCCCTGCCATAATCAAGGCTCTTCCCTTTTCACGACTAGCAACCAGCCCCCGGCTTAAGAGGAGTTGATCCAGACGTTCCTTTTGCATGTTTTTACCTCAATAGTTAATCCTTATTTATAAATCCCCGTTCATAACCTATGCAGAATAGATATCTTCGGTTTTAGTGCATTTTTGCGTTTGATACTAAACCGCGTCAGGATTTTGTCAACGATTTTTTCGGGTGTCAGCTCTACAATTTCTATTAGCTTATCAAGCTTGCCCTGCATTACAAATTCATCCGGCAAGCCGATATTTAAGGTGCTGACATGATTAATCTGCTGACGGCTTAACAATTCTAACACAGCGCTGCCAAACCCTCCGGCTACGACGTTTTCTTCTATTGTCACGATATATTGGTGTTTTTCTGCATTATTAATTATCAGTTCTTCATCGAGAGGTTTGATAAACCTGGCATTTATTACAGTGCAATTAAGCCCGCACTCTGCCAACAGTTCTCTCACTTTTAACGCCGGATAAACCATTGTACCAACCGCCAGAATAAGCAAGTCCTCCCCTTTCGCCAGTACTTCGCCATGTCCCCACGGAAGCGTTTTATATTCTTTCGTCAGAGATACTCCAACTGCTTGGCCGCGCGGGTAGCGGATTGCCACAGGTCCGTCATGCTGCAAAGCGGTGTAGAGCATATGCCGAAGCTCTTCCTCATCCTTCGGCGCCATTACGGAAATTCCCGGAATGTGCCGTAAAAACGAGATATCAAAGGCGCCCTGATGAGTTGGACCGTCCTCGCCAACGAGACCAGCCCTGTCAATCGCAAAGATTACCGGAGCATTCTGCAGGCAGACGTCATGAACAACCTGGTCATAGGCACGTTGAAGAAAGGTTGAGTAAATAGCTACAACCGGGCGCAAGCCTCTGAGCGCCATTGCTGCAGACATCGTCACAGCATTTTGTTCAGCAATACCGACATCATAAAACCTCTGCGGATACTTTGCGGCAAACCCGCTCAAACCGGTTCCTTCGGGCATCGCTGCCGTAACAGCCAGCACCCTGTTATCATGAAAGGCAAGGTCAACAAGCGTTTCGCCAAAAACGTGCGTGTACGTAGGCGGGCCAGCTTTTTTATGTATCATACCGGTACTGACCTCAAACGGGCCCACACCGTGGAAATCAGCCGGTCTCTGCACTGCAGGACCGTAACCCCGTCCTTTTTGTGTCAGAACATGCAAAAGAACAGGGCCCTTTAAATTCTTTGCCTGATATAAGACCCGAATCAGTTCTTTGATATTATGCCCGTCAATCGGTCCAAGATAAGTAAAGCCTAATTCCTCGAAGAGCATACCGGGTACAAGCAGATATTTCAGGCTGTCTTTCATTCTTTCCGCAGCCTTTATTACCGTAGAACCAATTGCCGGGACTCTGCTCAGTAATTCCTCAATCTCTTTTTTTCGCTTCGTATATAACGGGTCTGACCTCAGTTTGCTCAGATATGAGGACATCGCCCCGACATTCTGGGCAATAGACATTTCATTGTCGTTTAAAACCACTAACATATTTGTACGCAAATGACCGGCCTGATTCATAGCTTCATAAGCCTGCCCGCCGGTAAGAGCGCCATCTCCAATAATACTAACCACATTATGGCTCTCGCCTAGTCTGTCTCTGGCTAACGCAAACCCAAGAGCGGCTGAAATAGAGGTGCTGCTGTGGCCTGTATTAAATGAGTCATGGCTGCTTTCTTCCCTTTTAGGGAAGCCGGAAATCCCGCCGTACTGGCGCAGGCTGTGAAACTCTTCTTTTCTTCCGGTCAAGATCTTATGCGCATAAGCCTGGTGGCCTACATCCCAAACAAATTTATCTTTTGCAGTGTCAAAAACATAATGCAGCGCAATAGTTAAATCAACGACACCTAAGCTTGGGGCCAGATGCCCGCCAGTCTGAGAAACTGTCTGTATTATTAACTCCCGGATTTCAGAGGCCAGTTTTTCCATCTCAATAATCTGCATCCTCTTAATGTCCTCTGCCGCTTTGTAATCTTTTAATAGGCTCATACCTACACCTGCCTTGCTGCTTTAGAATTCAGCTTGAAGCGAGTTCTTATATCGGTTAAAATATAGCCGCTATAAATACACCGAGCAGCGCCCCGACGAGAACCTCAAAGGGGGTGTGTCCGATTAATTCCTTCAATCTATCCTGCGATATTTGTTTTCCCCTGTATACATCCCCGATAATCTGGTTAATCGCCTCAGCCTGTTTTCCGGCCGCTCTTCTAACTCCGGCGGCGTCATACATGACAATACCTGCCACAACTCCGGCCACCGCAAAAATAACAGAATCCCAACCTGCGGCTTTACCTACGCTGAAAGCGAGGGCTGTCGCTAAAGCCGTATGAGAGCTGGGCATGCCGCCTGCGCCTGTCAGACGCTTCAAGTCCAGTCTGTGAAAAGCGACCAGATCTATTAATACCTTGATCAGCTGAGCTATAAACCATGCAGATAAAGATACCAACAGAACATGATTAGCGAGAATACTGTCAAAAAACTCTTGCATATTTAATATCCATCCTATCACAGAGTTATTATGATTCCCGGTCTGTCAGAAACCTGGCTAAAAGCTCCAGGGGCTTTGTATATCCGGGGAGCGCTTTTAGATTAGAGACCGCCTCTTCAACAGCCTCAAGGGCCAGAATCTTGGACCTCTCTACGCCGTACAGAGCAGGATACGTCCCTTTACCGTTCTTAATATCACTGCCTACAGGTTTTCCGATCTTCTCTGCATCCCCAAGGATGTCCAATAAATCGTCGGTTATCTGAAAGGCCAGCCCAAAATTTTTAGCATACCCGGTCAGTGCCGTCAGTTCTTGTTCTGAAGCCTCTGACAATAACGCGCCGCTCCGGATAGATGTGATAAATAAGGCTCCTGTCTTGTGTGTATGGATATATTGAAGGGTCTTTGTATCAATTTCTTTCCCTTCAGACTGCAGATCAACAACCTGCCCTCCGATCATCCCATTGGTTCCGGAGGCTAAAGCTATCTCTTTAATAACCTGTAATACTATTGGCATCATTCCCGCCGGAGCGGCGCAGCCGAAACCGGCAAGAACCTCAAACGCCTTTGTCAGAAGGGCATCCCCAGCCAGAACAGCTACCCCTTCGCCAAACACCTTATGATTAGTTAATTTGCCTCGGCGGTAATCATCATTATCCATGGCCGGCAAATCATCATGAATTAAAGAATATGTATGGATCATCTCGAGCGCACAAGCCACCGGCAGCAAGTGGCTGCTCTCCTTACCGAGCGCCTCGGCTGCAGCCAGACACATCACCGGTCTGATTCTTTTACCTCCCGCAAAAACGCTGTAACGCATGGCCTCATGAATAACATCCGGATACACAGACTTGTCCTGAAGGAGAAGAGCCATACTATCATCAACGAGGGCAGCTCTTTCTTTCAGGTAGCTTTTCAGATTCATGTCGTCCTATTCTCCTTTGTCATTATCTGCTGCAGCTTCAAGTCTTCCATCGCGCGTAAGCAATTGAAGCCTTTCAGAAACCCGATCCAACTGTTTTCGACATACCTTCACAAGTGAGATACCCTCTTCAAACGAGGCTAATCCTTCTTCGAGGCTGATATCCCCGCGTTCAAGGCGGCGAACTATCTCTTCAAGTCTGATGATGTTCTCCTCATACGGGCGGCTTTCATTCATTTATTGTTATCCTCCCTATAAGTCACTATGCAGCCTAATTTGCCGGAATAGAGCTGTATTTCAACCTTATCGTTTATGTTAACCTTGCGGGAATCATTAACAACCCGCCCTTTTTCGTCCTTACTGATGCTGTATCCCCTGGCTAGCGTAGCCAGCGGACTCAAGGCCTGAAGCTGCCCGGCTAAACGCTGTAACTCCTGTTGTTTCTCCTGATATAATCTGTCGAGAAAATCCGACAGGGCGAAATCTTTTTTATCAAGTTCCTCTTGATATTCCCCGAGCCAGCGTTCAGGTCTTTTCAATACGGCGGATTCAGTTAGATACCCGAGTCGCATTTGTTCGCGTTCAAACCGGCTTTCTAAAACATGGTATAACTTTTCGTTAAATTTATCAAGAGCTTTCAAAATTTCCGACTTTACCGGTACGGCTAGTTCCCCGGCTACCGAAGGAGTGGCAGCCCGCAAATCGGCTACAAGGTCGGTAATTGTAAAGTCAATTTCATGTCCGACAGCGGAAATCACGGGTTTGGGACATAAAAACACGCTATCGGCGACTATCTCCGCATTAAAAACACCCAGGTCTTCTATTGAGCCGCCGCCGCGGCCAACGATGATGACATCAATCTCATCGCGCAAACCAAGAGCCTCGATACCTGCCGCTATTGACTCGGCGGCTTTATCACCCTGCACAAGCGCCGGATAAAGCACAACCGGCATCCCGGGATAACGCCTCTCGATAACCTTGCAGATATCGCGAATTGCAGCGCCGACAGGCGATGTCACAACCCCAATCCCTTTTGGCAAGAAAGGAAGGGGCCGTTTGCGTTCCGCAGCAAAATATCCCTTCCCTTGCAATTTTTTCTTCAGCTCTTCTATGGCAATGTGCTGCATACCCAAACCTGCAGGAATAATCTCTTCTATGTAAAACTGCACCATGACATCCCGGCTATAAACGGAAACATATCCCCGCAGCAGGCAGTCCATACCATCTTTCGGTATAAACTTCAGATTAGCGGCTCTGCTTTTGAACATGACAGCCCTGATTGAACTCTTTTCATCCTTGATGGACAAATAAAGATGGCCGGCCGAATGTTTTTTGAAATTGGATATTTCTGCCCTGACCCAGAGATTGGCAAGCGCTGGCTCTTCGTCAATAATTTTTTGCAGCATCACGGCAAGTTCGCTTACGGAAATAACCTTAGCTTTGTTCATAAGCAACAGCCTCGAGAGTATTTGCCAGCAGCATAGCAATTGTCATAGGCCCCGCCCCACCTGGCACGGGCGTTATAATTGCAGCTTTTTCACAAGCAGGTACAAAGTCCACATCTCCGACAACTTTCCCGGTAGGCAGGCGATTCATGCCGACATCAATGACGAAAGCGCCGGGTTTAATCATATCCGCAGTTATAATATGGGCTTTCCCAACCGCAGCAATGAGGACATCAGCCTGGCTTGTTATTTTAGCTAAATTCTTGGTACGCGAATGGCAGATTGTCACGGTTGCATTTTTATGCATCAATAGCGCAGCAAGGGGTTTGCCCACAATATTGCTTCGTCCTACAACAACGGCCTGTTTGCCGTTTAAGTCATAATTCATTCCTTCAATAAATTTCATACACCCGTAAGGCGTACATGGGATAAACCGTGGGTGCCCAATCAAAAGACTTCCAAGATTCAATGGATGAAGACCATCGACATCTTTTTTAGGGTCTATGGCCATAATGACTTTTTCCTCGCTGATTTGCGGCGGCAGCGGCAACTGCACGATAAAGCCGTGGATATCGGGTCGTGAGTTTAACCTGTTTACAGCAGCCAGTACCTCTTTATCTGTAGACGATCCCGGCAATTGCATTACTTCGGAATAGTATCCCACTTCCTGACAAGCCTTAATTTTATTATCTACGTAGATTTTTGAGGAGGCATCGTCTCCGACCAGAATTACCGCTAAACCCGGGGTAATCCCCCGGGTTTTAAGTATCTCCGTTTTTCTCTTTATTTCTTCCCTAATGCCTTTAGCGATAGCTTTTCCATCGATGATCCGACAAGACATACCTCAACCTCCAGATAAACCAAACATTCTTTTTCCATTTTTCATTATATCATATCAAATATAACTATAAAATCTTCCGTCATTCATGAAAATCACTTCAAAGCTTTCGCGTAATCGGCAAAGCCGAGCTCAATAGTATCAAATACCGTCTTTTCCCTAAAGGCCTTGTCTTGTACCGGGACTGTCAGCCGGGGCTTGCCGTCGGCGGTCGCAAATCCTGTGGAATATAGTGACTGCTTGCCTGCCGGCTCTTTTTCCGAGTTAGGCCAGAATACCTTTGCACCTCGCGGAAGTCTGGCTTTTAGTCCTTCATACTCCGGTATTGCCAGGGCAATATCTGCCCTTATTTCCTGTATATCTTTATAGTTCATTCCCAACTGACGGGCTATCGCCAACAGCGCTGCCAAATTGTCCTTTCCGGTTAAAGGTTTTATGGCCGGATTCACTTCCTGGATCTTGCGATCACTCCTGGTAAAGGTTCCCCCTGTCTCTGCAAAACTTACCAAAGGCAGAACAGCGCCGGCAATAGCCGTAGTCTCTGTATTAACCATATCCCCTACCATCAGGAAATCCAACCCGGAGATTGCCTGGGCTAAGCTGCTGTCAACAGCGGCAGGATTCTCTCCGAGCACAACAAGGGCTTTCACAGAACCGCTATTTATTAAATCCATCAGTTCGCCGGCGGTTTTTTGCAGGCCCATATCCAACAGACCTTGAGTATTGTTCTTACTACGCACTAAGATTAGGCCCCGCTGCGGCTTGCCTATCATGCCCGTGATTACAGCCATGTCTGCCAGTAATTGAATCGTCACAGGTGTCACACTGTCCTCATCCACAATAATGATGGCTTTCTTGGCGCTGCCATATGCTTTGGCAATTGCGCGCATGGTTTCGGTGACCTGGGCGTCCTTGAGGTATTCCTTGAGCTCCGGATATCCGTTTACACCTTTGTTAACCTCTGCTTCATTCACCAGTCCCAGCTCCAAGAGAGCCTTGATTAAGCCCTTAAAAAAGCTCTGATCGTCACCCAACACAGGGGAAACTGCTGCCCATTCCTGGGCCCGGGTCTTTTGGGAGCTGAGTACAATGAGCTTAGCACGTTCTGCAGCATTTTTCAGTTTAATCCCCATAATCGGATGGTTTTCAGCTATATTACCAACTGCCAGTAATAGATCGGCACTTTGGATTTCAGCAAAACTGGTAGTAGAAGCATCATATCCAAACATCTCTTTTAGACCCGATGAAGCTGCATTAGAGAATGACCCTACAATGCCGGTATCAAGTTTTTGCGCGATTTTCTTGACAAGGAAGGCTTCTTCATTAGTAAATCTGGGTGATACCGCGAAAGCGATGCTGTCTGGTCCATACACAGCCCTGATTGCTTGCAGTTTTTTCACAATGTGACTTGTTGCGTCCTGCCACGAAGCCTCCTTCATCATAGTTCCTGACTTAAGCATCGGCTTTTGCATCCTGCCCTGATCATTTACATGCTGCAAGCCAAATCTACCGCGAACACACAGCAATCCTTCTTCAAAAGAGGCGTCAGGCAAGGCTCTGTAAACTAGATTACCGTTAGTTTTCAGAATAAGGTTACATCCTACACTACAGTAACCGCATATTGAACTTGTTTCGTCTAAAGCTACCGGAACCTGTTTGACGATAGCTTCTTTTTCCATACAAGCGCCTGTAGGACACACTGACGCACACTGACCGCAGGAAATACAGTCGCTTTCATTTAACGGCAGACCGAATTCCGGTTTTACGATGGTATCAAAGCCACGGCCAACCAGACCCAGAGCGGTTATGCCCATTGTTTCGTCACAAACTCTGACACACAAACCGCAAAGTATGCACTTATCCGAATTCCACTCCAAGAAAGGATGATCATCCTTTATCGTCCTCTTATGTTTCTCATAGGTCTGGTTTTTTGTATCAATCTCATATTCATGAATATATTTCAATAACTGGCATTCAAAGTAGTCACGGCAACCGCATTCCAGGCAGCGGGCTGCTTCTTTTTGGGCCTCTTCTTCAGTCATTGTACAAGTTACCTGGCTGAAGTCATGCTTGCGTACGGCCTTATCCTGTACGTTGAGCTCAACACGCTTGTTCTTTTCCCGATCAGCAAAGTCTGCAGCCGTCAAATCTTCCTGTTTGCAATATGCCAACTCTTCATGCGAGGCCAGCCTGCCATTGAGGTAACTGCAGATAACACCTGCAGCGTACTTACCCTGAGCGATAGCCTGAATAGCAATTTTAGGGCCGGTAGCTGCATCTCCGCCGGCAAAAACACCTGGGATATTGGTCTCAAAGGTACCTTCTTTTACTGTTATAGTTCCGGACTTAGAAAGATTGAGTCCGGCTATGTCTCTGGCATTGACGCCTTGTCCGATAGCAGCGATGATGGCGTCAGCTTCAAAGATAATTTCTTCTCCAGGAACGGGTTCAGGTGAGCGCCTTCCCGATGCGTCAGGAGCGCCCAGACGCATTTTCCGGCATCGTAAGGATGTCGCTTTATTGCCATCGCCAATTACTTCCTGAGGCGCAACGAGATAGATAAATTTTATACCTTCCTCTTCGGCTTCCTCAATCTCGATATCCTCGGCAGGCATCTCTTCACGAGTACGCCGATATAGTACCGCCACTTCTTCGGCGCCCAGACGAACGGCAGTGCGGGCAACGTCCATAGCCGTATTGCCGCCTCCTACGACCAGGACTTTTTTGCCAAGCTCAACTCGCTCATTAAGCGAAACATGACGCAGAAAATCTATCCCACCCAGGACACCTGGCATATCTTCACCCTTGCATCTAAGAGGCGAGCTTTCCCATGCTCCTATCCCTAAAAACACTGCATCAAAGTGACTGTTCAAAAAATCCAGTGATATGTCTTTCCCAATTCTGGTATTATATTTAATCTCAACACCCATCAGGCGGATTAGGTCAATTTCGTCCTCGAGCAGGTCTTTAGGCAGACGGTACTGTGGTATCCCATACCGTAACATGCCTCCTGCCTGGGGCATGGCTTCGTAAATTGTAACCTCGTGCCCTTCTTTGGCCAAGAAGAAGGCAGCAGTTATTCCTGCAGGTCCGGCGCCCACAACTGCGGCTTTTTTACCGGTTGCCGGCTTTAGCTCCGGAAGCGTACTGCCTTCTTGCAGAGCCCTTTCACCGACAAAGGTCTTCAGAGCAGCAATGGCGATCGGTTCTTCCACCAGCTGCCTGCGACAGGCAGTTTCGCAGGGATGAGGACAAACACGGCCAATACTGGCGGGCAGAGGATTTGTATCTTTGACCAGTTCCGCAGCTTTCTGGTACTGACCGTTGGCAATTAAGCCCACATAACCCTGACAATCAGTTTGAGCCGGGCAGGCCAGGGTACAAGGAGGGCGGCAGTCACCGCGGTGATCCGATACCAGTAGCTTAAGGGCTGCTTTTCGCGTAGCGATGGTTCTGGGGGTATGGGTTTTAATCACCATGCCCTCCATAATTTTTGTCGCGCAAGCTCTCTGTAATTTGGGGTTCCCTTCAATTTCCACAACACAAAGGCCACAGGAACCGTAAGGCTTGATTCTTTCATCGTGACATAGATGAGGAATTTCGATGCCGTTCTCAAAGGCTGCCTGTAGTATATTCTGATCCGTGGCTGTCACAATCTCCCGGTCATTTATATTAATACGAATATCCGTCATGTTTTTCTCACTCCCTATCTATTCAACCTTTACGGCGCCAAATCTGCAAACAGTTGCACAGTTTCCGCATTTAATGCATTTGTCCTGATCGATAATATGAGGCCTCTTAACTTCTCCTGCAATAGCTGTTACAGGACACTTTCTGGCGCATAACGTACACCCTGTACATTTTGCAGTATCGATCGAAAAAGTCAACAGCGCTTTGCATTTTTTGGCAGGGCATTTCTTATCCCTGATATGGGCAATATATTCATCCCTGAAATATTTCAGAGTGGTGAGCACGGGATTGGGCGCAGTTTGGCCGAGACCGCATAAAGAGGCGTCCTTGACACTGACACTTAGCTCTTCTAATTCGGATATATCTTCTTCTTTGCCCTGGCCTCTGGTTATTCGTTCTAGAATCTCCAGCATCCTTTTTGTGCCAAGACGGCAGTAAATACACTTGCCGCAGGATTCATTGCAGGTGAAGTTCAAGAAATACCTGGCCATATCAACCATGCAGGTGTCTTCATCCATAACAATCATCCCCCCGGAGCCCATAATCGCCCCGGTTTTAGTGATTGATTCATAATCAACCGTCGTATCGAGCAATTCTGCCGGAATACAGCCGCCTGAAGGTCCTCCCATCTGAACAGCTTTAAATTTTTTATCCCCCTTGATTCCGCCGCCGATATCGTAAATTACTTCCCTGAGCGGCATGCCCATCGGGATCTCTATAAGACCTCCGTTTTTGATCTTCCCGGCTAGAGCAAATACTTTTGTGCCTTT
>DIVP01000102.1 GCA_002422465.1 Peptococcaceae bacterium UBA6129 | reverse complement strand
GCTATTAGAAAAGCCAGTTTAGTTGGAATCATTTCCGGATTGAAAGAGGTCAGGGCAATATAAAAACCCGGCAGCGAAGAGGCCAGGATAAACATAATATATCTTGCTATACGAAAAAAACTCCCCGCCACAAACC
The DNA here is from genome assembly GCA_002422465.1 of Peptococcaceae bacterium UBA6129. GTDB lineage: Bacteria > Bacillota > Peptococcia > DRI-13 > UBA6129 > UBA6129. The sequence goes on along the minus strand of DIVP01000102.1, from coordinate 13,476 downwards.
AACGGCTGTAAGCATCATCAATGGTATCCATCTGATCGAAAAAAGTGGCAGGGACGAGCAGGGCCTCCGGGCTGCCATCGACCAGGACCGCGACCCTGCCCTGGAACAAGGCTGATTCGGCTACATCCGGCCGCTGCGTTGTTTCTGCCTGGGGAAATGGACTGAGGCTGGAGTCCTCGATATTCCGTTCTATGTAGCTGCTGTCGAGTATGGTTTCAGCCTGGATTCCGCTAATTCTCTGCGTAACTTCTGTTAGTATTTCCGGGTTTACCCTATCGTGCAGGAAGGCTAGTACAACTTTTTTCGGGGCGCTGCTGCCCACTGAAAACTGTTGCAACCTCAGGCTGGAGCCGCTCATTCTTGAGTATAACCGGTTTAAATTGTAAGCAAGATTGCCGGAAAAAAGCTCTTTCGGCCCGCGCGCTATCTGTTGGGTATCGGCAGGGGCTGTTTCCACGACAGGCACTTGCAGGGCTACTTCTTCAAGGGGCAGATACTGTGGCTCCTGCAGCTGTCTACCCTTGCGTTCTTTGAGCATACCATAAACACCTGCTATTCTTATCCTAAATCTAGTGTTTAGGATACGTTTATTCTGTGTTAAATATGTATTTCCCTGATGTAATCACACTCCGCCAAGTACTTATTTAACTAGAGCTAACTAGAAAGACCGCTTACTTTAAGTTAGAAGCGGTTCTTGTTGTATTTACAAATATTCCTTCGTTCCAACAAACGCTATACCAATAAAGCTACAGTATCAAAAGAAAACATAGGATATGAGAATTATTGGATTTTCTGAAAAAAAGGAAATATGATAAGTTGTGTGGAATTTTAAACAGTTAGACATGTAGACAGTCTTTCATAAAGAAGTTTCAGAGAGGGTGAAGTCCTTGACTGATCATGATTGCACTATCCTTACAGAAACTCTTGGAATTGTAGTTGAAGAGGTTAACGATCTTGTACTTATTATCGATTTGCCTAACAAGGTTAAATATTTAAACAAAGCAGCCAAACGATTTTTTAGAATTGATGAGGCTATAAAGAGCATAAGTCTGGAACATCTTGAAAAAAGGGGCATATTTTTATTACCGTTAATTGCTTCCATTTCTAAAAATAACAAAAGGGAGCTGTTAATCAATGAGCTAGTTGATGAGAGAAGAATAGTCATGGAAGGGATTCCCTTATATAACCAGCATGAAAAAATGGATAAAGAAATATTGATTATTGCTCGCGACATTACTAGATTGGATGATCTTCAAAATAAACTGGAATGTATGGAAAAGCGCGAACAACGTATTAATTTAGAAGTGAATCATTTGCGTCAAAAGCTTTTGAATAAAAAGGAATTAGTAGTAGGCAGCAAAGCTATGGAGAATATTATGGAACTTGTTTCACGGGTTGCTAAAGTGGATTCTAACGTACTAATTCTTGGGGAATCCGGTGTTGGGAAAGAGGTTATTACAAAAAGTATCCATGACATGAGTCCCCGTTATATGGGGCCTTTTGTTAAAATTGACTGCAGCAGTATCCCGGAAACATTAATTGAATCTGAAATATTTGGTTACGAGGCCGGCGCTTTCACCGGTGCAAATAAAGAAGGCAAATATGGAATGATTGAAATGGCTGATAAGGGAACGCTCTTTTTGGATGAGATCGGCGAATTGCCCTTATCAATTCAAGTTAAATTATTGCAAGTGCTCCAAGACAATCGCTTTAGGAGAGTGGGGGCAACTAAGAGTTACCCTGTTAACATACGAGTAATCGCTGCCACCAATCGGGACTTAGAGAAAATGGTGGCTGAGCATAAATTTAGAGAAGACCTCTATTACAGACTAAATGTTGTCCCTATTAGAATACCGCCTTTAAGAGAAAGACCTGAGGAGATACCAATTTTGGTCGACCATTTTTTACTAAAGATTAATGAAAAGTATAGTTTTAATAAGAGCTTTTCAAGTGAGGTAATAAAAATATTTTTGGATTACTCTTGGCCGGGCAATATACGCGAGCTTGAGAATATAGTGGAGCGTTTAATAATAACAACAAAAGAAAGAAGCATTGGTCTTGAAGATTTGCCGGTAAATATGAAAAAGGACGGTTATTCTACGCCGAGTGTGACAGTCAATCAGATTATCCCGCTTAAGGAAGCTGTTGAGAAGGTCGAGTCAGATATATTGCGTATGTGTTTGGAGAAATACAATTCTACAACTAAAGTGGGGAAAGTACTGAAGGTAGATCAGTCAACCATCGTAAGAAAAATTCACAAATATAAAATAGCTACCAATATCGTGTAAATAAACCCCGAAAGATCTATGATAACCTGCTGATCACACCAGCGGGTTTGATTTTTATTCTCGTAAAAAAGCTATGCAAAAACGCATAAACAGGATTTTTCTGCATACAAGCCAGCCCAACACTTAAAACTAGGTGTACCATCTTCTGCTATGTAATAATGCATAGCAGAACTGTGGAAACAGTAATTAAAGTGCGTGTCCGTGTATATATTAGCCTTGGCACATTTCTTGCGATAGTAGTTGACAAGACTATTAATAAAATGATGGAGCAGCTTAATGAATATTAAAAAACTATTTGAACCTCAATTAATCAACTCTTTAAAGATACGCAACAGGTTTGTCGTACCGGCAATGGTGACTAACTACGGGAATTGTGACGGAACAATTACGGAGACGCTTATTCATTATCACTGCGCTCGAGCAAAGGGGGGATTTGGACTTAATATCACTGAGAACTTTGCTGTTCACCCAATGGGGAGAGGTTTTGCCAGGGCTTTGGGATTGTGGTCTGATTATTTTGTAGATGGCTGCGAACAAATAAACAAGGCGGTTCATCAGGAAGGCGGTAGGATCTTCGCGCAAATCTATCACGCAGGAGCCCAAACACGCTATGAAACTATCGGCCGGCAGCCTGTAGCGCCGTCGGCAATATTGCATGCATGGAATAGAGTTTTACCGCGCGAATTAACCAGAGAAGAGATATACGAAATAGTTGAGTGCTTTGGTAAGGCTGCACGCAGAGCCCGCAATGCCGGGTTTGATGGCGTGGAAGTTCATGGCGCGCACGGTTATCTGGTAGCCCAGTTTATGTCTGGTTTAACAAACAAGAGAACCGATGAGTACGGTGGTGATGTATTAGGAAGATTAAGGTTTCCGTTAGATATCTTAAAAGCAATCAGAAGTGAGGTAGGACAAGAATTCCCGGTCATTATCCGTTTAGCCGGTGATGAACGGGTACCTGGTGGGCGTGATCTCGAAGAAACAGGGATCATGGCTCCTTATCTGGAAGAGGCCGGCTATGATGGATTACACATTACTACTGCTACGACTTATAATTTGCCGTATGTTGTTCCGTGTTTTTATACCCCCAAAGCATTAAATGTGAGTTATGCCGAGGTAATAAAAAAGATAGTCTCAATTCCGATAATTTCCACCGGTCGTATTAATGATCCTTTGCTGGCAGAAAAAATACTTAGAGAAAACAGAGCTGATTTTATTGGCATGGGAAGGGCTTCGATTGCCGATCCTGAACTACCGAACAAAGTAATGGCCGGAAACATGGATGAGATAAAACCATGTATTGGATGTCTTCAAGGTTGTATGGGCAGATTACATGCGGGTAAACCTATTTCCTGTGTGGCTAATCCCACTGTTGGCCGAGAAAAGGAAATGGAAATACGAAAAGGACAAAAAACGAGGAAAATACTTGTTATTGGCGGAGGGCCGGCCGGTTTGGAAGCGGCGACAGCGGCCAGCTTATGCGGACATGATGTTGTACTCCATGAAAAAACCGACAGGTTAGGCGGTCAGTTAAATATTGCCGCCGTACCTCCGTTTAAACATGAATTTGCTCATTTGATAAAAAGCATGGTAAGACACGCCGAGAAAGCCGGAGTAAAAATCATCAAAAACATGCAGGTCAATCTTAACTCAGTTAATGGTTATGATACCGTAATACTTGCCACTGGGGGGGTCCCCAAAATTCCCAAGATTCCTGGTATTGAGAGTAAGAACGTATTCACAGCCTGGGAAATTTTGCGCGGTGACGTGACAACCGGGGAAAATGTCTTGATAATAGGCGGAGGGATGGTCGGGTGTGAAACGGCTGATTTCCTGGCAAGTCAAGGTAAAAAGGTGATGATAGTTGAGGCCTTGGAGGAGATAGCGACAGATCTTATTGACCGGATTAAATATTTCCTGCTGCCGAGACTCGAAGAGAATAAAGTGCAGATAAAAACCTCAGCCTTCGTAAAAGGAATACTCCCCGATGGTGTTCTTATACAAACCGGTGAAAATATGCAGGAGCTGCACGGCTATAGTTCTATAGTACTAGCTATGGGAACCCTGGCGGAAAATAGACTGGCTCAAGAAATCTCTAAAAAATACCCGAACATGAATATTGTTTCGATCGGTGATGCTAAAGAGCCCCGGAATCTATTGGACGCTATAGCTGAAGGCGCGGAATTAGGTCGGACGAGTTGATTTATTACAGCGCCAATTATATTAGGGAGGGAAGCATGTGTCAGGACTTCAGGTGTTTATTCAACAACTATTAAATGGATTGGTTATCGGTTCCGGATATATTCTGATAGCCACAGGGTTAACAATGGTTTTTGGTATTCTCGAGATTATCAATATGGCTCAAGGTGAAATTTTCATGCTGGGAGCGTTTTTCACGTATGCGCTTATTAATGCTTTTGGAATGAGTTATTTTACAGCGATACCTATTGCTGTAGTTCTCGGTCTGTTATTGGGTATGGTTCTTTATAAAACTACAATCAAAAGACTTATTGGAAAAGATCATCTGACTACATTGTTGGTAACATTTGCGGTCAGTACTCTGCTGATGAACCTCGCTCAGTTAATCTGGGGCTCGACCCCGAGGAATATTCCTAGTCCTCTGCAGACAGCAGTAGAAGTCGGAGGCATATATCTGACCTGGCAAAAAATTGTAATGGTCTTCGCTGTTGTTGTGATTATTGCGGTGATGGCCCTGGTAATTAACAAGACTATGGCCGGAAAAATGATCCGGGCCTGTTCGGAGAATAAATTTGCTGCGGGAATTGTAGGCATTAACGTTAACAAGGTATACCTGGGGACATTTATCCTCGGCTGCTCGTTAGGAGCGCTGGCCGGACCGCTGTTGGGGCCGATAACTTATGTTTTCCCTTCGATGGGACAGGCTATTGGTATCAAGGCCTTTGTTATAGTTATTGTCGGCGGACTCGGGAATATCCCGGGGGCTATTGCCGGCGGTGTGGTATTAGGGATTGCCGAATCACTCGGAGCGGGGTACATTTCCGCGGAGTGGAAGGATTTAATAGGTTATCTGGTTTTAATAATTGTGCTTATGATTAAGCCGAAAGGACTATTATCCAAAGAGGAGATGTAAGATGGTAAAGAATAAAAAAATCTCAAATATTATCCTTTTAGCAATAATTGTTTTATTGCCTCTTGTTATTCGAGGTTCATATTCCAGGGGTATTTTGATATTATGGGCAATCTATGCAATTCTAGCCTTAAGCTTAAACCTGATAGTCGGATATATGGGGTTATTGTCCTTTGGGCACGCCGGTTTTTTTGGCATCGGAGCCTATACATCCGCGCTCGTCTGTCTTAACCTGGGCTTCTCTTTCTGGCCTGCGCTTTTACTCACTCTCATTGTCGTAGGGGTAGTAGGGTTGGGAGTTGGCTACTTCTCAATACGTCTGCACGGTGTTTATTTTGCTATTTCGACGATGGCCTTTAGCGAGATTGTGAGATTGATTATGACCAACTGGATGTCTGTAACCAGAGGACCGATGGGCTTAAATGATATACCGCGTCCTGCTTTCTTCGGTTTTAACTTTAGCAGTGAATTGAGTTATTTTTATCTGGTTGTAGCCATTGCGGCAGTCTTGTATTTTATAGTTCATATTATCATCAGTTCCCCGCTGGGAAGGTCATTCAAATCTATCAGAGAAAACCAGGAGCTGAGTCACTCAATCGGTATAGATGTAGCAAAAACAAAAGTGCTGGCCTTTACTGTATCCGCGATGATTGCCGGGGTCGCCGGCAGCCTGTATGCTCATTATTATACTGTTATCGCCCCCGAGGTCTCCGGCCTCTTTTATTCGACAGTCGGTTTAATTATGGTAATTGTCGGGGGAAAAGGCACGTTGCTGGGCCCGGTAATCGGAGCTTTCATCTTTACTATTCTTCCTGAAGCGCTTCGAGCTACCAACCAATTACAGATGATAGTTTTTTCTCTGGTCCTGATTTTGACCGTTATCTTTCTGCCCAATGGGCTCATGTCAATTTTAAAGCTCAGCTGGGGAAAGCAATCTCGGAATAAAATGGTAGGAAGGTGACAAAGATGGCGATTATGCAGGTTTCCAATCTTACGAAAAAGTTTGGCGGGGTAACCGCTAATAAGAACGTTTCTTTTGAAGTAAAGGAAAATCAGATCGTAGGCATTATTGGTCCGAATGGTGCCGGAAAGACGACCTGTTTTAACAGCATCTGCGGCTTTACGAAAAAAACTGAAGGGCAGGTTCTCTTTGGGGATAAGGATATATCCAATCTCGTCCATTTCCAGATAGCAGGGCTCGGCATCTGCCGTACATTTCAACATACGACCATATTCCCCGAGTTTACTGTCATGGAAAATATTTTGGCCGGGATGTATCTTAAGGCTGAGACGGGGATATTCAGCACTATCTTCAAGTACGGGAAGATAGTGAAACAGGAGCAAAAGCTTGAAGAAGCGGCCCACAAGATAATCAAGATGGTCAGATTAACCGGCAAGGAGAACAGTATTGCGAAGAACTTAGCCTATGGACAACAGCGGAAACTGGCTATCGGCATTGCGCTCGCAACATCACCGAAGGTGCTGATGCTGGATGAGCCGGCCGCAGGCCTCAATGCGACTGAATCAAAAGAGCTTGTGGAATTGATCAGGGATGTTAGCAAAACCGGAATCACCGTTGTTCTGGTCGAGCACGATATGAAGGTCGTCATGAGTGTTTGCGATAACATCATAGTCCTCAACTACGGTGAAAAGATGGCTGAGGGAACTCCGGCTGAAATCAGAAAAAATGAAAAGGTAATAGAAGTATATCTGGGTACAGAAACGGATTAAATAAGTTAAAAAGAGGTGATGAGAATGCTTGTTGTAAAAGACCTCTCGACATATTACGGAAATGTACGGGCTTTAGAGGGGGTTAACTTTACAATTAATGATGGTGAGCTTGTTTCGCTGATTGGGGCCAACGGCGCCGGCAAATCAACGTTTCTCAAGACGATTATGGGCGTTTTGAAACCTGTCCATGGCTCAATTGCTTATAACAATGAAGAGATAACCGGATTGCCACCGCATGTAATAGTAGAAAAAGGAATTGTCCTTGTTCCTGAAGGACGCGAGCTTTTCGGAGAGATGACGATACTGGAGAATCTGGAGCTAGGCTTTTTTAAAAACAAAAATAAGGAGCAGGGCAATTATAAGAAACTGCTGGCCCAGATGTATAAATTATTTCCGATATTGGAAGAAAGAAAAAGTAAGAAAGCCCGCACCTTAAGCGGCGGCCAGCAACAAATGTTAGCTATCGCGCGGGGCTTGATGTCTGAGCCGAAACTGTTGATGTTTGATGAGCCGTCGTTGGGTCTATCCCCGGTGCTCATTAAAACGGTTATGGATACCATTAAGACTTTAAATAATAATGGTTTGACAATCATTCTGGTCGAACAAAACGCTAAGATGGCCTTAAAGCTTGCGCACCGGGGCTATGTTCTCGAAACAGGCGAGATTGTTCTAACGGCCTCCGGTGAGGCGCTTCTAAATAATGAACAAGTCAAACAAGCCTATTTAGGAATTTAATAAAAAGGGGGGAAGTTTAGGTTTAAAGTAGCGGATTATCTCTTGGTTAATGACACAGTTATTAAAAGGGAGGAAAAAAGGGAATGAAGAATTCGAAAAAACTGTTATCCGTTATCATTATCGCGATGCTGATAATTGGGTTAGTAGGATGCAGCAGCCAACCGGCCAAACCGGCAGAGAAGCCGACAATTAAAATTGGGATGGTTATGCCGTTAACCGGCACGGCAGCTTTATACGGTGAACAAGCTAAAAGAGGAGCTGCTCTCGCTGTAAAACAAATCAACGCCAAAGGCGGAATCCTTGGCGGCAGTCAAATCGAGGTTATTTACGAAGATGACCAGGGCAAACCTGAGCTTGCCGTAAACGCCACCAAGAAATTGCTTGAAAAAGACCAGGTAGTTGCCATTTCCGGTCAGCCACTGAGTTCCCCTGCCTTAGCGATGCTGCCGATTGTCAACGCGGCCGGCAAAGTATTTATGGTTACTGCGGCCAGCCATCCGAACGTAGTAGCATCGGGCGCCAAGACAGTATTCCAGCTGAACACGACTAACGTTGTTGACCATGAGTTTTATGACAAGTATATCGCCGAAACCCTGAAGCTGAAAAATGTCGCCATGATCGTTGAAAAAACAGATTTCGGCGAAATTGAAATCACTGAAATGAAAAAGAACTGGGCAACAGCCGGTCCTAAAATTTTGACCATTGAACGTTTTGAAACCAGCCAGGTTGACTTTGCTCCACAGTTGACCAGCATCCGCAGCAAGAATCCTGAGGCCGTCTATGTAGCATGTGCTGCTCCGCAAACAACGGCAGCTATTTTCAGCCAGATGGACCAGATGGGTCTGAAAAATGTAATCAAGCTGCTTTCCCCAAGAAACCTTAACCGTGACTTCATCAAACTTGCCGGCGCCGCAGCCGAAGGCATCATCTCGATCAACTTCTATGATGCCTCAATTGAAAACGCTACCAACAAGCAATTCGTAGCAGACTTTCAAGCTGAGTACAAAAAAGTGCCGGAGAACGTCGAGAATTTAGGGTATGAATCGATTGTGCTCCTTGCGACAGCTATAGACAAGGCTGGTACCGCCACAGATTCGGCAAAAATTGCTGAATATCTGCATGCAAATTCCTTTGATACTCCGAGAGGCACACTAAAGTTTAAAGATACCGGCGCCGCTATCTCCCAGCATATGCCGCTGCAAGCTGTTGGCGGCAACATCGTAGTTAAAAAATAGAACATTAAGCTAAGGTATTTTACAGCTAACCGGTTTGGAAAAAGGGGTTAAGCCAAGGGACTGCGGCTTAACCCCTCGGACCAAATTTACTGCCAAGAATAAATACTTCACAGGGGGATCTGTTATGTATATCGTTGATTCACATGCCCATTTGGGAGAAACCTGTGTCTTTGATGTACCGGTCACAGAAGAAGAACTGATCGGAGCCATGGATGAGCATGGGATTGATACTTCCATAGTATTTCCCTTGCCGGGAGCCCGTGATAAGGAAGTGCACACTGAAATTGCGAAACTGGCCCAAAAATATCCCGGAAGGATAAAAGGCTTGGTAAGCATAAACCCGCACATACCAGAGGAAGAGTATTACGGTGAGGTAGAGAGATGTGTCAAGAAGCTGAATTTTTTTGGAATTAAGCTCCATCCGTTCGGGCATGCCTGTCCGGTAAACTGCAAGGATGCAGACAAGGTCTTTGATGCTGCGCGGTTATATAAGATGCCGTTGATAATACACAGCGGTCTGGGTGCGCCGTATTCTTTGCCGTCGGTATTCATACCACGCATTAAAAAGTATCCAGACATACCGATTATCATTGCGCATGCCGGAGCTTATCTTTTTACGGAGGAAGCTATAGTCACGGCAAGCCTCTTTTCCAATGTTTATCTCGAAACCTCGTGGTGTGGTACTCACAGAATTGTGGAAATGGTCCATAAGATAGGAGCGGACAGGGTAATGTTTGGAGCCGACATCCCCGCCAACGTTGGTTCGGAACTGGCTAAATATACAACTTCCAAACTAACTACCGGTGAGCTCGAAAAAGTGCTGGGGCAAAACGCAAAAGAGCTATTTAAGATTTAGATTGAAAAATCTAGGCAATCAGGCAGTATAGTCGGGGATAATACCACCCAAGAGGGAATGCCTTTAAAATATCTTTAGAATGAATAAATGGGGAGGAATGAAGTTTGAACAACCTGACAATCAAGAAAATAACCAAACAGGAAAATTGTACCACGGTAGACAAAGCGACAATCGTTGCTTCAATGGACAAGAAAACTATGATGACCATCTATCGTGATATGATCAGGACACGGGAACTGGACAACGGGATTGAAGAGCTTTTAAAACGGGGCGAATCAATTACCCAGCATTCAACGAGAGGCCAGGAAGCTACTCCGATTGCTACTATCGCCAATCTCAGAAAAAATGACTATGTTATGCCATACCACAGGGGTTGGGGCTGGGCTATAGGCAAAGGTATGAATTTCAAAGAAATCATGGCAGAATTAATCAATAAAAAGACCGGATCGAACAGGGGCAGGGGCGGACCGCAACTGGCGAGCTGGGAGAACCGCATCATGGGTCGGCCTGGGATTCAGGGAGCACACCTTTCTATTGCCGTAGGGATAGCTTTATCTATTAAGTACAGGAAAACCGATGAAGTAGTTGTTTGCTTTTTTGGCAACGGCTCCTCAAATTCCGGGAACTTACATGAGTCCCTGAATATGGCTTCTACCTGGAAGGTTCCGGTGGTATTCATCGTTGAAAACAATTTATACGAGATTTATGAACCTATCACGGATACAACCTCAGTCAGCGATATTGCGGACCGTGCTCTTGGGCACGGGCTCGAAGGCACGATTATCGATGGGAACGACGCTTTCCTGGTCTACAAGGTTGTCGGCGAAGCCATTGAAAAAGCCCGCAGAGGCGAAGGCCCCAGCCTGATTGAAACCAAGACCTACAGATGGATGGGGCATAGCTCCAATGACCAACGTTATTATGGCGGGTACCGGTCCAAAGAAGAGGTTGACGCCTGGAAAGAAAAATGCCCCATTTCCTTAATGGAAAAGGATTTGATTGCTTTTGGCGTAGCGACCCAGGCGGAACTGGATGAGATTCAGAAGGCTGCAGTTGAAGAGAAGCAAGCGGCAGTTCAATTTGCCATAGATAGTCCGTATCCGGAATATGAAGATCTGTTAACGGATAACTATGCGGATGAGAAGGAGGGCTTATAATGGCTGACGAAAAAATTACCTATGCCAAAGCGATAAGGCAGGCAATAGTTGAAGAGATGCATAGAGATGAGAACATCATCGTCATGGGTCAGGATATCAGACAAAGCGTTTGGGGTGTAACTACAGGCATTGATAATGATTTTGACATGTCCAGGATTTATCCGCTGCCTATCTCCGAAAACGGCTTCTGCGGAGTGGCTACAGGCGCTGCGATGACCGGTCTGCGACCGGTTGTAGAGTTTATGTACGGAGACTTTCTCCTTTTGGCGATGGATGCTATTTGCAATCAGGCAGCCAAATACAGGTATATGTGCGGCGGCGGCGAATTCAAGATACCGGTAGTTTTCAGGGTATCCGGTACCGGCATAGGCTCCGGCAGCGGTCAGCATCACGCTCAATATCCGGAGTCCTGGGTCATGCATTTTCCCGGATTAAAGATAGTAACACCTTCGACAGCCAATGATGCCTATGGCCTGATGAAGACTGCTATCAGAGACAATAATCCGGTTTTATTCTTTGAATACAAACAGTTATTTGGTAAATTCGGCACGCTTGAAAGCACGGAGCCGATTCCGTTCGGGAAAGCCAAAATTACAAAAGAGGGCAGCGATGTCACTATCGTAACCTACGGAACAGCAGCACCCAAATCACTTGCAGCTGCCCAAAAACTCGAGACCGAAGGGATTCATGCCGAGGTAATCGACCTGCGGACAATCAAGCCGCTTGATAAAGAATGCATCCTTAAGTCAGTTGAGAAGACAAACAAGCTGATTATTGTAGAAGACAGCATTAAGACAGGCGGGGTAGGGGCTGAGATTGCCGCGATTGCAGCAGAAGAAGCTGTCGGTTATCTCGACGGCGCAATTTTGAGGGTTGCCGGAAAAGATACGAGTATGCCGGCCGGGAAGATGCTGGAAATTCAAGTAGTTCCGTCCGAGAACGACATCATCAAAGCTGTGAAATCCCTGCTCTAGAACCTGTAAACTCATGGCGTAAAGCAATTTAAGCCGTACGACTCATGAAAAAAGGCTAAATAGGAGTGAGAAAATTGATACAGGAAATTAAGATGCCCAGTATGGGGCTCGCCATCCTGGAGGTTATGCTCCTGGAATGGCGTAAGAACAAAGGAGACCGGGTTGAAAAGGATGAGGTACTGGCAGTAGGGGAAACCGACAAAGTTACTATTGAGATAATAACTCCGGTAGCAGGGTATTTAGTTGAGCAGAAATATGCGGCAAAAGACGTTGTACCGGTGGAAAGTATCGTCGCGGTAGTCAATACCGAGAAGAACGAAGCCCAGCGGGGAGCAGTACCTGCCGCACAGGCGCCAGTAGCTCAGGTTGCAGCAGCACCGACCGCACAGGTAACGGGTACACAGGCTGCAGCCCAAACAGGCGAAGCGCAGAGAGTTTCACCGTTAGCCCGGAAAATCGCCGAGGCGAACAACATTGATTTATCAAAAATTATCGGTACCGGCCCTCAAGGTCTGATTAAAAAAGAGGATGTCCTGGCTGCTATAGAACAAGCTCAAAGCCGACAACAAACCGCAGCTACTCCGACAACCCCCATAGCCTCAGCAGCGGTAAGCTCTGCAGCTGATGTTGAAATCATTCCTTTCAGCGGTATACGCAAGACTATAGCAGATAATATGATGAGAAGTATTCAGACCGCAGCCCATGTCACGACAACTGTCGAAGTGGATATGACCGAAGTGTCGGAACTCAGAAGCCAGATTATCCAGTCTAAAAAACTTGATTCGTTAAGTCTGCTTGTTTTTGTGGCTAAAGCGGTAGCGCTGGGAATAAAGGACTTCCCAATCATTAACTCCAGTGTCGATAAAGACAAGATACTCATTAAAAAGTATGTCAACATTGGTATTGCGGTTGCCAGCACTAACGGGCTGGTCGTACCGGTAGTCAAAGATGTTCCGAACAAAGGGTGGATTGCTTTAGGCCAGGAGATCCAGGATTTGACGGAGATAGCCAGAGCAGGCAAAATGACGCCTGACCGCTTCAGGGACGGGACCATTACGATATCAAACGCAGGCGCGTACGGTGCAATCATGTCGACCCCGATAATAAATCAGCCGCAAAGTGCAGTAATCTGGTTTGGCGCGATTACGAAAAAGCCTGTTGTTGTGAATGATGAGGTTGTTGTCAGGAAAATGATGTATCTGCAAATCTCTTATGACCATAGGGTTATGGATGGAGCGACTGCTGCACAATATCTCGGCAAGGTCAAAAAATATCTCGAAAACCCCTTGGATCTTCTGGTTATTTAGTCCGAATATTAAACTTGGTTGAAGGGGGAGAAACGAATGATGGATTTTGAAGGGAAAGTGGCGTTGGTCACTGGTTCCGGCGGA
>DIVP01000042.1 GCA_002422465.1 Peptococcaceae bacterium UBA6129 | reverse complement strand
TTTATTTTTGGATGCTTAGCGGCAATCATAGCTGGTATAATAAGTTATGCAACCGGTGCGGAAAACCAGACAATTTATATGCGCATGGCTATAATGATGCTTGTTTTCTTTTTAATTGGATCATATATAAAGAATACTGTATTAGCCATAGAAAAAGAGTTACTAAATAAAAAGATAGAACAGGAAAGGTTAGAAGAGCAGCAACTAAGGAAGCAAATGGAGGAACAAAAAGCCGCTGCAGCAGAACTTAAACAGCAGTATATACAACAGGGACAGCCTCCGGTTAAGCAGGCCAGCGCTTTGGATTTGATTTCAGATGAAGATTTTAAACCATTGATTATGAGTAAGGCGGTAAGCTCTAAAGTAAGGGAGTAAAAGTTTTACGGGGGTTTTTAGATGCAGGCCAACAATGAAAAACAAGTTGAGTTATGGAAGCAATATCATGAAACCAGAGATCCTGCAATAAGAGAAGTTCTAATACTTGAGTATTCTCATCTTATTAAGTTTATTGCAGGCAGGCTTAATATTTATTTCGGTTCAAATGTCGAATATGATGATCTCGTAGGATTCGGCGTATTCGGGCTTATTGATGCTATTGACAAATTTGATATAAACAAGGGAGTTAAATTCGAAACTTACGCTTCATTAAGAATAAGAGGATCTATTATTGATAGTATTCGAGAAATGGATTGGGTGCCCAGGTCTTTAAGACAAAAAAACAAAGACCTGGAAAAAGCATATTGGGAGGTAGAAAATGACATTGGCCACACTGCCTCAGATCAGGATATAGCAGATAAACTTAAAATATCCCTTGACGATTTCTATAAACTATTAAATGAAGTTAATGTAACGTCCATGGTATCGCTCGAAGATTTTTTAGAGCAGAATTATGAAATTGGAACAGATGCACCCAATATTAGCAAAGCAGACAGTCCTGAGTATGAAATGGAGTTAAGTGAACTGAGGGATATACTGGGTGATTCCATCGAAAGACTACCAGATAAGGAAAAGCTGGTACTTTCATTATACTATTATGAAGAATTGACACTAAAAGAAATAAGTGCGATAATGAAAGTGTCCGAATCCAGAATATCACAGCTGCACACAAAGGCAATTATGCGGTTGCGAAGCAAACTGACAAGACACAAATCGCTTTTGTATGATTGATTGTTGCTAAATAAGTTGCAAAAATAAATTTTATCGGAAATAATTAAATTTTTGCAATAAATATAGATGAAATATAAGTGAAAAAAATCTTACCGATAAAATTATTTTTTTCATTATATATATTAGCATTTTGTATTTACAGGGGGTTATTGTTTTGCTTGATACGAAAGATACAGGCAGCAACATAAATGATGGTTTTTTTCAGTTGCAGTTCAAAGAAGATGGAGTTTTTCTGATAGTTTATCCTCCTGCCAATAAAGGTAAAAAAGTAGAAGCGCAGGAAGTATTAGATAAACTTGTTCTGAAAAAGATAAAAAGCTTCAGCCGTGATATCGTGGAGCTTACCATTAAAATGGCTGAAAAGACACCTGTCAAAATAGCAGAGCCTCAAGAAGAAACAAGAGTTGATGTAACTGCAAATGTGATGATATCTCCCGACAGAATGAAAGGATACATATCTTTTAATCCCCCTGATAATGGCAGAATGATGATGCCTGAAGAAGTTATGGATGTTTTGAATAAGAACGGAGTTATCTATGGGATTAACAGGATAAATCTTGAGACAATAATAAAATACCCGGTATACAATGAAATGATTTGTGTAGCAGAGGGTACGCTACCAGTAAATGGTCAGAATGGAAAAGTTGAATTTCTCTTTGATATAAAAAAGAATAATAAGCCTACTATTCTTGAGGATGGACGTGTAGATTTCAGAGAACTTAATCTGATTGAGAGCGCGACTCAGGGTCAGAGGCTTTGTACCCTCATACCTCCGATTAAGGGGACTCCAGGTATGACGGTCAGTGGGACAGATATCCCACCTTTAGATGGTAAGCCGGTTGCATTGCCCAAAGGACGCAATGTGAGTATTTCACCCGACGGGATATGCCTTGTGGCAAACATCAATGGTCAGGTGAGCTATCTGGATGGCAAGATCAACATTTTTTCTGCATATGAAGTTCCAGCCAATGTCGACAACTCTACAGGAAATATTAATTTTGTAGGCAATGTTTCAGTTAGGGGCAATGTACAATCCGGTTTTGTAGTGGAAGCAGGCGGAAATGTTGAAGTATGGGGCGTAGTAGAGGGTGCAGTAATAAAAGCCGGTGGTGATATCATACTCCGAAGAGGTATGCAGGGAATGGGCAAGGGTGTACTGATCAGCGGAGGAGATATTATAGCAAGGTATATCGAAAACAGCAATGTTGAAGCGGCCAATAATATAAAATCAGAAGCAATCATGCACAGTAACGTAAAGTGCGGAAACAAGCTTGAGCTTTCCGGCAGGAAAGGCTTGCTGGTCGGGGGCAGCTGTAAGGTCGGCAAAGAAATATCAGCAAAGGTCATCGGATCGTATATGGCAACTGTTACTGACCTTGAAGTAGGTATAGACCCGACGATAAGAGAACGGTATAAATCCAACAAGGATGAAATTGCCAATATAGAGACAGATCTCAGAAAAGCGGAACAAGCTATCACTATTTTGAAAAAGCTTGAAATGGCTGGAGCTTTGTCACCTGAAAAGCAAGAGATCATGGCAAAGAGCGTTAGGACAAGAATATACTATATAAATAGGCTAAATGAGCTGAACGAAGAAGTGGCTCAATTAGAAAGTAGATTGCAGCAGGATTCCTACGGTAAAATAAGGTGTTACAATTTTATCTACCCCGGTACAAAGGTAGCAATCGGTTCATGCCTGATGTATGTAAGGGAAAATCTGCAGTACTGCACGTTATACAGAGATGGAGCCGATATACGGGTAGGTGGCATTGACAGGTAAGAAAAAATGCGGTTTATGCAGCAGACAAGGAAGTGGAATGCATGTCCATTAAACCGGTTGATTTTCAGGTAATGCTTCCAAGAACAATGGAAGTAGCAAAATTAAGTAATGATGAAGTACACAGGAATCTGACAGCACAACAGCAGCAAGTTACAGCTACCCAGCATAAGGCGGAGGATTCGCTTAAGCAGGTTTATTCCCGGGCGCAGGCTCAGGATGTACGCATATCTGAAAAACAGAAGGAAAACCGTCGGAATGGCAGAAAAAAGGAAGAAGACGGAGGCCGTTCTGGAGAGAAAGATGAAAAAAGCAGGAGCGGTTTAGAGAAGGAAATGATAACCAGTACAATCGATATTAAGATATAATTTTTTTGCTTTTTCAACTTATGTATATACAAATGATAAATTATGATTGTCAGAGTGCTTAGCTAAAAGGTGAGTTTTTTGACAATTAGTTTGAGGTGAAGAGTATGAATGGCTTTTATGTAAGTTTAATTTTCTTAGGAATCATTTTAGTCGCATTTTCTCTATTATGTATTTTCCTTGATAAGAAAAAGGTCTTTACCTTTGCCAAAAACTTTGATGAAAAGAAGCAGCAACTTGTTGAAGTCATGAATGATGCGGAACAAATGATTGATGAGCTAAACAAGTTTTCTGATTATATCGTAAATCAGGTGGATCTTAAAAATGAAGAGCTGAATAAAAATATAAAGTTCGCAGAAGAAAGAGTGAATGCTCTAAGCGGTAGGGCAAGAGTTGTTTGTAATGAAATAACGGATGCTACTATTATAGAAAATGAAGATGAATATGGATTGTCCGGTTTGGAAGCTGCATCTGTGATAAATTCCGGAGTACAGACTGAGATGAATGGCATTCCAATTGCTGAAGCAGTAAATGGCAGCGTAGTCGACAGGACTTCTGCCAGTGGTTCAAATGTTCCTTACGTGCAATCCGGATGTGATTATACTGCTGTACCTTTAAAGAAAAGAGAAAAAGTCGTCCCTATTAACAATAAATATTCAGAGGTGTTAAGGCTTTCTGGGGAAGGCATGCAGAGTCTTGAAATAGCTAAAAGACTTAATTTGGGTAAAGGTGAAGTAGAATTGATTTTAGACTTGAGAAAGTAAAGTTGTAGGATGCGGAAAGAGATTACTACAGGAGTGTGATTTATGAGTTCTTTCAGTACAAAGAGTGTTTTACTCGGAATTGGTATTGGCATCATTATATCAGCAACAGCCAGTATGATATATGTTGCGGGAAGGGATCCTATGAAGGATTTGACCGAACAGCAAATCATAAGCCAGGCTGAGAAATATGGCATGGTCAGAGCAACTTTACTTCAGGGCAGCGCAGATACAGAATTGTCACATTGAAGTCAGAAATGCCATTGACAATGAACAGAGGCTGTTGTATAATTCTTTTTGCGTGAACAACAATGAAACGCATGCCGAAGTGATGGAATTGGCAGACGTAGTGGACTCAAAATCCACCGGTAGCGATACCGTGCCGGTTCGAGTCCGGCCTCCGGCACCAAATCAATATAATCCGAACCCAATCTTCCCTATCGGGGATGGGTTCGGATTTGTTGTTTTCTTCGAGTATTCATTTTTCCCAAATGGAGCAAAGCACCGCAGGGAATCCAAACCCAGAGGCCCAAGGAAAAAGCACAATAATCCTGATATTTAACCCGATATTTGGAACATATGCCTAGGATTTGAGAAATTATCAGCCCGGGACAACAAGAAGACATAACAGAAGAATCGCCACTAATATTTGGAGGTAAGTTCAATGAAGAAAAACGCCGCCTGCGGGAGCAATCCCGTGGGCAGCGATTTCTTTTGTAGCTGCGTTGTCCCTGTATTAAAAAAGACATATGTTCATGATATTATACGAAAAAATCGATATTACAAGATTTCTTGTTTTTACTACATTTTATTTTTTGTAAATATTTGAATTACCTTGAATTTATGCTATTATGATTACAAGGATTCTCCATACGAGCATTTATGCATTGTACTGCAAAACCACTTCAAATAATAAAAGGCAGTAACAATTACAGCGTATGTGTCCTGCCAATAAGCAGGACGTTTTTTGGATAGACAGTGCGTGATTTTATATTTTGTGTTGTGTTACTTTGGAAAATAAAGAAATAGCTATTATCATGAAATATTTATTGAGGTGCCGACGATGAGAAAAATTAGGGAAACAATTTGCTGTATAATTGTATTTTGCATATTGGTCATGGTTTGCGATGTGACTGCTTTTGCCTCTGGCGCGGGCGATTTTACGGTTGAAAACGGTGTATTGACCAAGTATACCGGCAGCGGCGGTGATGTGGTGATACCGGGGAATCTGGGCATCAGAGAAATCGGACTTGGCGCATTTCATGAATGTACAAGCCTGACATCAATAGTAATTCCATATGGCGTTTCAAAGGTAAACGATATTGCATTTATGAACTGCAATAACCTGTCCTCGATCTATATACCGGATAGTGTAACGACACTAGGTAACAGTGTTTTTGCATATTGTCCAAAACTATCGTCGCTTTCCATTCCCAGTAGTGTAACTTCGGTAGGCGTTAATATTTGTTACCGCACGCCAATACCCAACCCAATCCTGATCAATAACGGCAAAATACTGAACTACATACCTGTGAACTTATCTTCTTATGTTATACCGAGCACTGTGACGGAGATTTCCGCAGGGGCATTTGTAAACTGTGATAAACTGTCGTCAATTACAATCCCAAATAGCATATCCAGGATCCAACATGAAACTTTTTGCTTCTGTTATGGGTTGACGTCCATTACAATTCCAACAAGTGTAACAACTATTGATTATTGGGCGTTCGAATATTGCGCAAATCTAACGTCAATCATAATACCTTCAAATGTCATTTCCATAGCCGGCGGAACAGACGGAGCGTTTATAGGATGCAACAATCTTACCATATACGGCTATCAGGGTTCATATGCACAGCAGTATGCCGCAGCGAATAATATTAAGTTCAAACTGATTACGGACAACGCCTTGGCAGCTCCTCAGATTTCGATATCGTCACAGAACATCACGCCTGCGGGAAGCGCCGTCGTGTCCTGGGGCTCGGTTGCAGGTGCAAAATCATATGATGTTGTTATTAAATTCGGCAGTACTTTGAATGTGGGCGCCTATAATACGACATCAACAAGCTATACTGTCTCAGGTCTCGATGAGGGTAGCTATATGATATATGTGATCGCGGAGGGAGAAACGACTTGCGGCCCAAAAAGCAATACTAAGATATTGACGGTGCAGCAGAACGATTATCATTGGTATTCGCAAGGCGCGTCGACGGAGGGCGGAAGCTGGTCCGTGGGAGACCTGACAGACGCGAAATATGGTGCGATTTGTAAAAATATTAGTGATCAGATGAGGCTTTTGGGGTGCTGCCTGACAAGCAGCGCCATGGTTCTTACGAACTTGGGAGCAACAAATACGAAAACATATGAGGACATTCGGAACGGCGGCGCAAAGGTCAGTTTGACGCCTGACCCATTCAATCTGAGCTACATCAATTACTCTGTCTCAGGAAGTTTTTGCTTCAGGGATGCGAGAACTGTCCAGGCATTTGGGTACCAAATAAACCGCGAGTCACTGTCCGGAAATAGTCAGGAAAAGCTGGATAGGATCAGTACCCTGATAGAACAACACCCTGAAGGGGTCATCCTGAAGGCGGTCAGCCCGGTAAACAGTGAATATACGCACTTTTATGTGGATGTCGGAACTGTAACTGACTTGAGTGGAAGGGTCTGCGATCTGATTGTGTACAATACGCTGTATTCAAAAAAGATCGATGCGGGTGAAAATCTAGAGGGCGTCACATTAAACAGCCTCAATAAAGCCTATAACTCCAGCTATTATCAAGGCACTTGTATCGGCGACTACTTCGTTCTTGATAATGTGACGGCTGTAGATTGCTTTACGCCAATTGGTTAGGGGGTATTGAAATGAAATCATCAATGACGCGGATACTTGCCTTGGCAGTCTGCCTTTTACTGCTCATTTCCGGAAATACCTTTGCCTCTGCCTATTCGGATATCACGGAGCAGGGAGATCCGGAACTTTACCGCATCGTTGACACGCTTTCTGGTATGAAAGTGATTACGGGTTACCCCGACGGCACGTTCCAGCCGGACAGGATTGTCAGCCGTGCGGAATTCGCCGTGATTTTGACTCGTTTGTTCGGCCAGGAAGACAATATTGACTCGTACAGGAATGTAATCCTGCAATTCTCTGATATTGACGATCACTGGGCAAAAGCCTATATCGAATACGCGGCCGGGTATTCGATAGTGAACGGCATGGGAGACGGCACGTTCAACCCGGACTGCACGGTGACCTATGCACAGGTCTTAAAAATGCTGGTATGCGCATTGGGTTATGGTTCATACGCTCTTCAGAACGGCGGCTGGCCGCATGGCTATTTACAGGCTGCATCCGATTTGGGGCTTACGGAACTCGTCAGTATTATCGACATGTCGCAGCCCTGTCCAAGAAAAGACGTTGTGCTTATGGTTGTGAAAGCCTATGATGTTAATTTGACTTATTCGGGGACCGACGGGTTTATCTCCGTTATTGACGATGAACTCGGACACAGGCCGAACTACCTTCTTGACTATGTGCTGAAAAAATATCCTGACCTGAATTTCGTTGATTACAGGGACTTCCAACCGAGCTATATCGACACAGGCGATACGGCAGGCAGCTGACAGGAGAATTTATGAAGAAGACAGCCGTCAGACTTTTTTCGCTTCTAGAGGTGTTAACCATCCTAAGTCCGTCAACCAGCCTCTGCATCCGGCGGGCGGATCGTCGCCTGTGAAAGGCTTCAGATCTTTTCGAACAAAGGCGATCCGGACAACTATGTCAAACACAGGGCCGGTTCTGTTGTCAGCTGCATTAAACACAAAAGGCCCGTTCAATTTTCGCTGCTGCAAACTAGCATTTATTACTTGTACTGAAAAAAAGGAGACGAATATCATGAAAAGGATGATTGCCCTTGTACTGACAACGTGCCTCTTAATTCTGCTCTCCGCATGCGCATCCTCTGATCAAAACAGAAGCGCCGCTCCGGAGGTAGAACCTGCCACTGAAACGCGGACCGCTCCGGAGGTAGAACCTGCTACTGAAACGCAGACCGCGCCTGCAGAAACCACTGCACTCGCTCCGGCCGACGAACCAGTTCCTGCAGCAGAGGTAAGCCCAGCCGATTCGAGAGTGGCAACGCCTGGCCTGAACCTCTGCCAGCTGGGTGATACCCTTTATTACGTCAGTAAGGATACGACTGAAATGGGAGGGCAATACTCTGGGCTTCCGTACGGTCTTTGCCGCATGAACATTGACGGCTCCGGCCGCGTTTTTCTGAAGAACGCGCAGGAGTATGCGGACTTTTTCAAGGAAATCCGACCGGACGCACCCGCTTATGAAATACGGTGCGCTGAGTTTGTCATGGACAACAGAATCTATCTCCTATGCGTGACAACTGATGAGTACGGTTCGCGAGATTATATTGAGACGATGCTGTGCAGTGTCGATCCTGAAGGCAGCGACATCCGCCTGGAGAGCGACGAGGCGCTGCTGGCCTACTGCGATATCAATTCCGTTTATACCCCGCCCTCCGACGGGGCGTGGGTATATTCCGTGGAACGGGAACCGGGAGTCGTCACGGGAAACATCGTCCGGATAAAGCCGGACGGAACCGGTGAAGAAGTTTTAGCGGAAGGGAAATACAACGGGCTTTCCTCTGAAATCGTCGATGGGGCATTGTACGCTACCTGCACCAGTGAGAGCGACGAAAACATGAGTATTCTGCGCCGGATTGATACGGCAACGGGAGAAACGCAGAACATTGTCGAACAAGCGGGCAAAATCTGGGGCTTTCTTTTCAGGGACGGCATGCTATACATAAACTTCGACTGGGCACTATACAGGACGAACCCGGACGGGACAGCGATCACGCGATTGGGAAACAATATCGTAAAATGGTGGGATTTTATTGGCGGCACCATTTTTTATACGACTGGATATTCATATGATGACGCCGTTGCCGACGTGCCGCTTCTCCACCGAATGGATCTGGACGGAGGCAACGACATAGCCATAGACGTGGCTGAAAAATAAGATTCATTATCGCCCTGTCAAATAGAAGCGCGCAATGATTGCTTACCAAAGGATTGTGCTGGTATAAAAAATGCAGGGCAACATAAAAGGTTACAGGCACAAGTATTATCCGGACTATATGTCAGCCCGAGGCGCTTTCAGAGGAAACACAAGTAAAATGCCCGTATCCTGCCTCTCGCCGCCGCGAGCGGACGGGCCCCTCAGGGGCTACCGTCGCCCATACGGGCGGTGGTGAGTAAGTGCGCCCTTAGGGGAGAAAAAGGGAAGTGCCCCGGTCTCCCGGAGCGCTCCGTTCACGTACTATTTGAACATCCAATACAATGTGTTCTCCAGTTTCTTCAGCTCCATCTCTGCCGCCGGTGGATATGCTTTCTCAAGAATTGCACTCTCTTGGATCAGCCGCCGCGTCCGGACTTTATGTTCCTTGACCCGGCCTCTGGCCGCGGCTTCCTCTAATCTGTGCTTTGCCTGCAGCAGTTTTTTCTCGTCTTCACCAGCCTCTTTGGGCCTGTTTGGTATCAAAATGCGGTGCTTTGCTATCATCAAAGCCGGATTATTAACCAAAATGAGGAGAATTGGCAACAACTGCTGCCAGGTAAAAAATCTGGTAGCAGCCGCAATGATTTTGATAGAAAAAGTGAAAGCTTTGGTATAAATGGTATCAAAATCGTCGCTACATCGGGGAGTTTCGTTATCGTGACACGGTCGTGCCGGACGGCATCCCAATCATTGTCCCATTGGGTTTGTTTGACCGTGTTCAGGAAAAGATGGAGAAAAATAGGAAAGCCCCAGCCCGTCACAAGGTCGTGGAAGATTATCTCCTGACGATGAAGCTGTTTTGCGGCTACTGCGGTACATATATTTGCGGTGAAAGCGGGACAAGCCACACGTCGAAAATTTACCGCTATTACAAGTGTGTGTCTGTAAAGAAGAAACGCGCTTCCTGCAAGAAAAAGTCGGTCAAGAAGGATTGGCTTGAGGATTTGGTTGTCAACGAAACCATGAAGATCGTCATGGACGACAAGGCGATTGAAGCCATCGTATCTATGGTAATGGACTTGCAGGACAGGGAGAACACCAATCTCCCATTGTATGAACAGCAGCTCCAAGAGGCAAATACTGGCATCCAGAATATGCTGAACGCTATCCAGCAAGGCATTCTTACCAAGTCCACGAAAAGCCGTTTGGAGGAACTTGAAGCAGCCAAGGAGGATTTGGAGGTCAGGCTCGCCATGTACACCAGCAACCCCACCGCAAAATGCTGATCGACACGTTCATCAACGCAATTGACCTTTTCGATGACAAGGTGGTTATTGGCTTCAACTACAAGGACGGCACAAAGGCAATCACATTTGATGAAGTGAATAGCGCGCTTGCAAGCAACGCGCAAAGTTCGGATTTGGATTGCCCCGGTGCACCAAAAATAAAGGTAAAATTTATAATTTTATGAAACTTCCAAGTAAAAGTTATCGTCTAACTAAGGAACTTATTTTAAATGGACAAAATGTTGATAAGAGGTGGTAACTTGAAACAAAGGAAGAAGTTTTCGAAATCCATTATGATTGTCATAACTATTGTATTGACGATTACAGTATTTTTACCGGCAAAAGTATATTCTTCAGGTTCCAAAGCTGATGTCGCAATGGAGGTGCAGGCGGGTTTTGATGGAGTGGCCAGGCTTGGTGCCTATATTCCGTACAGGATTTTACTCATCAACAAGGGTAGAGCTGTTGAGGGTGAAGCACAAATTGAAATAAAGATTGACAGTCAAAGCAAAACAATTTTTTCAAAACCTGTATCGCTTGCGGAAGGGGCTACCAAGGAAATTGTAATCAATGCACCTGTTTTTACTGCAAGACGAGGTTTACAGGTCAAGTTCCAGGAAGATGGGAAAACGCTTAAGGAAATGGAATATACATTCACAAAATTGATACCGCCGGAAATGAAAACCATAGGCGTCTTAAGCTCCGATAATGCTGCATATGACTTTTTAAACGGTGCAATGATACCTCAGCCGGACAATGGTGCATATGATGAAAAGATAAAGCTAATGCAGGCTGCCGGTCAATATTCAAGTTCCTCCACTGCTATTGCAGAAGCTAGAAAGAATGGAACCGTAAACAAAGTAGAAAGCATTCTAATTCCGCTGAACGGTGAAAACTTACCGGAAGACATAAAGGTATTTAATGGATTTGATATATTGATTATCAGCAATTATGATACAGGTACGCTTTCCAAGGAACAGATAAGCGCTCTCGAAAAATGGGTGGAAGGCGGTGGTACTCTGGTGATAGGTACCGGCGCTAATTGGAAGAAAGTTTATAATTCACTACCTGAGTCTTTAAAGAAGTTTTCCGTTTTGGGGACATCATCCATGGCTCCGACTGAAGAACTGGAAGATTTTTCGGAATTTGCTTTTCAGAATAGTATAAATATGGACACTGTTACAGGCAATATAGGCTTTGAATATAA
>DIVP01000030.1 GCA_002422465.1 Peptococcaceae bacterium UBA6129 | reverse complement strand
CCGCCATATGCTAACAAAACTTTTTTGTACTCATTAAGCTGCTCGTCCTCTGTAGGCATGTGTTCATTACCCATATAAAGAAATTCAGTCCTGAACAGCCCGACAAGATCAGTGCAGCCGGCCCCCTCAAGCTCCAGTAACGACGCAGAACCGATGTTAAGGCCGATATCTATGCGCACCCCGTCTTTTGTCAGCGGTTCACTGTTTTGATATTTCTTTATCTCCTCGGCCTTTAAAAGCCACTTTGCTCGTTTGGTTTCATATTCGCAAAGCTGCGCTTCCGATGGATCCAGAACAAGTTCGCCGTCAACGGCGTCAAGAATTATCTTTCCTTCATGTTTCACCATATGGAGTAGATCCGGAATGCCAATGAGCGCCGGAATCCCATAACTTTTCGCGATTATCGCGCTGTGGGAAGTCTGGCCGCCGATCTCAGTGAGTATGCCGATTACGTTTTTCCGGTCGAGCATCGCCGTGTCGGAAGGCATAAGATCATGAGATACAATTATTACAGGTTTTTCAAGAGACGAAATATTCTTCTCAGCCACGCCCGTAAAACAGCGTAGCATACGGTTGAGCACATCGATTATATCTGCAGACCTTTCCGAGATAAGTACGTCTTTTGATTTCGCAAGAAGTCTGGCGTAATTGCCATAAATCGTCTGTACGGCAAAATCCGGTGAGTAAAGCTCACATTCGATAAGCTCTTTAATCTCGTCGTCCATCGCCTCGTCATACAGAATATCGATGTGTGCAGTAAAGATTTTAGCTTTCTCTTCGTCAGTTTCCATGAGCTTGCCGCGGATAGCCGAAAGTTCCGCGTTGGCTTTTTCCCGTGTCGTTTCGTAAAGCGCAACGCCTTCCTTTTCGCTCCCCTTTTCTATATATGCTTCTTTCGCGGCTGCAATGAACGGCTCGAATACATATACCTCGCCGATTGAGATTCCCCGGCACACAATCTTCGATTTGTATCGCATAATATATATTCCTTTCTGCTTATATTTTGGGTTTATGATCAATTATTAGCTTCATTTCGGGAGCAAGCACAATCGCTTTATCGTAATTATCTTCCATTTTATTCTTATCAGAATACCTTACATCCAGCTGTGCTGAATAGAAATAATATCTCGCTCTTTCACGTGTGCTGAGATTTTCCGGCTTAACCTTTTGGAATGAGTCAGCTGCTTCTCTATCGTTCCTTGAAACCAAACCATAAACACCGCATATTAAATTCCCTAACGATATAAGATCGTTACCGGGACGTTCTTTCATGTCAATTGTTTTTTTTAGGGCAATAAAGTACTCGCCGATTTTATGCTTATCTTTAAGTGCAGCGCAGCATGAAAAGAGCAAATAATTATACTGAAAGTCCATTATCCTGTTCACCGTATTCATACTCCCAAGCTTGGAAATTATATATTCCCTTGCATCCTCTGGCTTATCATCGTCTAATAGGATGAAGCCTCCAAGGTATGCTATTTGCGCCCTGTAGCTTTTAAATAAGTTGAATCTTCTGATAAATTTCAGATATTTTTTTGCAAGCTCTGTATCGCATTGTTCGTTAAGAGCGTCAACAGCCATGGAATAGAAAAATCGGATGAATTCGTACAGCACCCCAAGCGGCACGAATACCAACAGTCCTGAATAAAGAAGCCTGTCGTCGGAACTCGTTGAGTTGATTAAACAATAAAACATAGCTACTGTATAAGCTGCATAAAAAATTGAAGCCAATAATCGTCTGAGTTTTTCGGCTTTGGTCAGTCGAATGCTAATCATTATTTCCCTCCCAAATTTTTGTTGTAAAATTCTATAATTTCCGACATCTTGTCTTTATCATTCTGCACGTGCTGTTCTCCTTTTTTATTCCTAAAAAATAAAAAGGATATAAGAACCAACACGCATACACCATAAGCTCCTGTTACAGCAAGAACACCTTTCCATCTTTTAGAAGAATTTGGCTCGGTGTTGTCCTGATCAACCTGCGTGGCTGTTTCAAATTCAATATTCTCCAAATCCATAACTCTTTCTTTGATTTCGTTTTCGATGTCCTGCATCCCATCTTCGATTATGACGTTTAGCTTCTCATTTCCATAATCATAATAAGTGCTGACAATTCCGTTGGGATACCCATCTGTTTGCCATTCGTAATATAAACCAAAAACCGTAGTTTTTTCCTTTGCAGCTACACTGGTTGGTATTAAAAAATTAATCGCTATTAGAAGCAGGACCGAATAAGTTAATTTCTTTATCATCATATCTTTACCTTGCTATTGTCATCATAATAAAGTATTCCGTTTGCAACGGCGCTATTTGTAATGAGCACATTAATCAGCTTGCCACGTAAAGCGCCCAGCGTTGCTTTAGCTTTGACAATATCGGCGACCACGGCACAACGCGTAGGTATCGAGAACATTTTCCGGCTCGTGCAAATCATCTTGTTGTAAAATTCAGGAACATTAACAATCTGACCGTTTTTATCAAAGTAATAGCCTGAAATATATCCTATGGCACCGCATTGCTCAAAGGCTTTGCGTTCTTCTGCGGTTAAATATGGAGACTTGACGTCCGAACCAATACCGGTACACATTATGGTTGCATTTTCGGCAAGCGACAGCGTTTCAATAACCGCCGGTCTGTTAAGCAATTTTTGGCAGGTCGACTCATCATCCACCCTGAAAGGCGCCATTATATAATAATGACGGCATCCGTAAATCTCTGCAACCTGACGCACCAGATAATGTCCATCTAAAATTACATTGCTGCTCTCAATGCTTCCCATTAACGGCACCACCTGCATATCCGGCAAGTATCCCTTTGGACGAAGCTCATGCACCATTCCACAGATTGTATTTCCGCATGTTAAAGCCAGCGTAGAGTTATTGTTAAGCTGCATGTTGATATACGAAGCTGCAAGTTTTGTTGTAGCCGTATAATTATTAAAGGGAGTGCGATCACCTGTATCAATAATCCTGATTTCCTCAAGATCGAATCTTTTGCGAAGCTCAATTTCGATTCGTCTCATTCTCTCAAACGGATAGTGAACCGTTATCTCAACTATCCCCTCTTCATTAGCTTGCTTTATAAATCTAGAGACATTTGAACGGGAGATATACAGTTTTTCTGCAATATCGTTTTGCGTCATTTTTTGCTCATAGTACATTTGAGCTACCTTAAAAAGTATCTCAAGCTCTTGCATTTCACCAAACCCCCTATTTAGGAATCGTTAAAATATAACTTCCGATAATCTTTCTCAGGGAACTACACTAGCCGCTCCATTCCCCGAAAAAGAATCGGAATTAATATTTTAGCCGATCCTTAGTTAAAATGTAACGATATAATGCTCAAAAAAACATTTACGGAATTTGTTTGTTTACATAATTATATCAAAAATATTTATTCGTGGGGAATTTTGTTTCACTTTTGCACAATTGTGCAAAAATAACATGTGTGAAACTACGGCATAAGTTATTGACCTTGTAGAAATCCCAATGATAGAATTATTGCAATAAATCGGAAATGTAATTGGAGGAATAAAAATGCAAGCACCTAAACTTCAGGTCGCATTGGATACTACTTCCATGGTAGAGTCGTTCAGAATTCTCGGAAACGGACTTGATGAAACCGTGGATATCGTTGAAGCCGGAACAATGCTATTGCTTCATGAAGGTCTACATGCAGTCGATTATCTCAGAACTATCTATCCGGATAAACTGTTAGTTGCGGATTTCAAGTGTGTTGCGCCGCACTTTGGCACACAGATTATTAAGCGGGATCCCAACTTCATCACCGTTCTATCAGTTGCAGAACCACATGTTAAGAAGCAGATTGCCGCCGAAACGCTTGAACGAGGGTGTGGCCAACAGGTGCAGGTTGAAATTTACGGAGAATATAGTCTTGATAACATCAGAGAATGGAAAAGCTATGGCATCGATCATGTGATCTATAATCGTCCTCGTTCAAGGAGCGGTCCGTGGGGAGAGCCCGAAGCCATAGAAATATCTGAGCTTGTGAAATTAGGTATGAATGTAACTGCAACTGGCGGTATGTCATATGAAAATCTCGCGGCAATAGCAGGTATTTCTGTTTTCGCAGTCATATGCGGACGTTCGGTTTTAAAGGCCGATAATCCAGCGGTAGAAGCTTTGCGTATCAAAAGACGCATCGCTGAACTTTGGAAATAGCTTATAAAAATTATATAAGGAAGGTAAAGAATATGAAAAATCGTTATTACAAATTTTTTCGTGAAGATGGAAAAGCACTGATCCTCGCTTTCGACCACGGTGCCAGCGGTGATTGCTGGGTCAACCCGGCCAAGGTCATCTCCGGAGCCGCGGAAGGCGGCATGGACGGTATTCTCACAACCTATGGTGTTATATCAAATTTCCGCAAGGAAATAGGCAGAATGGGCACCATGCTCAGAATGGAAGTTTTGGGTTCGGGTCTTGTACCCTTTAACCCTATTATCGGGCAGCCTATGGGAACTGCTTATGATATTGACGACTGCCTGCGTCTCGGAGTTGATGGCATAATGACAATGGGCATTTTAGGCAACGAGTACGACTCCAAAAACCTTGTTTACATAGCAAAACTCGTTGCTGAATGCAACAAGTACGGACTAATTGCAGCAGCCGAAATGCTGCCGAATGGGTTCTCGAGCGATCCTAAAGACAGAAGCATCAAGGCAATGAACATCGCCTGCCGTGTCGGCGCCGAAATCGGTCTGGATATCATCAAAACTGTGTTTGTAGAACCGGCTGATGAATTTAAGAAAATTATTGCCAATTGTTATGCAGACGTGCTTGCTTTGGGAGGTGCGAAAGTCGATAACGACAGAGCTGTGCTTCAAAATGCGCGTGACGCGATTGATGCGGGCTGTAAGGGTCTTATTATCGGCCGCAACGTTTGGGGGCACAGGAACATCTCCGGCATGGCGCGTGCTCTTGGTAAGATCGTGCATGAAAACATAACTGTTGATGAAGCTTTGAAGGTAATATGATAAAACAAGGCTCGGCTAAAATGTGAACTGCACCCCAAAAGTTTGACATGTGATAAAATGAACATGTGAACGAAAGGGGTGCAGTTTTTGCAAGTGGGTGGTTAATGATTTTTTTATTAAAGCATTGTGCCTCCCGTAACATCCACAAGAGCACCCATAACCTGACAAGCTTTTTCAGAACAAAGAAAAACAGCAACATCAGCTATTTCCTTTGGTTCTGCTTCACGTCCAACAGGGATAATTTTGGTCATCGCTTCGCTGCGTTCCTTTGCGTTAGGAATGCTTTTAGTGGTTTCCGTCTTCACATAGCCCGGTATAATGCCGTTTACATATATGCCTTCACGTCCAACTTCACTAGCGAGCCCTCTTGTGAATGATGCCGCGGCTCCTTTTGTGGCTATATATGGAGAGTTTCCCCCGCTATTAGTGGTAAACGCCGATTTTGAGATAGTATTGACAATCCAGCTTTTCTTTTTCTTCTGCTCGCGATGAATTTTTATAAGTCCCTGACTCATAAGGAATAGCCCCTCAATATTAACGGCCTCAAACTTCCTAAGTTCGTTAATAGTGACATCTTCTATTCTGTTCAGCCCCATCTTGCCGGCGTTGTTCATCAGTATGTCCACAGTACCGAATTTTTTTAAAGCAGCTTCATAGAGTGCACATACATCATCAGGGTTCGATACATCTACTTTGACACCCATTGTCTCGACGCCGTATTTATTAGCAAGCTCTTTTGCATATGCTTCTGTCTGTTCAATAGGACGAAAATCAGCAATTATCAAATTGACACCCTCTTCCGCAAATGTTTCGCACATTGCAGCACCTATTCCAGCTCCGCCTCCGGTGATAATCGCAACTTTTCCGTTCAGCTTTAAATCCATAATATCTCCTCCTTTTTATATTCCTAATTGTTGCCTTGCCTTTTTTCTCCAAGCTTCAAAATCCGGATTCTTTAAAACAACAGGATTTACCAACCCAACCGTTTTCCCATCCCTGATCAGGGTTTCAATACGTTCGAAAACCATTCTGGGAGAGTTGAGAGCAGCATCCAAAGTGGAACCTGCGCGGTGTGTCGACAGGGTAACGTTATCGAGCTTTCTGAAAGGATTATTCACTTCAAGCGGCTCATCATCGAAAACGTCCAGGGCGGCTCCGGCAATTTTATGTGCTGCAAGCATCTTATACAAGGCATCGTAATCCACGAGCCCGGCGCGTGCTGTGTTGATAAAATACGCTGTTGGTTTCATTAGCTCGAAATCCACCATGCCGACTGCATGCCTTGATTCCTCAGTAAGTCTGGCATGCATGCTGATAAAATCAGATTCTCTGAAAAGTGTTTCCTTGTCAACCAGTTTCGCCCTGAAAGGTTCAACCACTTCTTTTGCTATAAATGGATCATATACAATTATGTCCATATTAAATCCTGAAAGCTTTTCGGCAATCAATTTTCCAATATATCCGAAACCAAACAGACCGATTGTCTTTCCCCTCAAATCTGGAGTTGAGGCACTGTTTGAAAACTTAAGCTGCCAGCCACCGCTCATTATTGAATGATGCGCCCTTGCAATGTTGCGTGCTTCGCAAAGCATCATACCTATAGTGTAATCGGAAACAGCATCCGCATTGCGTCCAACAGCGTTAACTACGGCTATTCCGCGTTCTGTCGCCGCGTTGATGTCTATGTTTTCCATGCCTGCGCGAACAACGCCGATAATACGCAGGTCATCAAACGTGTCCATTCCGGCTGCTGAAAACGGGCAAAAGCTGCCGACAAGCACCTCGGCATCCGGATTCTTCATAAAGCCTTCCGGCACCGGTTCATTATCGGGACCGTTAGCTTCGATGCGGCGGAATACAGCGGAAATATCAGCTTCGCTAGGATCATCCCAAAGTTCACAAACCACATCAGCGCCTTTAAACTCATTTGCAAATTTTTTAATTGGCGCCCCAATCTCTGGAATTCTTTTTTCAAGAATACATATTAGTTTCAAATATCTTCACCTCTTTTTTAAAGTGCAATTTTATAGATTTTTACGATATCGTCTTTTTTAAGCCGTACAAAGTTGCCGATATATTCTTTATTTATCAGAGCCTTATCTGCCATCTCCTCGATTCTGGAACCATCGACATTGATTTCGGACAGGCGAACAGGCATACCGATCGACTTGAAGAACTTCTCCGTTGATTCGATTGCTCCAAGCGCAACCTTTTCTTTGTCGCGGCCATCGATGTTGATTCCGCACGCGTATTTTGCGTATCTTACAAAACGATCGACATCATGTTTGTATACATACCGCATCCATGCACACAGCATGATTGCCATTGAGAACGCATGAGTGGCGTCATAAATTCCGCTGATTTCGTGTCCCATATCATGCGTTGCCCAATCCTGCTGGCGTCCAACTCCGACAGTATCGTTATGCGCAATTGTTCCCATCCACATCACCTCGGAGCGCAAATTATAATTGTCCGGCTGGGCAATAAGCTTTGGCGCAACCTCGCGCAAACTTCTGAAAAAGCCTTCGCAAAGCGAATCGATTATATATGTATCGGGAGTGTTCGTGAAATATCTTTCTGCNNTGCTGTCTGTATAGTGGGTAATGAATACGTCAGTTCAGGGTTGCAGATTGCAAAGCTGGGATACAGCGCCGGACCGCCTGCGCCTCGTTTAAGCCAGCCATCTTCGTTTGTGATCATACTGCCGCATCCGGATTCACTTCCCGATGCCGGTATTGTCAGTATTACACCTATCGGCAGCGCTTCAAGAACCGGCGCCCCGGTTATATAATAATCCCATACATCTCCTTCATAAGGAACTCCAGCTGCAATCGCCTTGCAGGTATCAATCGTGCTTCCTCCGCCAATTGCGAGAACGATATCGACGTTTTCTCTACGGCAGATTTCAATTCCTTTATGTACAAGGCTCAGACGGGGATTGGGCAGTACGCCATCCAGTTCAACGATTTCAAGTCCGCTTGCTTTAAGATTATTCAGTATATCATCGAACAATCCTGTTTCCTGCAAAAACGTACCGCCGTAGTTAATAAGCACTTTCTTCTTTCCGAGGTTTACTATTGTTTCACCAACTTTTTTGTGGGCATCCTTCCCAAATATAAAATTTGTGGGCACACAAAAATTAAAATTAAGCATTTTATTCTCCTTTTCATTTCATAATATAATTATGATTCCAGTTTAACAAAACGGTATTATAAATCAACAATTCAGGTCGATTTGTGACATATTCTAATACTGCACATTTTCCCACTTTTGAAATGTTTTTTTTAGCACAAATGCGCAATAATGGCATCTGTGCTTTCTGTGCCAAAAGCGTTGACCCTATTTTTGAGCGATGATATATTTAAGACAACAATAAAAAAATTGGAGGGAAAATAATGTCATTAGTAAGAACTGTCTTAGGCGATATTGATTCCAAAGAGCTTGGCTTCACAATGGCGCATGAGCATGTATTTTTGGATGTAGGCGGTCATGGAAATCCCGATATGGAATGGAGCCTTTGGCGTTGGGATGAGCAGCTGGATATGGTTAAAAAATATAAGGCTATCGGTGGCGGCACCCTTATCGATGCAAACCCCATGTCCTATGACGGACGCGACGTTGCCCGCCTGTATACTGTTTCCAAACAAACCGGAGTTAATATTGTTGCCTGTACCGGATTTGTGAAATCAAAACCTAATAATGAAAACTGTAAGGCTCTTTCTAATATGGACGTGAAGCAGATGACCGACTTCTTTGTAAGCGAAATTGAAAACGGAATTGATGGTACTGATATAAAGGCAGGATGGATTAAAGGCGCAAGCATGTATCATTGCATAACCGATATTCAGGAGAAGGCCATGCGTGCTGGAGCCCGTGCCTCGATGATTACCGGAGTTCCCATGCACACTCATACAGAAGTCGGAACATATTGTTTTGAGCAGATCGAAATTGTCGAATCCGAGGGAATGGATCTTACCCGTTTCGGTATAGCTCATGTCGACCGCAATCCGGACTACTGGCTGCACAAAAAGATCTGTGAAAAAGGATGTTATATAATTTATGACGGACCCGGCAAAGCCAAGTATTATCCAGATTCCATGCGCGTAGAGCTCTTACGCAAGTTAGTCGGCGATGGCTACGGCAAGCAGATAATGCTTTGTAATGATATGGGTAAAAAATCCCACCACCCACAGTATGGCGGTGGCCCAGGCTGGAACTGGCTCAAAGAAAAATTTCTTCCCCGTCTTCTCGATGAGGGCTTCTCACAGGAAACCATCGATGATTTTATGATCAATAACCCTGCTAGGTTTTACTCTCTACGCAAATAGTGAACTCGTTCAGCCAAAGCGAAAAAGCTCGCTTTTTCGCCTATAGCTGAACATCGGGGCTTCAGATGGAGACNNNGGGGGTCTTGGAAATGGATCAAATCACGGATTGCATAAAACAGGCAGCGTATTACATATTAGGAATACGTAAAGGACCCGCTCAAGATGCTTTTTGTATTGACAGCGGGTTTGCTATTGTAATCGTATTGCGATCTGCATACAGGCATCGCCTGATTTAGTGAAAGGAGGGATTCTTTGAAAAACTGGCAACCTTTGGT
>DIVP01000026.1 GCA_002422465.1 Peptococcaceae bacterium UBA6129 | reverse complement strand
TAATAAAAACCCGGGAAATCTGCTGCAATAGGAGGTTCTATTATGCATGTCGTGATCGTCAGCGCCGTAACGCCAGTCCGTGGAGGGGTCTCGACTTGGGTTAATGCTCTGGCAAGAAAACTGGAGAAACTGGGGCATGAGGCTAAATCCATCAATGTTGCCGGGGAAAAGGGAAAAGATTTTCAGTACTTATCGGCTACATTTACGAGGATGATTGTTCCTCTATTAGAGAGCGATATGCTTTTTTTGGCAGCATTAATGCTGGCGAAAAGGCTGGTTAAGAAACGCGCGATACGGGAAATGAAGAAAAATAATTACGATGTTGTCAATGCTCAAGACTTCAACGCCTTTAATGCTGTCTATAAATATTGCAGTCAAAGAAAGATTAAACTAATCCTTACTGTACATGGACACTTGCACAATGGGGGTACGGCGACCAGAAGCATTATGAACGATACCTTTTTAAACCGTTATCTGTTTCGGGCTGAGTCCGAAGCTTATAAAAAGGCTGAACAGATTATTGTCGTTTCCAGTTATTCTTATAACCTGGTAAAACAATACACAAGCGAAAATAGATTAAATTTAATTCGCAACTTTGTGAATATCGCAGAGTTTTACCCCCAAAAACCAGAGGAAAGATTAAGGATCAGGACGGAGCATAGTTATAATAACAATGATTTTGTCTTGATATATGCAGGGAGATTGGTTAAATCCAAAGGTATCTCTTATGTACTTGAAGGTGTCAGAAGAGCAGTTGAAAACAAGCTGCCGGTCAGATTAATCGTGTGTGGCGACGGGCCGGAAAAGGACTTTTTAACTGAATTCGTCAAACATAATAAGCTGGATAGTTCGATATACTTTTGCGGTGAGGTACCTAAAGAGAAGCTGCTCGAAGAATATAATCTGGCAGACGCTTTTGTGATGGCCTCAGTCAGTGATGAAGGAGTGAAAGAGGGCACACCTATGGCCCTTCTTGAGGCAATGGCTTGCGGTCTTCCTGTCATGAGTACGGCTGTTGGCGGGATTGGAGATATTATATGTCACGGTCAAAATGCGGTCATCTTCGAAGAGAAAAGCGGAGCAGCAGTTTTTGAAGCAATTAAAGTCCTTTATGAGAATAAAGAATTGCGTAAGAGAATTGCTGATCAGGCTTTGCGCGAAATCAACGAGAGGTATTCTTTGGAAGTGGTCGTTAAAAAAATAATATCTGTATATCAGATGTAACCTTGAAATAAAGGTGGATTAACATGAAATATGTCCTGCTTACAGATGCTCAACAGAGAAAAACACTGGCAGTCGCCAGATCTCTGGGATCAAGAGGTATCAAGATAATTACTGCGGAAGAGACCAGGTTTACGCCTGTCTCTTATTCTAAATATTGCAGCAAACACCTAATATCGCCCAATCCTCAAAGGGCGCCGGAAAAGTACTTCGAATGGTTAAAACTTACCTTAGAAAAATACCCGTGTGAATTGCTTGTGCCAATGGATGATGACACTATGAAAATTGTGATGGATCATCGTGGTGAACTTGAGAAAAACTGTGTTTTAGCTATCCCGCCGGATGAAGGGTATTGTATCGCAGCCGACAAGGGGCTAGCTGTGAGGACTGCCGGTGAAGCAGGATTACCCTGTCCGGAAACAATTATGCCCGATAGCCTTGAGCAGGTTTCCAATACAGCAGAGAATATAACCTATCCGGTAGTGGTGAAACCAAGAATAAGTTCGGGTTCACGGGGTATCCGCGTGGTTAAAAATAAAGAATCACTGGTTGACACCTACTTGCAAGTGCACAGTCTCTATCCATATCCGCTTATCCAGGAATATATACCTCCAGGGGACAGATATGACGTATGTCTTCTTTACGACAGGGCGCATCAACCAAGAGCGTGCTTTATCCAGAGGGAAATCAGGCATTTCCCTCTGGAAATGGGACCAAGCACAGTGCAAGAAAGCGTGATTTATCCGGAATTGCTGGAAATGTCGCTCTTGCTTATGGAAAAGCTCAAATGGTACGGTATTGTTGAACTAGAATTTATGTTGGACAAAAATGATCGGAAAATCAAGTTCATGGAAATTAACCCGCGCTTCTGGGGGTCTGTACAGATGGCAATTTTTGCTGGGGTGGATTTTCCCTGGCTGTTGTATAAATTGATGATGAACGACTTTGTTGAAGATGTGTGGGCGTATGAGACAGGGATAAAATGTCGCTGGCTGTTGCCTGGTGATATAATGCACTTTATAGCTAATCCCAAGCGCTGTGCGATGAACCCGCCTATTTGGGCCGGAAAGAAGATGAACGTATATGATGACATTCTTTCACGATCGGACTTTTTTCCCGCAGTTGGTTTTTTTCTTGCGGGGATGCGCTATGTAACAGACCGCGATATGTGGAAAAAATATTTTACGCGATGAGGCGAGTGCTTTGAAGAACGTACTTACTATTGATGTTGAAGACTGGTATCAAGGCCATGATTTTCATTTTGCCATTTCTAAATGGGCTTCTTTCGAAGACAGAGTAACAGTGAATACTGAAAGAATTTTGGATCTTCTGAGTCAAAAAGGGGTAAAGGCCACATTTTTTGTACTTGGTTGTGTGGCGGAAAGACACCCTGAGCTGGTAAGAAGAATAGCCCGGGAGGGTCATGAGATTGGCTCGCACGGATACTGGCATCAAATGGTCAGTACGATGACGGAGGATGAGTTTAGACAAGATTTGGTAAGAACCAGAAATATCCTTGAGCAGACATCGGGTCAAAAAATTAGCTTATACAGAGCCCCCTCTTGGTCAATAACGCGAGAAACATTTTGGGTTTTGGAAATATTGGAGGATGAGGGGTTTTTATGTGATTCAAGCATACAGCCGTTTAGAACCCCGCTTTCCGGTATAAACGGTATGCCGGTCGTGCCTTTTCATCCTGTTATTAATGGAAAAAGATTGCGGCTTGTAGAATATCCTCCGACGGTTTTACAGCTAAATGGGCTGCGTATCCCTTTTTCCGGAGGCCTTTATTTAAGGATACTGCCACTCGATTTTGTATCATGGGCCCTTAAAAAACAAAATACGAAAAAGAAGGCCGGGATGATTTATGTCCATCCGTGGGAGATCGATACTGAACAACCAAGGTTGAGCGCTCCTGCACATATCAAGTTTGTACATTATTACAACCTTTCTTCAACCTTTTCAAAATTGGAGAGATTGATTGAAAGATTTGCGTTTGTACCTTTAGGTGAATTGATTCAGGGCAGCCAGTTCCCGGACATAGCGATATAATATATTAATTAAAAGTATTAATTGCAAGCATGGATGCTTGGGGATCAATCATCTGGGAAAAACTAAGACAGGATGATTGGAAAGATATTGTTATTATCAAGCCTCAAAGGGAATAGTAGCTGCATGCAGCACAAATAAAATCTAAACTAGGGGTTATGTAACGTGATAGCGAACCTCACCAATATGTTTAAAATCAAAAAAGAATACTATAATAAAACGGTAATAAATCTAGTTTTAATAAACATGAGCCTCGCTGTCATTGCCGTATTTCGTGATATCTTTCTTGCAGCATATATTGGAACATCATATCAAGCAGATTCCCTTGTACTGGCGCTTTTTCTCCCTGACACCATAGGAAATAATTTGCTGGCCGCATCCATTGGGATAGCGTGTGTCCCAGTATTTTCAAGGATTTATGTAAGCAGCAATAATATTCAGCGTTTATACTCTTGTATTAAAAGCACCATTTTTAGTATGCTGTTGATTTCTGGTGTTCTTTTGTTACTGTTTTATTTATTTGGGAATAGCTTGCTTCATGCATTGGGAAGTGGACTATCTGAGGAAGCGTCTTCTTTGTGTTACAACCTGTTTTTGATTATCCTGCCTACTGTGATGTTATTTCCACTAGTGACTATAGGATCTTCCGTTTTGCAGGTACTGAATTACTTTATAATTCCTGCGGTTGCTCCAGTGCTTTTTAACGCCGTAATACTGGTATCTATCGTGTTAAGCATTATATTTCAGATCCCGATTGACCATGGCGTTCATTTTGTGGCTTCTTCCATTACAGGCGGGGTTATAGTTATGGTTTTGTTAGTATGGGTATTTATAATGCGTTTTTGCAAAGGCGCTTTTTTTAATCTGCCCAGGCTATTTTCTGAGTCGGTTAGAAGTATGGAATGGACTGACTTAAAGGAAGTATTTACGATATTTCTGCCCTATTTGCTTATAGCAATATCTACGCAGAGCGTACTTTTAGTAGAGCGTTACCTCGCTTCTCATTTAGGCGTCGGAACTATTGCCGGTCTCAATTATGCCTACCGTTTGTCGCAGTTTCCAATCTGGGTTTTTGTGGCGGCAGTTGGCATAGTGATTCTTCCTTCCATGTCAAAATCCAGAGGCTTGGGGAATCTGAAAGACCTAAAAGATACATTTACCAATGCGTTTAGTGTAGTGCTGATTATATCCCTACCAATGTCAATAGTATTGT
Source organism: Peptococcaceae bacterium UBA6129 (assembly GCA_002422465.1). GTDB lineage: Bacteria > Bacillota > Peptococcia > DRI-13 > UBA6129 > UBA6129. Next base: position 13,545 of record DIVP01000026.1, on the reverse strand, counting down.
ACGTCCTGCGTGTTCCGATTGTCTCTATTCTCCTGCAAAGGGGTGCTTTTGATCTAAGCTCACTGCAAATAACTGCCGGGATATTGGCCGGCTATTCTTTGTCAATAGTAGGACAGGCATTGGTCTATATAGTTATAAGAGCTTATTTAGCATTAGGTAAAATAGGCTTACCATTCTTAATTAGCATCTCCATTGCCGTTATTAATATTGTCTTGGACTTCTATCTGGTTGACCGGATAGGTTCGGCAGGATTGGGTTTCGGGGCGGCAGCAGGGTTTTCTTTAAATGCGCTGATCCTGGTTTTGTATATTAAGAAAGAACTTGGTATCTCCTTACGTAAAAAAGCGAAGCATATACTCAAATTATTATGCGCTAACATTCCGGTTTTGCTTGTCACAGTTATTTGCAGCAAAATTTGGACTGCCATTCCTCTTGAAAGCGATTTTGTCGTAAAGTTGTTGTATGTAGTCTTTGTCGTAGTAATGTTAATAATCTCTTATTTTGTCAGTTTACGTCATTTAAAAATTCTCTGAACAACGGTATAATCTAGTAAGAGGGACGGGGAGATGCATGACAAAGTGTCTGATAATTATACCCGCATACAATGAAGAGAAGAATATTGGCAACGTTCTGAAGGAAATAGGCAAACTATATCCGGGTCTTGATGTGGTTGTCATTGACGACGGTTCGAGTGATAATACCGGAAATATAGTATTGGATGAAAAAAAGGCCAGGCTCATAACCCTTCCCTTCAACCTAAAGTATGGGAGCGCTCTGCAGACAGGCTTTAAGTATGCGGTGGTAAATGGCTATCGGTATGTCATCCAGTTTGATGCCGATGGGCAGCATGACCCGGAGGATATCAAAACCATCTTAGAAGCAATGGAAAAAGGCAGCGCCGACATCATAATAGGTTCAAGGTTTCTCGGGCATAGCGCTTATAAAACCGGGTTACCTAAAAAAACAGCTATTATTTTATTCCGGATAATTATCAGGATATCCGCCGGCGTAAAGATAACTGATCCTTCTTCGGGCTTGCAAGGGCTGACCCGCAGGGCATTCAGCTATTATGCCCTCATGGGTCATTATCCAACCGATTATCCCGATGCCGATGTCTTAATCCAGATGATCTTAAATGGATTTAAGGTGTACGAGTTTCCGGCCAATATCCGGACTAGAAACTTTGGGAAGAGTATGCACGCCGGTTTAAAACCTGCCTTTTATTTGATCAAGATGCTTGTCAGTATCCTTGTAGTATTATTGCGTCCAAAAACAACCACATGGAGGGATATGAATCATGAGCAGTACTCTTAAGCTATTTATCTTCTTCTGCGGTCTGGTTTTTGTCGGTACTGTAATTTATCTGCTTGTTCAACGCAAAATCAATGAGCGCAACTCCTTGCTTTGGCTGTTCGGCGCCTTGATAATTTTAGCCTTATCAACAATGCCCGATCTTCTGCAGGTATTGGCTGATTTTGCCGGTGTAGAATATCCGCCAACGTTATTGTTTTTGTTTTCTACGCTGATTATCTTGTTTATTCTCCTCTTCCAATCGATACAGATTTCAGCTTTGCAGGAGCATTTAAAGGAATTGGCGCAACTTGTGGCCATTGGTCAAATGGAATCTTTGAAACAAGATAGAAGGGTGGAGGAGCATGTCGATAAATGAAGTTGGCAGTAAGATATTGGCTATTCTTAACAATGAACTGCTGTATATAAAAAATCAGCTTGTCCTCCTTGACTTTTCAGCTTATCTTACCTTCTATTTTATTTTGGCGCTCGGACTGCTAATTATAGCTCTGCGTCAATGGAAAAAGGCCAAAAATATACAGTACCGTAATACGATTATGCAGGTTGTCTTGGATAGATTTGAACCCACGGCTGGGATTGAAAAGACATCAAATGACATACTGAATATTGTTCGCTCATTTATCAAGGCAGACGGGTATTATTTTTACTTGCTGGACGAAAAGAGCGGCCAGTATATCCTGAGGGCTGTCCTGCATTCTGAGGTTCTTGATGAAAATATAACTCCGAGTTATACCGGATTACTGCCATTTAAAAAAGAGGGATATCTTCCGGCATTGATGGTTTCTGCAAATGGACAGCCAGATTACACTATGATCATCAAAGAGGGCAAAGTCCCCTTGCTTATTATCCCGATAAAAGGCAAGATGGGGCAAATTCGTCTCGGGCCGGTTCGAGCCAGGTCATTAAGGAAGAGAGCATCACTGGATTATCTTGGCGAAATGCTCGGACCGCTCCTGGAGATATTAATAAAAATGGACAAGCTGAGAGGACAGGCAGAGGTTCATGCTGCGGCAAGTCAAGCCGTACAAAAGGTGACGAGTACAACAACAGACGTCGAAAGTACCCTGAGGATGTCAATGAATCTATCCATAAAAATGGCGCGTTCAAACGGAGGCGGATTCCTTTCTAATAATAGCGGAAGTTTTACAGTTATGAACTGCAGTGGTCTCGGAAAAGACAGCGAGGAGATGTTCAAACAAGATACCAAATGTCATACGCTTTTTGACAAAATCCTCGATAGTAATGAGTTTTGCAGTCTGTCAAAAAATGAAAAGGAGTTTTATGAATTACCGGCGTATTTTGCTACCTGTGGCATGGATTATCTTATATTAGTCAGCGTCGGAACTAAAACCGGGCGAAGTATTGCTATATACTGGTATAGGGAAGAACCTAAGATAGAAATGTATTCTCTTACCGGTTTACAGATGATGGCTAAAAGAATAGGGGACTTGCTCGATTATAAGCATAGGTACGAAGAAATGTCAGAATCATATACTGATATGCTGAAAATGCTTATTCAGAGCGTAGATAATCTTGAACCCTACACTGTCGGCTACTCCGAACTCATGGCGCGTTATACGGAAATTATTGCGCGGGAAATGAAGGTTGAAAGTAAGGACATCCAAGATATAGTTCTGGCCGGACAATTAAGCAACATAGGCATCCTAGGTTTTACGAACGAGCTGTTGTTCAAAGAGGGCAAATATTCTGAGCAAGAGTATGAAATGATGAAACTGCACGCAGAAGTCGGAGCTTCTATTATCGAAACAACGATTGCCAACAGCAATGTTGCCTTATATATCAGGCATCATCATGAGCGTATGGACGGTAATGGTTATCCTGGAGGGCTTAGCGGTGATAATATTCCTTTAGGTTCGCGAATTATAGCAACGGTCCAGACCTTTCTTGCCAAAATAAATGGCCGTAAATACAGAGACCCCCTATCATATGAGCAAGCATTACAACTATTGACTTCAGCGTCAGGAAATCAGCTGGATGCCAATGTTGTCAAGGCGCTAGTGAGCTGGTTTAAAAAAAAGCAAAGCAACCCGGCCAGGAAAGGACGGGCTCTCGGGGCATGCTGGGAGATGAGATGCTCGCCAAACAGTATCTGTCAGCGCTGCCCTGCCTATAAGAACACAAATTCGAATTGCTGGGAGATTGAGGGTACTATGTGCAAGGCGCACGGTAACAGATGCCAGACATGTTTTGTTTATACGGAATACCTATATCGTACGGCGGCTATTGCTGACAATCAGAAGAGTAATGTGGTGAATAACCTGTGACGAGAAAAGAGCGACTGCTGGCAGCGAAAAATTTTGCGCTTTATTACGGACAGCGTAAAGAAAAAGAACTTTCCAGATTTGATGTAGCTATAGTTGAACCATTAGGACAAACGCCGGATTCACTGAAAACAATGCAGGAAGCCGGGACGCTTGTTCTGGGATATTTGAGTGTTATGGAGATAAATATCGCTTCCCCCGACGTTAATTTATTACAGACAGAAGATTTGCTAGCCGGTCCTGACGGGCCGTTAAAAAATGAGGAATACGGGAACTGGCTTGTTGATTTGCGGTCAAAAAGATGGGAGCGTATGCTTAACCATAAAGTGGGCAGTCTCTTCTTCGCAGGGTATGACGGATTGTTTCTTGATACGATTGCCAATGTAGAGATGGTAACGCTGCCGCAGGATTGCCGCACAGAGCTCATAGTTGCTGCGGCCGGGATTATCGCGATGCTCAGAAAAAGTTTTTCTGAGCATATCTTAATCCAAAATAACGGGGTCGAAAGACTTTGTCTCATGACTTCAAAGCTTATCGACGGTATTTGCTGGGAAAACCCGCCGTTTGGCCGAACTGAAAGCGCAATGTGGATAAAAGAGGTTATCAAGCGCCTAAAATGGCTTCGTGAAGAAGAAAAAAAAGCGGTTTTTCTGCTTCTGCAAAAAGATTATGCAGAAATTAATGATAAGCGTAGATGGATGGCACGTGAGGTTGCTGATAAGTACGATTTCCTTTTTTATGAAGCGCTGCAGGGTTATACTGCCGGGGTCAACCTTTCGGCAAATATAAAATCTCCCTGAAAACAGGGAGATTTTATGCTTATCAGGATTATGCGGATAGTATCTCAGCTTTATTTTTTGCGGTGGATGGTGCTGTTATAACCTAGCTTTTTCAAAGCTGAGGTTATCTTGTCCATATCACCTTTATTGATGCGAAAGACCATATTAGAATTACCAAGTTCACCATATGTACTGGTATGTGTAATGTTACCACCACACGCGGTTATTGCGCTTGTTATTTCGGCCAGAACGCCGGGTCTGTCAAACCCTAACGGCAGACTGAGACGGAACCCTTCTTGACGAATACCCATTATCTCAATAAAGGCATCAAAAATATTTGTTTCTGTGATAATCCCGACTAGTTTATTTTCAGCTGACACAACCGGGATACCGCTGATTTTATGATCGCGCATCAAAAGAGCGGCTTCTTCTATGAGCTCATCAGGGCTTATCGTGATAACACGTTGGTTTTTGGGGATAATATCACCAATTTTTGTTTTCGCGAGAAGATAGTTCAGCTCGAAAATGCTTAAGGAAGTCGCCGGGGAAGGACTTACCTCGCTTAAATCACGGTCGGTTACAATACCCACTAACTTGTCGTCGTCGACGACAGGCAGTCTCCGGATTTTGTTATCGCGCATCAATTGCAGGGCTTTGACGATGGTAGTCTGGCTTGTAATTGTGATCGGGTCAGCAGCCATTTTATCTCTTACATACATTTTAATACCACCTTTCTTCAATTCTGCAGGTGTACCAAAGCTTTAAATAAGAGTCTGACCGGTATGTTTCAGCCGCCCAGGTACGCTTTCTTCAGATCTTCGCTTTCGGCCAGTTCCGCCGTAGGGCCTTTGAGTACGATTTTGCCTGTTTCGAGAACATAGGCATAGTTTGCGATAGATAAGGCCATATTGGCATTTTGTTCAACGAGGAGAATCGTAGTACCAGCCTCGTTGATTTCTTTTATAATTGAAAATATCTCTTTAACTAATAGTGGAGCAAGCCCCATCGAGGGTTCGTCCAGGAGCATCAGTTTTGGTCTCGACATCATCCCCCTGCCTATAGCCAGCATTTGCTGTTCACCACCGCTTAAGGTACCGGCGGATTGGCTAATTCTTTCCTTAAGACGCGGGAATTTTTCAAAAACATGTTCCATATTCTTTTTTATAGCAGCCTTGTCCTTTTGGAGAAAGCAGCCAAGTTCGAGGTTTTCGAGGACAGACATATTCGCAAAAATCCGTCTGCCTTCAGGTATATGACAAATCCCGGAACGTACGATATCTTGGGCAGCCATTGAATGCAAGCTTTTATTATTAAACAGGATATCACCGGTCTTTGACCGCAGCAAACCGGAGATGGTTTTGAGGATAGTGCTTTTCCCGGCGCCGTTGGCACCGATAAGAGTAATGATTTCTCCTTCTTTTACTTCCAGTGAGATACCTTTGATTGCATGAATTGCGCCATAATATACGTTGATATCATTGATTTTTAGCATTGGGAACCTCCTCTCCGAGGTAGGCTTCGATAACTCTGGGATTTGCTTTTATTTCCGTCGGGTTACCGTGTGCGATTACTATTCCATAATCGAGGACATACATTCTTTCACAGGCCCCCATTACTAAGGACATGTCATGCTCAATCAAAAGGATGGTCAGGTTGAATTGACTGCGAATCCATTTAATCAGGTTCATGAGGTCATGGGTTTCCTGAGGGTTCATACCTGCGGCCGGCTCGTCAAGCAAGAGCAGCTTAGGTTGGGTAGCCAGCGCCCGGGCAATTTCGAGACGACGTTGCTGTCCGTAAGGCAAGTTCTTTGCTATTTCATACATTTTATCTTCCAGACTAAAAATCTTTAGGAAGTCGATGGCTTTTTGAGTTAGGGCATCCTCTTCGATATGAAAAGAGGGTATTCTTGTTACTGCCGAGGCTACGCCGTATTTGACGTTGGGATGATAAGCTATTCTCACATTATCAAGTACGGAAAGGTTGCTGAACAACCTGATATTCTGAAAAGTACGGGCAATACCGCGCTGGGTTATGATATAAGGTTTCAGACCTGTAATATTTTCATCGTTGAAAATGATTGTACCTGCTGTCGGAGCATATACACCGGTCAGGATATTGAATACGGTGGTTTTACCTGCTCCGTTTGGTCCGATAAGTCCGACAAGTTCACCGGAGTTGAGTTCCAGGTTGAAATTCGTCAGGGCGTTCAATCCGCCAAAAGCCATGTTCAGATTACCTATTGCCAACAGAGCCATGCTTTTCACCTCTCCCCAGTCTTTTGAACATCTTCAGGCTAAATTCTTTGTTGCCCATGAGACCCTGAGGACGGAAAATCATTATAACTATTAATAGGAGGGAGTAAATAACCATACGGAGTTCGGCGACACTTTGCAAGGCGGCATTAAGAATAGTCAAGGCGATTGCTGCAAGAATTGAACCGGTGATACTGCCTAAACCCCCTAAGACAACCATAACAAGATAGTCAACAGATCTTAAGAAGCCGAAGTTACTGGGCTGGAGAATATAGAAATAGTGGGCAAAAAGCGCTCCGGCCGTTCCGGCAAAAAAAGCGCCGATAGTAAAAGCCATGACCTTGTATTTTGTGGTATTTATTCCCATGGTTTCGGCAGCTATTTCATCCTCGCGGATCGAGATGCAGGCTCTGCCGTGTGAAGAATCGATGAAATTGCGGATAAAGACGACGGTGAAGAGAGCGATGAAGAAAACCCAGGTCCACGTCGTGATATGCGGGATGCCATGGAATCCACTGGCACCGCCGACGTATTCAAAATTAACAAACAAAACCTTGATAATTTCACCGAAGCCTAAGGTAGCAATAGCAAGGTAGTCACCTTTTAACCGCAGTGTCGGTAATCCTATTAAGAAACCTACTATCGCGGCGGCAACAGCCCCTGCCAATATGGCGAGCGGGAAAGATTGTCCGAGCTTGACAGTCATTATAGCGGACGTATAAGCGCCAATGGCCATAAATCCGGCATGACCTATTGAGAACTGGCCGGTAAAGCCGTTAATAAGGTTTAAGCTGACAGCCAGAATGATATTAATACAGATGAGGATGAGGTTTAACTGATAAAACGGGTTGATTGTCTCAAGGAGTATGGAGGCTTGCACAGACCCATAAAGCAGGATGAGAACGATAATAGTAATAATTGTATGTTTATTCATCATTTTCTTCATGGGTCTCACCTACACTTTCTCACGGATATTTTTACCAAAGATTCCGGTGGGTTTAATGATAAGAATCAATATCAAAATACCAAAAGCCACGGCATCGCGTAGAGTTGAACTCCAATACCCGCTTACCATAGCTTCTATAACACCCATTAATAAACCGCCTACAGCTGCACCAGGTATGCTGCCTATCCCTCCGAGCACTGCGGCTACAAAGGCTTTTAAGCCGGGGATGATTCCCATCAACGGGCTGATTGACGTATAATAGATGCCGACCAGGACCCCTGCTGCCCCGGCAAGGGCAGAACCAATTGCAAATGTGGCGGAGATTGTCGTATTCACATTTATACCCATTAAAAGAGCTGCATCTTGATCATAAGAAACAGCACGCATAGCCTTACCTATTTTTGTTCTATGGACAATATACTGGAGAAGGATCATGAGGATAATAGCCACGAGGAAAATTACTATTTGCTGGTTGGTCATGTAAACTTTTCCGTCAAAAAATGTGAGCTTGGACATCGGGAAAACATCAGGAAAAGCGCGGGGTTGAGGGCTAACTATGAGGATGCCTCCATATTCCAAAAAGAGCGAAACGCCGATTGCTGTGATAAGAGCGGCAATTCTTGTCGCATTTCTCAGTGGTTTATAGGCCATACGTTCAATGACGATACCTAAAAGTGCACAAAATAGCATCGAAGCGACAAGCGCTGGAATAAATGACATATTCAGCTTAGTAATAGCAAAAAAACCAACGTAGGCACCAACCATATATATATCGCCATGCGCAAAATTGATGAGTTTAATAATACCATAAACCATAGTATAACCGAGAGCAATTAGTGCATAAATACTGCCCAGGGATATGCCGTTAATAAGTTGCTGGAAAAATATTTGCATATGCTCCATAGATCCCACATCCATTCGAGAAGTATAAAGGATTTTAGGGGGGAAGGACTCCCCCCTAAAATATCATCCTTGTTTGAAATATTAGGGATTAACTGATTCAACGAAAATTTGGTTACCATCTTTGTCAAAGGAAAGAATGACAGCAGATTTGATTGGATTGTGTTTATCGTCCATTGTGACTGTACCGGTTACACCAACAAATCCCTTTGTTGTGGCAAGTGCTGCAGTGATCTTGGCAGGGTCGGCCGCTCCTGCACGCTTAATGGCATCAGCAATCATATATGTTGAATCATAACCTAAAGCTGCCAGAGCATCAGGCACACTGCCGAATTTGGTTTTGTAATCATTTACAAACTTTGATACCTTGGGATCAGTACTGAAAGCAGAGTAATGGTTTGTAAAATAAACTTTTTGCAAGGCAACAGCGCCAGCGATTTCGAGCAGTTTGCCGGAATCCCAGCCATCAGCGCCGAGTATAGGATTAGTATATCCAAGTTCGCGGGCTTGTTTTGCAATGAGTCCATCTTGCTCATAATATGAAGGAACATAGATTACATCAGGCTTGGTTGCATTGATCTTGGTCAAGGTGGCGCGGAAATCTTTATCTTCTGTAACGAAGGCTTCTTCGGATACAATTGTTCCGCCTAGCTTTGTGAAGTTCGCTTTAAAAACCTCACCGAGACCTTTGGCATAATCACTGTTCTTTTCAATGAAAAGGGCAGCTGTTTTTGCTTTGAGGGTATTAACAGCAAAATTTGCACCGACCTGACCCTGGAATGGGTCAATAAAGCAGTTGCGGAAGATATATTCTTTGGTTTTACCGTCATCGCCTACGGTTACTTTGGCAGCTGTCCCTGTCGGGGTCAATAGCGGTATTTTATACTGCATTGCTACCGGGGCAGCAGCGAGTACGTTGGTACTTGTTACAGGTCCCAGTAGGGCAATGACTTTGTCCTGCGTAATAAGCTTGGTAGCTACGTTTGTGGATTCGGCAGCATCTGACTTGTTGTCAGATTTAACCATTTTGAGCGGTAAACCTAAGACGCCACCTTGGGCATTGATTTCCGTAATGGCCATTTCCATAGCGTTCATTATAGAAATCCCGAAGGTGGCGACGTTTCCGGATAATTCAAAGTTAGCTCCTATCAGGACCTCTTTAGGCGCTTCTGTTTTTGTGCCACCACAACCGGCCGCTATTGTGGTCAAAAGCACAAGTACGAGTAAGAACGCTATTTTTTTATTCAATTTCATTAATTTTTTTACCTCCCTCAAAAATTTATCATTTACCCAGATATGTATTTACCCTGTCAGGTATAATAATTTTTTAAACCACCTCCATAACAAATAGGAAAAGAATAGAAATCTTCAGGAAATCTGTTATGCAATAAGATTGAGGTTCAACTGGTAATTATATAATAAATTATATAGTTTGCGATAACTGCTTGTCAATTGGTGGAAATATAATCCAATGTTTCTTTGATGTACAAAACACCCCGTTTAGGATACCAACATATATTGTTGATAGTCAAAAGAGGGGTGATGGAAGTTGATTTACGCATTACTGTTGTTTTCTCTGGCTTTAAGTGTGGATGGCTTTGGAGTCGGGCTGTCTTATGGCATGCAGAAAATAAAAATTGGCAGGCTCTCATTTCTGGTTATTTGTCTTTCGTCTGCTGTGGCAGTGACCATATCAATGCTGATCGGGAACCTTGCCGTATTTCTTTTACCGTCGGACCGGGTACAACAATTCGGAGCAATTATGCTGATAATCGTAGGAAGCTGGTTATTCATACAGAATTTAACCCTAAATTTATTTCCGTCAAAAAAAGTCTTTGAGTTTAAAACACCAAACCTGAGGATTGTCGTCAATATTCTCAAAGAGCCAGAGCAGGCTGATTTTGACAGATCAGGCGTGATAGACATAAGGGAGGCATTCTTTCTAGGTTTTGCGTTGGCTATGGACGCTTTTGGCGCTGGGTTTGCAGCAGCCCTTTCGGGATTTGACCCTTTTATTACACCGGTATTTGTTGCGGCGGCCAAACTAATCCTGGTCTCAGCCGGTCTTTGGATCGGTAAGCATTATGTGGTCGATAAGGTTAAAGGAAAGGTTACATTAATTCCGGGTTGTATAATTATAGCTTTGGGGGTACTAAATTTTATGCGTTTGTAGTATAATACAGTTAAGCCTGACCTAAAGGGGAGACCCAACAGGAAGGGAAAATTAATAGGAATCCTGAGGTTGAGGGATAACCTGAAACTAGGGGGGATGTTGATGTACAAAAGAGAAGAGATTGCCTGTGAAATCCATGATTTCCGGGTGGTCTTTGTTTTTTTCAAAATGAATCAGACGGGAGGATAATAATGGATAAACGGATAGGTGTTATTGGTATCGTTGTGGAAAGCAAGGAGAATATCCCGCGGCTTAACGCCATACTTAGCGAATTCGGGAATTGTATAATCGGACGCATGGGCGTTCCTTATCAGAAAAAAGAGCTCGCAGTGATCTCTCTTATTGTGGACGGGAATACTGATGAAATAGGAGCGTTAACCGGGCAACTTGGGAATCTGAAAGGAATAAATGTAAAGTCGGCTTTAACTAAGACATCAACTGACTAGAGGAGGAGATTTTTATGCAAATTACTACGAAGATGTTAACACGCAGCGCGATAATCCTTGCTTTGGCTATCGCAGTTCAGAGCGTCAGATTGCCGCAATATGTTACGGGGCCGGTTATCAATGCTCTGCTATTTTTTGCGGCAGCGATTATTGGACCGGTGAGTGCGGTTTTAATAGGCTTATTGACGCCAGTCATAGCTTTTGCTTTTGGAATTATGCCGTTAGCTCCTGCCGTACCGGTGATAATACTTGGCAATGCTGTTTTAGCCATCGTCTTCGGTTTACTTATTAAGAAACCGTATGTTGCGGTTGTAGTGGCTGCTCTGGCAAAATACGGCATAATGTTTATCAGTGTTACTTATTTATTGCCATTACTGTTAAATATTACGCTGCCGCCAAAGTTGATCGCAACGCTGACAACACCACAGCTTTTCACCGCCCTCGGCGGCGGAGTGCTTGCATTGGCTGTCATCAAAGGCACCGATATCTTGACTAAAGAGAAGCCGCAAATGAATGATACAAGTAAGTGAACCCGGGATATCAATGGCAGTACAGGTAATATCTACACAGGCTTAATAAACATACCTGCTTATAGAAAAGGGGAACATATGAACAGGCTGGCAGCTGATCCTACGGACTGGCAAGGCAGCAGTTTGCTGAGGAATAATCCGGCAAGCGTGCCGTTAGTTAGTCCGGGCAGCCAGCCTGTACTTTTTCTTTCAGCTTGTTAAGGAAAAGGGGCTGAGGTTCTTCAAAAGGCTCAGCCAAAAAGTAGACGAAACCCTTAGCAGCGCCATGGACAGGTAGGTAGCCTGTCGCTTGTGCGATAAGACAAACATTATCGATACTGTCATTTTGATTAACTTCATATATAATGCTGTTAAAATCTTCACTAAAAAGCAGGGTATTTTTTTTTGTCCACTGAAGGTTATAGACAGGAAAAGGAAGTGACATTATTTTCGTTTTTGTCGCACGCGTGAAATCCAGTACATAGAGGTCTTCTGCAAAACCAGCAGCCGTTGTATAGGCCAGACAGTCTGTTCCTGGATTATAAGCCGTGTTGCGGTACGCCCCTTTTTCAAAAGGCAAGAGAACTGATGTTTTATCTGCTAGGAGATCCCATTGGAAAACACCGGAAATATCCTGAGAAATATCTGAAGCGCAGACGAACAGGATCTGGTCTTTTTTTTGCCAGGTAGCTTTCACCATGTTTATGATATATTTTGTTTGCAGGGTGCTGCCTTTTAAATCAAGTATCCTGGTGCAAAAAACGTTACTGTCCAGATCGGGATAGTCTTCTAAAGCGGTATATAAAAGATTTTTTCCGTCAGGGCTCCATTCCAGCCCTGTCAAAACATGTACCAGTCCATCTTGAGCAGCCGGCAGAGACAGTAACGTTTTACTTTGCTTAAAAACATCATATATTAAGATTTTTTCTTCGTGAAAGCACGCAATTTTGCTGCCGCCTGGATCCCATGCGGCTATAGATGACTCGCCCAGAAAAATCGGAGCGTATTTATTCTCTAGAGAATATAGAAAAAGGCCGGATTCCATGTGAAATAACAAATAGTTTTCTCCGTCAGGGCTTAGAATTGCGTCATGACCTGATACAGCTAGTTCTTGCCCTGTTGGAGTAGCGATAGTCTCTTGTTTATTGCGCATCGCCCGAACTTTTCCGTATTTGTTGATGACAAGCTCAACTTTTATGAGAAGAGGGAAGTCGGCAGGATTGATAATATAACCGCCCGAGGAACCGGTCATTGCGACGAAAGGTTGACTGGAAAGGGGAAGAGTTCTAATCCCGCTCTTAGTTCCAATATGAACGTGATTATCACGGCAGGATAGTAATTCTCCCTCTAGCCTGCTCTCCCCGCTGCCAACATCCCATATCGAGCCGGCTGAAACAGGAAAAGTTAGGACAGACATTATAAATATTACAGTCAATATGAATTTTGGCAGCACCTTAGATAGCAGATACATATAATCACACCTCGAAATATCTCTAAGTAATCCAAGACATATTTATACTGGAAATATTTAACATTTATTTGCTTTTTCCTGCTTCTTAGACAAAAAAAATAACCCTTACGGGTTAATATTTGAAACGCATCAATTTTTTAAGATGCGCTCTAGGAGACAGGTGGGAATCGAACCCACGTAATCAGGCGCCACGTACCTGAGTGCAACCTCTACACCACAATCTCCCCTGCAACTTACTTGTCCATATTATAACAAGGTTCTGCTTGATTTTCAATTGGTTCTTTTTGGACTGTTTCATTTTAGCATATTTTTACCAATTTTAATATACTAAATTTATCATAAATTTTGTATAAAGCAATAATATTGTGCAGAGACAGCTTAGGATATTATTCACATTTGACAATGTACAGGTCCGAACGTATAATATTGTTTAGACATTTTTTCACAGGGGCGGTTAGCTCAGCTGGTTAGAG
>DIVP01000050.1 GCA_002422465.1 Peptococcaceae bacterium UBA6129 | reverse complement strand
CAAGCAAACCCCCTGAAAAACTACCCACCAGGAGACCGGTCCGATAATTCTTTTTACCTTTTTGAGAAACTGCCAAACACTAGTATCGGGTGGTTCCAATACCAATGCTTCGAATTTATAGCCGGCCTCTTCGAGTATTTCTTTTTCAAGCTGGGCATAAAGCCCAAAACGGCAAGGACCGACTCCTCCAGCCATGATAAACGTATCGGCTCCAAGCTCAGATGCCTCTATTAAATTGCCGATATTTATCTTAAAAGGCAGACAGGCAGCTTCCGGGGCATGTTTTACTCCCAGGCTTACTGTTTTTTTACTTGTGGGGGGCGGCATGATAACTGTCAGCCCAAGATACTCCAAAAGCCCCTTCAGCGTGACCCAGGAATTGCCCATATGCGGAAAAGTAATTTTCATCTTTTATCCTCCTGCAACAAAGCATGTCAAAAAATGCTTCAACCCTAGTATCAATACCGGCTTCACCGGTATGTTCGTCAAGCGTTATACTCAGACTGGGTATTTTCGCCTTATTTAAATATCTTATCACCATATTAACCACAAAGGAATCAATTCCACAACCAAATGATGAAAGTATTATCACTCCTTTGGGTCCCGGCAGACTTGAAAAATAAAAAGCAGATCCCAGTAAAACCCTGCCGTGCGACCAAAACATGGACTTAGGCAGTTTTTTCACGAGCGCTGCCTGAGTCTCTTTGGAAATATGGCAGGGCAATAAAATATCACATCCGTAAAGCTTCAGCTTTTCAAGCAAGTTCAAATTGATATGCCGGTCATGGATCATATACTGGTGTCCAAGTAAAAGTATGGTCAATTTATCTTGAGCCACACTTCCTGTATTATTCACAGCCTGATTAACGTCTCCCAGCAGCGCTGATTCATGTTTTTTCTGTTCCTGCAAGCCGCTTTGCCATGCTCTTTTTATTCTTGAAATATCTTGTCCGAAAAAACGACCTATTTCTCTTAAAAAGTCCTCATAGCTATTACGCGAAACCAAGTTTAGTACAGGTTTAATTAACGGTGGAACCGCTAATCCGGAGGCGTTAAGCATATCCGGCAGCCCCATAATTTTCGGACAGATATAAGTCTTCTTCTCTATACTTACCAATCTCGGGATAAAAAGATAATCCAATTTTTGGAGGGGAAGTTGGGCAACATGACCAAAATAGATTTTTACCGGGAGACAGGCCTCTTCTACAACTCTAGCGGCGCCGAGATCTACGGTCAGCTTGTTAGTTTCACCGGATACTATCACCTCAGCATTGAGGCAATCGAAAAAAGTTTGCCACAAAACAGAAAACTCATGATAAAAAAGTGCACGCGGAATTCCCACCTTGAAGGTCAAAGAGCTTACTCCCTTCTCTTTTTTCCTAGTGTGCCTGTCTACTCTGCCAGTGTTCAATAATCGTTTGAAACGCCTTGGTCGTCACCTCAGCGCCGTCGGCGGCATCATCCTTGCCCTCCATTTTGCCGACATCACCCATGCCAATTACAAAAGGCACCTTTTGTTCATCGAATTCGTTCAAAACATCTACCGTATCACCCATAACAATATTATTGCCGGAAATAAGATTGCCCTCTTTATCAACCTGTCCGTTTACTACCTGTTTATACTTTGTAACAGCGCAATCCACACATATGCCTTCAATACTCTCTGTGTTAGACGCGACTGCTAATACGCCCATTACTTCCAAATCCGGATGACTCACCACATACTCAAGCGCCTTCTCTCCTCTACCCCTGCGGCAGGAACCTTTGTCGTCGAACATGACAACAACCGGGTCGTGAGCGGCAGTTTTTATCAAATCTACAATCTTTTCCCCATCAATAGGTGTCGGATTCCCTGCGGATGCGGAAATACAGCGGCCGCCAATGTTTCCGGCTGCCTTTTCAACAGCCCGTCGCGCAATCCGGTCACCATCCGTAACAAGAATCACTTTCCTTTTTTGTTCACTTGTACTCATTTATTATTCCTCCTGATCAGCCTTTCGGCTTGAAAAACGTCGCTACCAGCAAACCAAAGACGACAGCCGCAGCTATCCCGACTGATGTCGCTTCGAGCCCGCCACCCAATGCACCCAAAACACCGTTCTTTTTTGCCCCTGCAATAGCTCCCTGAGCTAGGGAATGACCAAATCCTGATAATGGGACAGTGGCTCCGGCGCCACCCCAATCAATCAAATACTCATAAAGACCAACCGCACTTAAAATAGCACCGACGGTAACATAACCTACGAGAATATGGCCAGGGGTTATATTGAAGGGCGTTAAATCCATTAAGAGCTGGCCAACGGCACATATTACCCCTCCCAAAAGAAAAGCCCTAAGCAAGCCTTCCATAGTTAAGTTCTCCTTTCAACGGTATTCCAGAACTACTCCATGTGCAATGCCCGGTATTGATTCTCCCTGAAAACTGCTCGTCGGGCTAAGTAAGGCTCCTGTCCCAACAAAAAAAATGCGGTAGTATTTTTTCTTATACAGCATCTCGTCCAAGAGATAATTTAAGACAACCGCGGAACAGCCACAGCCGCTTCCGCCGGAATGAACATCCTGCTGGGGCTCATATATTAAAACCCCGCAATCACTGACGCGGTCGGTGGCATAGCCCTTTGAACCTAATAACTCCTTGAGTACCGCAAGTCCGACCTCCCCCAGATCCCCGGTAATGATTAGATCATAATCGTGTATCTTTCTGCCTAAATCCTGAAGATGCGTAATAATCGTATCGCATGCCGCCGGCGCCATTGCTGTGCCCATATTGTTGGCATTAGATTCACCCAAATCCTGAATTTTTCCAATCGTGGCATGAGTTATGACAATGCCCGTTCCTGTCTTTTGCAGGACATAGGAGCCTGCGCCGGTTACTGTCCACTGTGCTGTCAACGGTCTCTGCGAGCCCTGTTCCGTTGGAAACCTCAGCTGTCTTTCCGCTGTGTCATGATGACTGCTGGCTGAAACTCCTACCTTCTCGGCAAATCCACCGTCAAGAAATATTGAGCCCATACACAGTCCTTCGGCTAGTGTTGAACACGCTCCATACAACCCAATAAAGGGGATACTCAGGAAACGCGCCGTAAAATTAGCGGTGATAATCTGATTTAATAAATCTCCGGCAAAATAGAAATCCAAATCACCGGGCAATATTTTTACCTTTTCGAGAGCAAGCTCCATACTATGCTGCATTAACTTTTGTTCTGTTTTTTCCCACGACTGCTCCCCTGGCGCTAAATTATCCTCGAGTACCATATCAAAATATTCTTTTAGCGGTCCCTGTCCCTCCATCGGACCAACAATTGAAGCCCACGACGTAATAGCCGGAGCACAGGCAAACTGCAGCGTCTGTTTGCCCACTTTTTTATCTGCCATCTTCTTAACCTACCTTACCAAATAATAAATTAAACCAATAAAGATTGACACCACCGTGCCATAAACAATTACCGGCCCTGCTACTGTAAAAAGGCGCGCTCCGACTCCATAGATAAATCCCTCGCGTTTGAATTCCAGCGCGGATGCTGCCACGGAATTAGCAAAGCCCGTGATTGGTACAATAGAGCCAGCCCCGGCAAATTTTCCAAGAACATCATAAACACCCAAGCCTGTTAAAAAAGCCCCTCCGAATACAAGCGCTGCAGCAGTCGCCGCTGAAGCGTTCTTTTCCGTCAGCCCGCTGTTCGCAAATAAATCATAAATAATTTGCCCGAGCATGCAGATAGCGCCCCCCACTAAAAAAGCGAGGATTGTATTCTTGACAATATTAGGTTTAGGAGCCAGCTTTTTGACCCTTTTCTGGAAGGCGATACCGTCAGCCTGTTGAAACCGCTGCTCTTGCTCTTCAATCTCGCGGCGCAAACTAAATATTTGCTGACGCTCATCGCCGGTTACTTGTGCTTCCTTCAGCAATACGGACTGGTGATCCTTCTGCATATCCTGCTGTATTCTCGTCTTATCGTTGGGCTTCATATCAGCCCAGGCCTTTAAAACTTTCTCGCGCTGTTTAATTCTCTTTTTTATGGCGGCAAATTCATCGAACAAGCCTTTATCACCATCCTTACCATGTCAATCGCCTCTTCTATTATCGTGCAATACGGAAATACTTATTCATTTATTCTTGATACTCTTTGTTGCGTAAAAAGAAAATGTCCAGACATAATTATCATATCCGGACCGTCTAATCTTAATTAATTATTTCAATGAGGGTTGTTAGCTTCTTGGGATATCTACCATCCAACCGGCTATCCAGGCTTCCTCTTGCGAGGTTGTCCTGATTCTGTACCAGCCCTCCTGTTCTAATAATACGGTTAAAGCCTCTCCCGGCAACGCCTCTCCTGTCTTGGTATAATTCAGACCTGGTCCCAAGCGGAGATTGCAATACGTGTTTTCTGCCTTGATATACGCCTTATAACCAATTGGATATGTATCCACAGGCTGCGTTACTACCTCGGCTGTAACAGTAGTGTCCCCGGCAGCCTGTCCCTGCACGATCGTCACCGTTTCAGTCGCCCCGTTCCAGGAGACCGTCAGACCAAAGTTCTCACTGATGAACCTTAGCGGCACCATGAGACGATCATTTATGATCTTAGCCGCTTGTGTCATCAGTTGAAACTCATCGTTAATCTTCGCCGTCCTTGAGTCAACCCAAAGTATTATCTTTTTCGTAGAATCCTCGACTGAAGCATACTTGCCCGCCTCAACATAATCCACCTTAGCGCCCAATGCTGTTGAGATAAAACGCAGCGGCACGAGCGTGACATCATTTACTATCACCGGCATGGCATCGAGGGTG
Source organism: Peptococcaceae bacterium UBA6129 (assembly GCA_002422465.1). Taxonomy (GTDB): domain Bacteria; phylum Bacillota; class Peptococcia; order DRI-13; family UBA6129; genus UBA6129. The sequence goes on along the minus strand of DIVP01000050.1, from coordinate 4,784 downwards.
TTGCTAACCCCGTCTATAACGGCAAGCGAGCTGTTGATGCGCAGCTGTATCTGTTTGGCCGGGGAAGTGCCAACAGGAGTAGAAACTACGGGATTGGTAACTACTGATGAGACCGGTCTGATCGAGAAAAAACTGGACGTCCAGCTCTTGGGACTGCTAAGAGGCCTTATTTCCATTTTATAATCGGCAGCGACAGCCGAATTTATGATTCCTGCCGCTTTGTCGATTTGGATGTTTATCGCCTGCTGCAACGAGATAGCAGCCGGCAATGTAAAAATAATCTCTTTTTTCAGTGGATCGCTGAGTATACCACCGACAGCTGTTCCGTTGACCTTGATATGCTCCGTGGCGATGACCGCCGGTAATCCTGTTCCTGCCGGGAAGCTCAGAATAAAACCGCTCACATAATCATCAGCGTTCGAATCGGTCAGATAGCCGGATACAATCTGCATAGCGTACGCGGCCGGGACATTTATACCATCGGGTGATAGTACAACTTGAAAATTCACCGCTTGGTTATCTGTTCCTTCACTGTTTGTTGTCTCATATTCAAATGACGTTATGGCTCTTGTTTCGACGGTTGTCCACACCTTCAGCGTATTATACGTATTATACGTATTGGCAGGTCTCGTCAGCCCTGCTTCATATGAAATATTGATTTTGACCTGTCCTTTAGCCGGAATATTCAAATACAGTGGCAGCGGCAATGCCAGTGTCCTTCCTGACGGAGTAATGATCTGCCCTGCTAACGTAATGCCGTTAATAGTAATATACCGCCCATCGATACTGCTGGGAATACCTGTGCCGGCCGCAAACTCACACATGACTTTATCAGTTCCGCCTGACAATCTGCCATTGAGAGATGTCTTAAAAATAATTTCGTAAGCAGGAGGGTCGCTTTCTTCAGTTATCTCAAGCTTGACTGTCGGCTTGCTGACACCATCCGAATACTCATAGTCGGTAATCGTAAAATACCGTGATTGCACTTCGCGGACATCAAGTGACGTATAAACAGACACAGAATAGTCACCGGCTACACGCGGGTTTCTGATCGCAGCGCTGGCAATGCCGATTTCCACAAGTTCCCCGTATTGAACGCTTCTGCCGGACGGCACCAAGACCTTCAGTATATTTTCATCATAGTCAATGGATTCTGTTGTAAAACCATTGAACGAAATATTTTCTCTGTTGATGTTTTCCGAGATGTTAACCTCGGCGGGGAACTTTATCGTTATCATATCACGACCGCCAAGAAGTGTCTGGGAGGTGATAAACCTGATAAAATAATTAACCGGCCGGTCGACCACATAATCCTGCAGAGTAACCTCAACATCTCTCACCGCGGTCTCAATACCATAAGACTTGGTTGGAGAAAATGGCAGCATAATAAACAGCACACACATTAGTATTAGTAACTTAACCTTCACGCGCAATGTAAAGTCCTCCTCTTATCGAACTAAGTGTAATACTAGAGTAATTCTGGATAAAATACCTAATTCCTGTTTTTTTCGACGTAAATCTCGAAATGAAAAAAGCGCCGAGACATCAAGCTGTCCGGCGCCAGTGACCATTAGCATACGTGGTACATTTTTTATTTCTATTTAGTTTTGAATTTCCCGGAATTATCCTTCAGGCTCAGGGAGATGCTTGCTAGCTTATCCGCCATCCCTACGACCTCGTCCATCGAGGCAATTTGCGAATTTGATATGTCCATTATTTCTCGGGCTGCCAGCAGAAGCTCCTGTGAAATACGTGTAATAGTATCTATAGCAGCTACTTCCTTTTTGTTTGCTGAAACCATCCGGCCGGACAAGCCTAAGATATCATGGATTTTTACACCGGCCTGTTTGATGCTCTCGACGATTTGCACAAAGGCCTCACTCGTTTCTGCCGCGATAGCTTCTCCCCTCACTACTTTTTCATTTCCCTCGAGCATCGCGTTGGCGGCGTCACCGGCATTCATCTGAGTGGTCTCAATTAAAGCCGCGATTTGCTTGGTTGCATCATTAGTTCCTTCCGAGAGTTTTTTAATCTCATCAGCGACTACAGCAAATCCCCTTCCTGCTTCACCGGCGCGCGCCGCTTCTATCGAGGCATTCAGCGCAAGCAAGTTTGTTCTTTCCGCTATATTAGCAATCAGGTTGATAATGTCGCCAATCTGAGCCGAGTCCTTGTTCAATTTCCCGGTAATACCGGATATTTTTTCTGTGGTAGCTTTGATTTCACCGATCTGAGTCAAGGTTTCCTGGAGCTTTTCATGGCCTTTGATGGATAGCGAATTCACATTTTCAATGAAGGCGGAGATTTCTTTTACACTGCCGTTTACTTCGATGATCTGCTGGTTTATTTCTCCGGATACACTACGGACATTGCTGATATTTCCTGCTTGTTCCGCAGACTTATCAGTTATTTTATTGATGTATTCTTTGACGCTGTAGCTGCTGCCGGAAGAATCCTGGGCCTTTTCTTCCAGCACTTGAGAGGACTGATAAACAATTTCCACATTTTCTTTTACTCTGGTTATCAGATTAGCCAGATTTTCTATCGCCTTATTAGCCTGTTCACCAAGTTCTTTTATTTCGCCGCTTCCACCAATATTGATCCTTGCTGATAAATCACCTTCGGCTATAGTGTCAACCTTCTGTTTAGCTTCGACGATTCCTTTTAAGATCTTCCTCGAGAGTATAAAGAAGCTTCCGAGGATTAAGGCAAATATTGCAACGGTGCCAATGACGTTAACTCTTTTCATCAAGCTGACCGAACCCAGCGCGCTGGCTTTTTTCTGCACAGTAACAGCAATCCATTTTTCCGAAGAGCCAGGTAATTCAATAGCGCTGTATGCTGCGATGACTTCTTGATTTTTCAGGTCTGTATATTCCGCTAAACCGTTTTCTCCGGCCCCAGCCTTGTTAATAATATCCTGGAACTCTGCCGGCGCCTGGATAGCGATTTCTTCTTCGATTTGATTGCCTTTCTCGTCCAGAACCGGCTTGCCGCTATTATCCTTCTTCAATACTGTTTTGATCAGTTTTTTATAATTATATTTATCCTGCACTTTGACGTAATCAGGATTTGCGATAACGACGCCTTCCCCGTCAAAGATATAAATTTCATTTGTTCCGTCCTTATTGAACTCTTCAACTAATTTTTGCAGATAATCAAGCTTTAAATCAGTCCCCATCACCCCAATAAGATTACCGCTAATATCATTAATAGGATAAATAATTGAAGTAACGGCCAGATTAGTGGAGATTGAATAATAGGACTTTGTTACATACGGCTTTTTATCCTCCATGAACTTGATAAACCACCAGCGGTTCGACCTATCCCCGCAAGTCCCGCTGCTCCGGGCGGTTTGCATGCCATCGGTACCCTGAATATAGAACAAGTCTACATAAGGGTGATATTTGATTTTTTCTTTGAGCAGGATATCTTGGCTTGTCTTTTCAAAAGTAATTGTGTACGGATTTAGGGCTATTTCTTCAGTAATAACATATGCTTTTTCAATGAATTGGCTGACATTCAAAGCAACGGCATTAGTTACTGTAGATACGTTATTTGCTATAGTTTTGTTGCTTTCATCGATCTTGTTAATGTAATCCTGTGTAAAATATCTGTTGCTGAAACCAATAAATAAAAGAAACGGCAAAATTATGACCAGCACTAGAAATACGGTAATCTGAGACTTTAACCTCATCTTTTCCTCACCTTCCTAAGCCAAATCTTAATTTTCTTATTATTATCAATATATTATTACTTTTACCTTATTTCCGCAATATTTATGATATTCCTGCTTTAATTTTTTATTTTTTTGTATATAAAAAAAGAAACCCGGCTACCACCGGGGTTCTTCCGTAGATAAGCTAGCCTGTTTTATTATTACCCTCTTCATCAATAAGGTTCTTAAAGTGTTTTAAGGCCTGCCTTTCTATTCTGGACACCTGGACCTGAGACAAACCAACGAGATTGGCAACCTCGGTTTGAGTCTTATCAAAGAAAAACCGCATCATAATTATCTCTCTCTCCCTTTCGGGCAGCTTATTCATAACCTCTTTTATCGCGATCTGCTCAAACCAGTTCGGTTCGCCCTTTTCGCTGCTTAATTGGTCAAGCAAATAAATTGGGTCCCCATCATCTTGATATAGCGTCTCATTGATTGAAGCAGGCATCTGAACAGCGTCCAGGCTCGAAATAATATCGTCGATCCCTATACCAAGCGCATCGCTAATCTCCTGCAGCGTAGGTTCTCTGCCTTTTTCCTTGGCTAGTGTATCTCTTATCTTATTTATTTTGTAAGCATTTTCTTTTAACGAACGACTGACCTTGATAGGATTATCATCACGTAAAAACCTCCGTATTTCCCCGATAATCATCGGCACCGCATATGTCGAGAACTTTACATTATATGTCAGATCGAACTTATCGATTGCTTTGATCAATCCGATAGTGCCGATCTGGAAAAGGTCTTCCAATTCATAACCCCGGTTGGCAAACCTCTGAACAAGACTGAAGACGAGACGAAGATTGCAATTAATCAATCTCTCTCTCGCGTCCGCATTACCTGCCTGTGCTTTATTTAACAGCTCCGTCACTTCCTCGTCCGGAAGTAACGGAAACCTTGGTAAATTCATTTCCGATAATCTGATATTCATATACGTCCCCTTAAGATACGGCTTTGTTTTCAGCCCCATTACTGCTGATACGTTTTCGCAGCGTCACACTCGTGCCGCGATTAACTTCGGAGTCAACAACAACTTCATCCATGAAAGATTGCATGAAGACAA
>DIVP01000041.1 GCA_002422465.1 Peptococcaceae bacterium UBA6129 | reverse complement strand
TCGGCAGGAATTACATCTTATCATGTTAACTTGCTGTCGTCAACCGGCTAAATTTTGGATGTTTCCGTCGCCGTGACGACTTTCTTATACTATCACACGACCGTTGCTCATGTCAACTCGTTTTTCATATAAATATCACAAAATATCATTTTTTCGGGGTCAGGCTATTTATCGTAACCTCCGCGTGTATTGGGTTACTCACTCGCACCTGACCCCGGCATAGATTGCTGCAAATCCGATTTACGTTTACTTCTTCCGCTCAATTACAATGGCACAATCCGGACAAACGGTGGCACACATGCCACAAGCAGTACATTCCTCTTTGTTCCTCGGCTCCACGGCAGGTGTTCCATATACGCCCAGGTTCTCCGACCACACCAGTGTTTTTGCAGGACACTTCTCTATGCAAAGCCCGCATCCTTTACATAAATCAGTGAAAACAGTAAAAAGCGCTTTGTTTGTGTCGGCTTGTTTATACTTATATGAACTTGATGTCATAATCATTCCTCCTTTACGTGAGTTGGGCAAGTAACCGATTAAAGACTTCCCTTTACTAATTCTGCTCCTCTTTCGAGAGCTTGAAAGTTTAACTCCTTGAGCTTAGGGTCCTTCTCGAATTTATAACCGAGTCTCTTCTCGAGCGCTTTTTTTGCGCCCTCCATATCGATTACACCTGTCGCTGCGATTGCCGCCCCCATAATGATTACATTAAATACCCTTGGTGTCAGTTCCTTTTTGGCTATATCCAGCGCAGGTATCGCCAACACCTTTTTCGCATTGGTGGGCAGATCATTTTCTATGTTTTCTATAGAAGCATCATATATAAAAACCGTGTCCTTATTTACATACTGTCTGGTCCGGCGCACAGCCCGATCTGATAAGGCTATTATCAAATCAGCATATTTGAATTTCGGTGAGCCTATTTTCTCATCGGAAATCTGGCAATAAGCAACAGATACGCCGCCCCGTTGTTCTACGCCAAAGTTAGGAATATAGAGGGCTTCCCTGCCCGCATCATTCGCAGCCTCGACGATAATTGCCGCGACAGATTGGACCCCTTGTCCGCCTTCACCGGCTAAGGCCAGTTTTGTCAGTTTAGACATCTATCTTTTCCTCCTTTTTGGCAGGAGCTTTCAACTCGCCTATCTTAAAATATTCGGGCATTGTTTTTTCGACAAACGCCCAGGTCTCTTTGGCGTTCATGCTCCAGTTAGTCGGGCAGCTGGAAAGCGCCTCGACAAAAGAGAACCCGTTGCCGTCTATCTGATTCTGCAGGGCTTTCTTAAGATACCCCTTTAGCTGGCGAACATTAGCTATCGTACCGCGGGCGACATAAGCATTCTCTCTCGTAATCGCTGCCACCATCTCCGGTCCCTGAGTCGGATATCCTGTTTCCTCAGGATCGCGTCCATAGGGAGTTGTCTCGGTCTTCATTTGCGGAAGGGTCGTCGGGGCCATCTGTCCGCCCGTCATCCCATAATTACAGTTGTTGACTAGTATAGCCGTTATCTTTTCATTACGCGATGCCGCATTTACCAAGTGCTGAGCGCCAATCGCATATCCTCCGCCATCACCCATATAAGCAATACAGATTCTATCTGGCCGCGCCCGTTTCACGCCGGTAACAACCGGGGTAGTACGACCATGATGGGTCTGCACCGAATCAACATTAAAGAAATCCCAGGACAAAAGCGAGCAGCCGATATCACAACCGAATACCACCCTGTCCTGAATCCCCAATTCATCTATAGCCTCTCCTAAGGCTTTTAATACCAATCCGTGACCACAGCCCGGGCAGAACTTATGCGGTTTTGTTTCTGTACGCCAGGACTTTGGCATTTTTGGTGCAATAGTAGTCATTGATAAACCCCCTTTTTCAAATTACAGTCCTTTTTTAACCTCTTCGACTATCTCTTCACTCGTTATCCCCTGGCCTGGCTTAAAGTAGCCTTCCATCGGCACGGTCAGTCCATAAAGAGCGTCTTTGACAAGCCTTTGGAACTGCCCTTGGGCCGATTCAACAACAAGCAGTTTTTTGGCTTTCGCAGCAACTGCTCTTGCTTCCCCAGCAGGGAACGGTCTTATGGTTATGGGTCTGAAATGACCGGCCTTGATGCCCTGACTCCGTAAGGCCTTGACAGCTGCTTGGGCGGCCCTTGTCACGATACCATGCGCTATAATCAGTATTTCCGCATCATCCGCATCAAAGGTCTGATATTCTATGACCTCAGGGGCAATTTTTTCATATTCAGCAACGAGATTTGTAACTACATCATATAGCTCTTCCTCGGTATTGTAGGTATTCCGCAAATGACTGGGATCACGATCGACACCCGGCATACCCTCAAGCCCGACAAAGGGCACGGTTTTTAGCATGCTGATGCCTTTTTCGGCCGGGTCATATATGTATAGTGACTCCCTCATCTTGGCCTGGTAACCGTCACCGAGGACAAAGGTCGGGAAACGATATTTCCAGGCGATATTGAACGCTTTAATTGTATAGTCGAACAGTTCCTGGTGAGACCCGGTCGAATAGACAATCCTTAAGCCCTCGCCATTGCCGCCGTAACAGGTCATCGTTACTTCCTGCTGTGAATAGATGACGGTCGCAGTAGAAGGCCCGCCGCGCTGTTGTACAACAAGTACTGTTGGAATCCTCATCATCTCTGCCATGGTCATGGATTCCTGCATGAGAATATTACCCGGTCCTGAGGTCGCGGTAAAAGCTCTTTTGCCTGAAAGAACCCCGCCACAAGTTGTAAATCCGGCTGATATTTCATCTTCTGTTTGTAAAAATTTTCTCCCGTACTTTGGCGCTAACCTTGTCCAATAGTGCATGATCTCGTTTTGTGGAGTGATCGGATAACCATACATGATGTCTGCTTCGGCAGCCAAAGCTGCCCAAGCTACCACTTCATTGCCGGTCATAAACACTCTTTTCTCCCCGTTGATAGGTTTCTCGGTCATAAATAACCACCTCCGAAATATTTTGTGTTCTCTACCAAAAACTACGCTGCATATGACGTTCAAGAAAGAACACAGGGTTGCCGGCCACATCTTTCGACCCTAAAGCTCCCGTAAAACGGATATCGGCAGTTGTCCAAATTACCGGCAACTCCAGAGTCTTTGCGGCTTCTGTCACCACCCTTGCTCCCTCTTGAATAATCTCTATATCTGTATCATCACCTAAATGAGAATTGTTTATCAGTCCATCTACAGATCCGAGTTCCCTGACGTATTCTAAAATGTTCGCATAATCGCCGGTAACAGGGCGGGCAATATTAATCACAACAAATACTTTAAGCTCCCCATGGTCGGCATCTTCAACAAGATTTAACTTTTTTGCGCCATATACTCCATATCCGACATCGAAAATGACATCGCCATCTCTTTTTAAAGCCCAGCGCATCTCCGGCTTAATCAGATTCCCCGCTTCGCCAAGCCCCATCGTCTTGTCTGTGTCCCATGCCAGGACATGCAACCCTTTTTGTTCAAGTTCCTTTTTCAATGGGCGCAACGTGTAAAAAGGTTCGACGAGATCCAAATCAACAAGGGCTACCTTGCGGTCGCCTGCTTTGACAAGGCTCAACGCACGGTTCAGGGCAACTTCACTTTTTCCGCTGGCGTATTCTCCGACATAGGCCTCTGCAATTCGCTGAGGAATATTTGCCACCCCTTTCAAAGGGATTCACTTATTATTCCAAATTTTAGTTTTAAACAAATAGATTGAAATTATATTAACTCTTATTATATTATACATGGATACTATTATGCATTAAAAATCTGGAAAAAAAGAAAAAAAGTCGCCAACTTACTTTCAGCGACCTAAAAATAAAATAATTATATACCCACGCCTGCGCTATTTTATCATCTGAAGTTTCCCGATTACTTTTTCCATTCCGCAGATAATCTCCTCGATAACATCTTGGACACGTTTGATATCCTTGATCATTCCGGCAATCTGCCCGCTCATGACCGATCCTTCTTCCATATCTCCGTACAGCAACGCCCCGGAGGAACGGCCTGTGCCGATATATTCCAATATCTCCTCTTTGCTCGCGCCTTTTTTCTCTAATTCTAGTATTTGCCTAGTGAAATTATTTTTGATCGCCCTGACCATCATGCTAAAACTCCGGCCGGTGACCACTGTAGCCCTGTCGCCGGCTTGAATAATTGCATTTTTGTAATCTACATGGGCGGGCGATTCTTCAGTTACGGCAAAAGCAGTCCCTATCTGGACTCCCTCTGCGCCAAGCGCCAGGGCAGCTACGACCCCTCGTGAATCCGCTATCCCCCCGGCCGCTATAACGGGTATGTTAACAGCGTCTACAACTTGTGGTATCAAGACCATGGTTGTTAATTCATCAAGGCCCATGTGGCCTCCGCCCTCAAAGCCCTCGGCAATAACAGCATCCACCCCTGCCTCTTCGACCTTCTTAGCCATAGAGACAGTGGCCACAACCTGCATTACCTTTATTCCTTTGCTTTTCAAGAGAGGAATGTATTTATCTGGTTTCCCGGCCGAAAGGATAACTACAGGTACAAGCATGTCAATCGTAACCTGAACAAGGTCTGCCGCAAACTCGGTCAACAACGGAATATTCACGCCAAAGGGTTTGTTTGTCAATTTCCTGGCAATTTCTATTTCTTTTCTCAGTTGTTCCACTGTCAGGCCACCGGCGGCAATAGTGCCGAGCCCCCCGGCCTCAGAAACTGCTGTTGTCAAAGGAGCCTTGCTGATATAAACCATGCCCCCTTGAACAATGGGATATTTAGTACCTAAAATATCAGTTACTCTAGTCTTCATTTAACTACTCCCCTTAAAATATTAATAGAATTCCGCCACTATTATTAAAATATCAGTTCTAGCCCAATTAGACAAGGAGGGCTTGTGCAATGTTATTGCACAAGCCCTCCTTGCCTTACTTGAATATATGAACTTTTGGTTTGGTGGGCGTGTTTTTAGTCCCTGGCCATTCGCCTGTAACCTTCAAGTCTTTCCTTAGCATCACTTTCAGCCTTTTCGAAAAGTTTTTCGGCAGTTTCAGGGAATGTAGCGAGAAGTGAGGAGTACCGCACCTCACCCATGATAAATTCCCGGTAAGAGGCTTGCGGGTCTTTCGAATCAAGCACGAATGGGTTTTTCCCCTCCTTTTTCAGGTCGGGATTGTAGCGGTACAGGTGCCAGTATCCGGCGTCAACAGCCCTTTTCTCTTCTTCCTGCGCACGTCCCATGCCGATACTCAGTCCATGGTTGATACACGGAGCATAGGCAATAATCAGCGATGGTCCCTTGTAGGCTTCAGCTTCGGCCAGAGCTTTGATGAGCTGGTTCTGGTCAGCGCCCATCGCTACCTGTGTCACATAAACATACCCATACGTTGTGGCAATCAGGCCTAGGTCTTTTTTCTTAACCTTTTTGCCGGAGGCTGCAAACTTGGCCACAGCAGCGGCAGGTGTAGATTTCGAGGACTGTCCGCCTGTATTGGAGTATACCTCCGTATCAAAGACCATAATGTTGATATCTTCACCGGAGGCGAGCACATGGTCAAGCCCCCCGTAACCTATATCATACGCCCAACCGTCGCCGCCGAAGACCCAGTGTGAAGGCTTGACAAGATAGTCCTTCTTCTCTTCAATCTCTTTCACTGCAGGCAGCTTCAGATACTTATCGAGCAGAGGCAGCAGCTTAGCTTTAGCTTCCTTCGAAGCGGCGGCATCATCCTTCCCGTCAAGCCAGGCCCGGAAAGCCTCCTTAAGCTCAGCCGGAATATCTGCGGCAAGCTCTGCTTTCATTAAATCCGCCAACCTCTGTCTGATCTGTTTATAAGCGAGCAACATACCAAAGCCATACTCAGCGTTGTCTTCAAATAGTGAGTTAGCCCAGGCCGGCCCCTGGCCTTTGGCATTCTTGCAGTATGGCATGCTCGGAGCAGAGGCGCCCCAAATTGAGGTACAGCCGGTGGCATTGGCTATCGTCATCCTGTCACCAAACAGCTGTGTTATTAGTTTGGCATACGGGGACTCGCCGCAGCCAGCGCAAGCCCCGGAAAACTCCAGGTAGGGCTGGGTAAACTGGCTCCCCTTCACGGTGTTTATATTCCATAATCCTTCTTTTATAGGAACCGTCATCGCAAACTCCCAGTTGCCGCTCTCCTTTTCGACCTGTTCGGCAACCGGTTTCATAACAAGAGCTTTTTGTTTAGCAGGACATACCTGCGCACAACTGCCGCACCCGGTGCAATCCAGCGGGCTGACTTGCATCCTGTAGACCAGTCCTTCGAGCTGCTTGCCAATAGCCTTCTTCGCAGCAAAGCCCTGTGGCGCTTTGGCCAGCTCTTCAGCAGTCAAAAGCACAGGCCTGATAGCCGCATGCGGGCAAACATATGAACATTGATTGCACTGAATGCAATTATCTATTTGCCAGTCCGGAACATCTATAGCAATCTGGCGTTTCTCGTAAGCCGCCGTGCCATGCGGGAAGCTTCCGTCCTCTCTGCCGGAGAAAACGCTTACAGGCAGCTTGTCGCCTTGTTGCGCATTCATCGGGATGACCACCTTTTTAATAAAACCAGGCAAATCGGCAGTCGCTGCCGCCTCATCCGCTTTAACATCCGCCCAGCTTGCAGGTACATCTATTTTTACTAATGCTTCCAGAGCCTTATCCACGGCCGCCTGGTTCATCTCAATAATAGCCTGGCCTTTTTTACCATAAGTTTTCTCAATAGCTTTCTTCAATAAAGAAATAGCCTCATCTATCGGCAACACCTTCGCAAGTTTAAAGAAAGCAGCCTGCATAACCATATTAATCCTGCCGCCTAAGCCAACCTTCCCGGCGATGTCTACCGCATCGATAATGTAAAACTCAATTTTACTGTCTGCAAGATACTTTTTCATCTCCGCAGGCAGTTTATCGGCTAATTCTTCCGGAGTCCAGTTGCAGTTTAAGAGGAATGTCCCGCCGGGCCTCAGCCCTTCGAGGATTTGATACTGATTCACGTATGCTTGTTTATGACAGGCGATAAAATCCGCCTCGTCGATCAGGTACGTCGATTTGATGGGTTTTTTGCCAAAACGCAGGTGAGATATGGTCACCCCACCTGATTTTTTAGAATCATAGGCAAAATAGGCCTGCGCGAATAAATCGGTATTATCGCCGATAATCTTGATCGCGTCCTTGTTAGCGCCTACGGTTCCGTCAGAGCCAAATCCCCAGAACTTGCAACTGGTTGTCCCTTTCGGCGCTGCGTTAATTCTGTTAGACAGAGGCAAGCTTTTGAACGTAACGTCATCTACTATGCCGATAGTGAACCCTTTCTTCGGGGCTTTTTCGTTAAGATTATCAAAAACTGCCTTAACCTGAGTCGGGGTGGTATCTTTTGAACCCAGTCCGTATCTGCCGCCAACAATAAGAGGCGATTCATCTTTTTCAAAGAAAATCGTGCAAATGTCTTGGTAGAGCGGCTCTCCAAGAGCTCCGGGCTCCTTGGTTCTGTCTAAAACAGCTATCTTTTTCACTGTCTTGGGCAGTACAGCAAAGAAATATTTGGCTGAAAAGGGCCGATAAAGGTGCACTTTTATCACCCCGACCTTTTCACCCCTAGCCATGAGATAATCGACAGTTTCTTCAATAGTGTCACAGATTGAACCCATCGCCACAATAATGCGCTCCGCATCCGGCGCCCCATAATAGTTGAAAGGATGATACTCCCTGCCGGTTAGTTTACTGATTTGAGCCATATATGCCTCAACTACATCAGGTACAGCCTCGTAAAATTTATTCGCTGCTTCCCTGACCTGAAAAAATATATCCGGGTTCTGTGCTGTGCCTTTTGTGTAGGGATGTTCAGGCAGCAGAGCCCTGTTTCTGAATTCCTTAATAGCTTCATAATCAACCATTTTAGCGAATTCATCGTATTCTATCGTCTCTATTTTCTGGATCTCATGTGAGGTTCTAAACCCGTCAAAGAAATGGACGAATGGAACCCTCGATTTTATAGCTGCCAGATGAGCTATTCCACCCAGATCCATAACCTCCTGTACACTACCGGAAGCTAAAAGCGCGAAGCCCGTTTGGCGACAGGCCATGACATCCGAGTGATCCCCAAAGATAGACAGTGCATGACTTGCTACTGCGCGTGCAGTTACGTGGAAAACGCCAGGTAACAGCTCGCCGGATATCTTGTACATATTTGGAATCATGAGCAGTAATCCTTGCGAAGCTGTAAAAGTTGTAGTTAGTGCTCCGGCGGACAGCGAACCGTGTACGGCGCCGGCTGCGCCAGCCTCCGATTGCAGCTCGGTTACGCTGACAGTCTGCCCGAAGATGTTTTTTCGCCCGTTAGCACTCCACTCGTCAACTACTTCTGCCATGGTCGATGACGGAGTGATCGGAAATATTGCTGCCACATCAGTAAACGCATAGGCAACATGCGCTGCCGCATTATTCCCGTCCATAGTTTTCATTTTTGCTCCCATTTTGAAACACACCCCTTACGCCTTATTACTGAATTAAGAACTCGCTTCAAAACAATTTCACAGCAATCAGCGAAATTGAACAACCGACTGTTGTGAAAATGATTTTCCGCATTGTTTGTACCTATTATAATTAATATTGCGATTGTATTCAAGCTGAATGTTACCTCTAATGCACTATTGCACTCGACAATGCTATTACGGCGGTATACAACGCACACTATCTTGACGCCTTGTCAAGATAGTCCAGGCAATGGAGTGTTATGAAACTGTTATATAAACAGGAAACTTAAAAATGTGACCATAACAAAGCCAGGTGCGCCCAAAAGGCCAATTGTCATCACGCTGACGGGATTGATCGGTACATGATAGCCTAGATAAGCGCCAATAAAATTCACTGCAATAATAATTATCAGACTAATGCCGCAGTTTATAAAAAACCGCGTTAAAACTTTTAACGGACCAATAATTAGCCGGACAATTAAAAAAAGGACTACCAGGAGCAATAAGGTTGCAAAGATAACCCCGATTTCCACAATAATTCCTCCTTACAATTATTCTCTAGCATAATATTATTGTCCACTTATTTTTTTAGAACAAAAACGGACTGCTTTTTAGGCAAGTCCGTTTTCCTGTAGTTGATAGAGGCTCTCGTCGATTCGTTTTTCTTTTTGCGCCAGCTTGAGTAAATAGATATATTTTCTTTCCGCAGCTTCGATAGCATAAATGGCATGATCAATAAGGTCCGGATCATCTGCTTCATTAAAAAACGCTTTGGCTTGCTCCCATTCGCGATGCGCCCTATCCACCTGACTTACAATCGATAGCTCCTTTTCTGAGTAGTGCGAATCATTCTCCGCAACAATCATACCCTTTAAGAGCAACTCTTCGTTCAGATAAAGCCACATTTTATAGCCCATAGCCTTAAAGTCTTCGATACCTTTTCTTATCCTGAATTGCATTTTCCCCACACCCCAAATAATCTTTGTTTATATTCTTGCCCATTCGGCAAAAAAACAAACATAGGGGGCAGCAATATCAGCTCATTTCCCGCCTTCCACTCAGGGCTCTGGTCAGTGTGGCCGTATCGGCATATTCCAAATCGCCGCCGACGGGCAAACCGTGTGCGATCCGCGTGACTTTAATATCAAAAGGTTTGAGCAGTTTCATAAGATATAAGGCTGTCGTTTCTCCTTCAATATCCGGATTCGTAGCAACAATGATTTCTTTTACATCCGCTCCCGCCAGACGCGCGAGGAGTTCCTTGATTTTAAGGTCATCCGNNGTCATCCGGGCCTTTCCCTTCCATTGGCGAAATAGAGCCGCACAGAACATGGTACACACCCCGGAATTCCCTGGTTTTTTCAATGGCATTGACATCCTGAGCGTCCTCAACTATACAAATAAGCGAGTGGTCGCGCGTCTCATCTTCGCATATCCTGCAGGGTGTGACATCTGTCAGATTACAGCATACCGGACATACCGTGATATCTTCTTTTACCTGTAATAATGACGCGGCAAACTCCTCAACCTGCCTCTGCGGCATGTTGAGTACGTAGAAAGCCAGCCTTTGTGCTGTCTTAGGTCCTACTCCGGGTAAGCGGGCAAACTGTTCAATAAGCTTGGTCAGCGCAGCAGCATACTGGTACATAGCGGTTAAAACAGGCCCGGCACTTTGACCCCGCCGGTTACCTTGTTCATTTCCGAAGCTGCCATTTCCTGCGACATGCGCAGGGCTTCATTAAAAGCAGCCATTAATAAGTCCTGAATCATTTCCACATCTTCGGGGTTGAGCACTTCCGGATCGATCTTGATCTCCCTGAGTTCCTGTTTCCCGGTCATGATTACCTTTACCGCACCCCCGCCGGAACTAGCCTCTACGGTTTTTTCCGCTAATTCCTCCTGCATTCTGGTCATATCAGCCTGCATTTTCTGGACCTGCTTCATCATTTTTTGCATATTCCCCATACCACCAAAACCCATGTTTATACCCCCCTAAAATTAATCTTTGACAATCACAACACCTGGGCCAAAAAGGTTCAATGCTTTTTTTACGGGATCATGAGGTTCACTGCGTTTATCTTCTTCCTCTAAGACACATATATACTGAATTTTTTCACCGCAAAGCTTTTCAAGTATCCCTTCAATCATCTTTCTATTCTCTGTGGCCTCTATTTTTTCCTTGTGAAAGGTATATCCGCTTTTAAATAGCAAGACAAGTTTTTTGTCTGTGAATTCGCAGGGCTCACATTCTGTTAAGTAAGCATGTACCGTCTTTTTTTGCTCCCTGACCATCTCCATGACCTGCGGCCATTTTTCCTGAACCTTGCTAAATATCGCAACAGGGTGTGTCGCGGTCTTGAATTTATCTGTCTCTGCAGTTTTCGCATCTGTATTTTCAGCAGTTATATCTACTGCTTTATGCTCCGTATTGAGATCTGTCTTCGCTGCTTTTGCAGTTGTCTTCTCAACAGCTTTGTTGTTATCTGCAACTTTCTTTGCAGTTTGGCTCTTTGCCGGTATCTCGTCGGAAGTCTTCCCTTCGCGAAGAATCAGCCCAATAAGCGTTGTCTCGAGGACTATGCGCATATTCTGCCGCCAACGGCTTTCACTGTCTACCCTGGCGAGAATCGCGATCGTTTTGCTCAGCCAGTCGAGTCCTAACCTTTGGCCTTGTTCAAGAAATATCCCCTTTTCGTTGTCGGGAACAAGTACGAGCGGAGAATCGCCGCCACAGACTAATAATAAGACCATGTTGCGCAAATGCTCGAGTAAATCCTTGATAACTTGCGCCGGTTCTATCCCTTCCCTTAACATCGTATTGATAACCGTCAAAACCTTCGCGGCATCCTCGTTAATAAGGGCGTCAGTCAGCGACAGAAGTGCGTCGCTTTTGACAATGCCTAAAACATCATAGGCTGTTTGCAACGAGACATGCTCCTGGCTAAACGAAAGGCACTGGTCAAGGATACTGATGGCATCACGCAGGCCGCCTTCAGCCTTTTTTACTATCAAATCGAGGGCTCCCTCGTCGGCGGTAACCTGCAAGGCGTTAAGAATCTTCGTGAGCCGTTCCTCGATTTGCGCCGGGGGAATCCTCCTAAAATCAAAGCGCTGGCATCTGGAAAGAATCGTTGCCGGAATTTTATGCGGCTCGGTCGTAGCAAGGATAAAAATTACATGAGCCGGAGGTTCTTCGAGCGTTTTTAAAAGCGCATTAAAGGCCTCGGTAGTAAGCATATGTACTTCATCTATTATATACACCTTATATTTGCCCTGGCTCGGAACATAACTGATACGCTCGCGGATATCCCTGATTTCATCTATCCCGCGGTTCGAGGCTGCATCCATCTCCATAACATCCAGCGACAGGCCATTTGTGATGTTTTCACAGTTCTGACAGACATTGCAGGGCTGACCATCCTTAGGAGCCTCACAGTTAACAACCTTGGCCAGTATTTTGGCAGTGCTGGTTTTCCCGGTCCCTCTTGGTCCGGTAAAGAGATAGGCATGAGCAATTCTGCCCGTTTTAATGGCGTTCTGCAAAGTTTTACTGATATGGTCTTGTCCCACGAGGCTCTGAAAATCCTGAGGACGCCATTGCCGATAAAGAACTTTATACCCCAATTTGCCCCTCTCCTTCCTAATTAAGAATACACAAAAAGCGACCTGCAAAGCAAGCCACTTTATTGATTAATTTCCAAATATTTTTACCATGCTTTCTGTATTAACTAAGCTTATAATTAATGACCGTGCACCTGTCTTCGAACATAACCTTCCGAGCGTTACTCCGGCAGCCGGCTCTAACCAGGTTGCCCCGCGGCACACGAAAGGTTTTGCTTACCGCTGCTTCCTTCCGGAC
>DIVP01000064.1 GCA_002422465.1 Peptococcaceae bacterium UBA6129 | reverse complement strand
GCAACAAATGTTTAGCAATTCCACATTAATAAGGAGTGAAAACAAACAAATGAAGAAAGCTACCTTCAAAGGCGGCATTCACCTGCATGGGCATAAGGAAAGGACCAAGGGACTGGCTACAATGCCTGCTAATGTTCCCGACAAGGTCTACATCCCGCTTTCCCAGCATACCGGAGCCCCGTGTACACCTATAGTACAGGTAGGGGATGAGGTAAAAAAGGGACAGAAGATTGGTGAAGGTAAAGGATTTGTAACCTCGCCAATACATGCCAGTGTGAGCGGGAAAGTGACCGCTATTGAAACAAAGGAACACCCAGGTGGGAGTTTTGTTTCCTGTATTGTTATTGAAAATGATCGTCAGGAAGTATGGGCAGATACGGTTAAACCTCAGTTCAATTCTCAGAATCTGACCCCCGAAGAAATCAGGAAAATTGTTTTTGAGGCTGGAATCGTTGGCCTCGGAGGGGCGGCGTTTCCATCTCATGTAAAATACAGTCCTGTCGAAGGGAAAAAAGCAGAGGTTGTCATCTTAAATGGCGTGGAATGCGAACCTTTTATTACTGCCGACCACCGTATTATGCTCGAAAAACCAGAAAGAATTGTTGCCGGCTTGCGTTATATTATGAAGGCTGTGGATTGTCCGCGCGGGGTAATCGCAATCGAAGACAACAAGCCCGATGCTATTGCCGTAATGGAAAAGATTGTCGAGAGCGAGAAGAATATAAGTGTGCTGACGCTTGCGGAGAAGTATCCGCAGGGTTCTGAGAAGCAATTAATATATGCTTGCACGCAAAGAGAGATTCCGGTCGGCGGACTGCCGCTTGATGTCGGAGCAATTGTGAACAATGTCGGGACTGCTGCAGCCGTTGCGGATGCTATTGAGAAGGGGATACCTCTAATCGAGCGTATTGTCACATTAAATGGCGACGGTATCGAAAAACCGGCTAACTACATGGTCAGGATCGGTACGCTTATCAAGGAATTGATAGCACAAAGCGGTGGTTATACCGGAGAAATCGAAATGATTATTGGCGGCGGACCCATGATGGGCAAGGCGCTGTCTTCCGATGAGGTTCCGATAGTAAAGGGCAGTTCAGGCGTACTAGTCACTACAAAACAAGCGACAAATCACGCTAAGGAATACAACTGTGTGCGCTGTGCCAAATGTATCGACGCCTGCCCAGCGTTTCTTGAGCCAACTACTATTGCAAAGCTTGCTAAGCGGGGATTATGGGAAGATACTGAGAGAAACGATGTCTTGAATTGTATCGAATGTGGCTCCTGCGTTTATGTCTGCCCGGCCCGTATTCCGCTTGTCCAGTATATCCGTCGGGCTAAACAGGCCATCATGGCTGCCAGGGCCAAGGCGAAAAAATAACGGAGGTAAGAGATAACATGAAAAACCAAGAGAATTTATTAGTAATAAGTTCATCTCCGCATGTACACGCGCCTGACAGTGTTCCATCAGCGATGCGGGATGTCTTGATAGCTTTAATCCCGGCATTTTTACTGTCGTTGTATTATTTTCGTTTCGAGTCTCTGTTTGTTATCATAACTTGTGTTGCTGCAGCGGCTCTTTCTGAGATGATCTGCCAAAAAATTATGAAAAGAGAAGTAACCATAACAGACAATAGCGCGATAATTACCGGCGTTTTGCTGGCGTTTTGCCTGCCGCCCGGTTTCCCGCTCTGGATGGCTGCGATAGGTGCGGTCGTGTCGATCGTGATTGGGAAGCAATTTTTTGGAGGACTCGGGTATAATATCTTTAACCCGGCCTTGATCGGCAGAGCCTTTCTTGTAGCCTCCTGGCCTTTGGCGATGACAACCTGGCTTGCTCCGATTGATGGAGTTTCTACGGCAACCCCGCTTGGTATACTTAAAGAAGGCGCTGCACAGCAGCTTCCAACACTTATAGATGCGTTTACAGGAAATATTGCCGGCAGTCTCGGGGAAACAAGCGTCATAGCCCTACTAATCGGGGGGGCATATCTTCTCTATAAAAGGCATATTGACTGGAGGATTCCGTTTACGTATATTGGGACAGTCTTTGTTATTACTGCACTCGTTGGCTTTTCTAATGGGGAAGGATTATGGTACCCATTTTTCCATATCTTCACCGGAGGGTTGATGCTCGGGGCCTTTTTTATGGCTACCGATTGGGTTACTAGCCCGATAACAAAAAAGGGGAGAATCATTTTTGGACTCGGCTGCGGTCTGCTTACTGTGCTGATCAGGTTAAAAGGCGGCTATCCGGAGGGTGTCTGTTACTCGATTTTGCTTATGAATATCCTCACGCCCCTTATCGACCGCTATACCAAAGACCGCGTGTTTGGGAGGGTGAAGAGCCATGCGTAACATACTAAAATTAGGAATATTCCTGCTCGTGGTTGCGGGTGTTGCCGGTCTTGCTCTTAGCTATGTCAATACCCTCACTGAACCGATCGTCATTAGTCAGGAACAGGAGAATAAGATTAACAGTTTTAAAGAGGTATATCCCGAGGCGGAAACTGTCAAGGATGAGAGCAGCAAATATCTTAAGAGCGACGAACAGAAAATCATTACCGAGGTTAACGTTGCCTATAAAAACGGTAACCCGGTGGGGGTTATTTATACGGTCGAACCAAAAGGATATGCCGGTGCAGTTAGAACTCTTGTAGGTTTTGATATCGCCGCTAAAAAAATAACGGCTATCAAAGTACTGAGCCAGAAAGAAACACCTGGTTTGGGCGCTAAGTCTTCGGAAGCTTCTTTCATGGACCGCTTTAAAGGGAAAAGCGCCGAAAGCGCTGTCGAGATAATCAAAAAAGAACCGGTAAACGGCAACCAGGTTTTGGCTATTACTGCTGCAACCATTACATCAAAGGCTGTAGCCAGCGGAGTAAATGCAGCCCGGGAGCATTTTATCGCGAATTTTGTAAAGTCGTAATCTTTGGGGAAGACAGGAGGAGAACATAAATGAGTTTGGCTAAAGAATTCAGTAAAGGGATCGTCAGCGACAATCCGCTTTTTCGGCTCACACTGGGTATGTGTCCGTCGCTGGCTATTACGACGTCGGTAGCAAACGGGATTGGGATGGGGGCAGCCTTCACGGCAGTTCTGTTGGCTTCGAATATCGCCATATCTTTGTTGCGCAAGATTATCCCGGACAGCATCCGTATTCCCTGCTATATAGTAATTATCGCTTCGTTTGTTACTATCACGGAAATGGTCATGCATGCTTATGCGCCGGCATTGTTTAAAAGCCTGGGGATTTTTATACCGCTGATAGTTGTGAACTGTATAATCCTTGGCAGGGCTGAGGCTTTTGCAAGTAAAAATGGCGTTTTTGCCTCGGTGCTGGATGCGTTGGGTATGGGAGTGGGATATACCTTAGCCCTCGTTATTGTAAGTACGGTCAGAGAGGTGCTCGGAGCCGGGACTTTTTACGGGATTCCTCTTGGCGGGGCTTCCGCACAATCAGCCTTGATCATGATCCTGCCCCCAGGAGGATTCATCGCTTTGGGATGCATCCTCGCTCTGCTGAACAAGCTGCAGAATAAAACCCGTTAATAAGGATAAAATCAGGAAAGGATAGATGTCCAATGCAGGAAATGTTTGTGATCATCATTGGCGCTGTTTTTATAAATAACATCGTCTTGAGTCAGTTTTTAGGGATATGTCCGTTTCTCGGAGTATCAAAGAAATTATCGTCGGCTGTGGGCATGGGTGTCGCAGTGACGTTTGTTATGGCTCTGGCAGCAATCATAACCTGGCTCGTTCAGCAATTGGTTCTGGTTCCGCTGGGGATAGGTTACTTACAGACGATTGCCTTTATCCTCGTAATAGCATCGCTGGTACAATTTGTTGAGATGGTTATCCGTAAAACAAGCCCTGACCTATATAGGGCTCTCGGCGTGTATCTTCCTTTAATCACTACAAACTGCGCTGTGCTCGGGATTGCTATTGTAAATATCCAAAAAAGCTATACGCTGGCAAGTTCACTTGTCAACAGTGTCGCTAATGCGCTTGGCTTTACGCTGGCATTGGTCTTGATGGCAGGCATACGTGAAAGGCTTGAAGATGCTGATATCCCCAAAAGTCTGCAGGGGATGCCTATTTCGTTGATTACTGCCGCGTTAATGTCAGTTGCTTTTCTTGGCTTCACCGGACTTTTATAAACGGAGGTACAACAAATGTTAATTGCATTTATTAGCTTAGCGGTTATGGGAGCTATTTTTGGAGTTGTTTTAGCTGTAGCCGGCAAGAAATTTGCGGTCGAGATTGATCCCCGCATAGAATCAATTCAGAAACTGCTTCCCGGAGCAAATTGCGGCAGCTGCGGCTTTCCCGGCTGTGGCGGCTATGCGGCAGCGATAGTTGCCGGCAAAGCAGGTTTTAACTCTTGTGCTCCGGGCGGCGGTGTAAGCAGTAAGATTGCGGAAATCATGGGCGCTACCGCTGATAGTAATGAAGGGGAACGTAAAATAGCGCAGTTGCTTTGTGCCGGCGGGCTCGAAAAGGCTTCATTCGACTATAAATATGAGGGAATCAAGGATTGTCATGCGGCACTTGCACAATATAAAGGACCCAAGTCCTGTAAATTCGGGTGTGTAGGCATGGGCAGCTGTACGAAAGTATGCCCGTTTGGCGCTATTAAAATGGGGCCGGAGCAATTACCGGTAATCGATGCCTCTCTTTGCACCGGCTGTGGCGTTTGCGTAGAGAATTGCCCACAGGCCGTTTTAAAACTGGCCGGGGTATCTAAGCTTGTGCATGTGCGCTGCAGCAATAAAGAAAAGGGCAAGACTGCGAAGGATGCCTGTACGGTAGCCTGTATCAAATGTAAGCTATGCGAAAAGAATTGTCCGGAAAACGCTATTACGGTTATTGGGGATGCGAATGGAAGCGTTGCGGTCATTGATTATGAAAAATGCACGAACTGTGGCACCTGTGTTGCGAAATGTCCTGCGAAGACAATTGAGCAGATTATGCCTGTTACGGAGCTTTGTAAACCGGCAAATGACCAACCGGACAGCAGCAATGCAAACTGTGCAACCTGCGGGCTGTGCAAGTAATGATTACCAGACGGCGACTTGCGGGCATGGCTTTGATTGTCGCGCTCGCAGTTTCAGTTGTATATGCATTTTTCTATGACCGCACCAAGGAGTATTTGAGCGAAGAGTTCCTCATGGACACTCTTGTCAGCATTAAGACTTACGGAAATGACCTTGATGACTTGAAAAAGGCGACGGAACAAGCATTTACCGAGATGCGCCGGATAGAAGATTTAACCGACCGTTTTGCGGAACCAGGTACGCCTGCATATGCTGCCAGTGATGTTTGCCGCATCAACGAACAGGCCGGGAAGAAGGCTGTCACGGTTAGCAGCGATGTTTTCGCGATGCTGGAGCTGTCTCAAAAGTATTACACGCTGACGAAAGGGGCTTTCGATGTAACGATAGGCCCTGTTGTGGATGTCTGGGGTTTTGGCAAACCGGATCAAAAGGTTCCCGGTGCGGATATGCTTAAAGGCGCTCTTGCGCTTGTGAATAATAACGATATGGTTCTCGACAAGCAGAATATGACCGTGTTTTTAAAGAATGACGGCATGTGCTTAGACCTCGGCGGCATTGCAAAAGGATATGCCACGCAGAAAGCCGCAGAGATTTTAGAGGAAACTGGTATTCAAGGAGCGTTGATTAATGCCGGAGGTAATATTAGGGTATTGGGCGTGAAAGATGAAAAGACCCCGTGGAAAATAGGGATTCAAGATCCGCGGGATTCCTCCCGGTTGATCGGCACCCTTGATTTAAAGGAGGAGTCTTGCGTAACATCCGGAGATTATAACCGCTATTTTATGTCCGAACAAGTGAGATATCATCATATTATTTCGCCGTTTACCGGTTATCCGGCGGCTGAGAATATGAGTGTTACTGTCATTACGCAGGATGCTGCTGTTGCTGATATTTTATCAACGGCTTTATTTATTTTAAGTCCGCAGGAAGCTTTGACACTAGCAGAAGAGCTGCCGGACACGGAGGCTTTTATTGTGACGGCTGAAAAACAGATACTGTTCACAAATGGGCTGAAAAACGTTGAGGTGCGGGCAGGAGAGGGATATCGCTATGACAAGAGCTGATAAAACCCTTATTATATGTGTTCTTCTCGTGGGAATAGCTATGTATTTTGTCTTGCCCCTTTTCAATGATACCGATTCGCATAAAACACAGGCGATTATAAAGCAAGAAGGGCAGATAGTAAAGATAATAACGCTTGTGGAAAACGAGAGCAGCAGCTTTAAAATGCAGGGGAAAAATGGTCCTTTTATTGTGGAGGTAGACTCTGGACGTATACGGATATCGGAGTCAGCCTGCCCGGATAAATTTTGTGTCAAACGCGGTTGGATAAGTTCTCCGGGGGAATCGATTATTTGCGTGCCGAATGAGGTGGTTATCTATTTTGATGCACAATCACCTGTCGATGCCATTACCAGGTAAAACGCCAACTAAGTCAGGTAAAAGGTGTGCAAACAATGGTTAATGCAAGGAAACTGGTATTTTTCTCGCTCCTGGTTACATTAGGGACAACTTTACACGTGCTTGAGGCAATGTTGCCCAATCCGCTGCCATTCCCTGGTGTAAAGCTCGGGCTAGCGAATATTGTGACGCTGTTAGCCTTATATCTGTATGGTTTACGGGAGGGACTTCTCGTTGCTGTTCTACGGGTGTTTTTTGGCTCACTTCTGGTTGGAACTTTGTTTTCAGTCAGCTTTATGATGAGCCTTTCCGGGGCAGTAATCAGTCTGCTTGTCATGGGCTTATTGTCCAGGATACCTTTATTAAGTATTCTCGGCGTTAGCATGGCCGGAGCTGTTTCACATAATGTGGGACAGTTATTAGTTGCATCGTATTTAATTCAGACAAATTCGATATTTTATTATCTCCCTGTTCTAATTATTGTTGGTCTGCCAACTGGGCTCTCAACAGGATATATAAGCCGTATGCTGCTGCCTTATCTCAAACAATACAGGATGCGCTATTAATGGATAAACATCTGCTATAAACAACTGGTATACAAAATATGTCTTGACAGTAGAGAATGTAGAAACTAAAATCTTTAAGAAAGAGAAAATAAAAGAGGAGGTGGACGTATGCCAACTTATGATTACCGTT
>DIVP01000014.1 GCA_002422465.1 Peptococcaceae bacterium UBA6129 | reverse complement strand
TGATTAAAAGTCAGGTGCTCTACCAACTGAGCTAATGGCTCACTAAAAACAAAACATGAAGGCTGTTCGCCCCACAGATATATATAATACAGCAGCAGCTTCTTTCTGTCAACACAAGTACGCTAACAAAATAAAGGAAATTTGCCCGTCGTACTAGGAAATCCGAAGCAGATTTATAAAAAAGAAGGCGGTCTGTTAAAAAATACTGTCCCTGATTATGGTTTGTTCGCGTTTTGGTCCCACGGCTATTATGGCCGTGTCAACATTGATTATTTCAGCTATTCTCTCGATATATTTACGGGTCTTCTCCGGCAGATTCGCGTAATCACGGATCCGCGTAGTATCCTCCATCCAGCCATCCATTTCTTCATAGACAGGCTTGCACTGTGCCAAAACCTTGAGGCTGGCCGGGAAATCGTTCAGGATTTGACCCTTGTAGTCGTAAGCTACGCAGATTTTAATTTTTTCCATACCATCGAGGATATCGAGTTTCGTTAAAGCAATACTGTTGAGGCCATTCACACGGGCGGCATAACGCAGGATCACGGCATCCAGCCAGCCGCAGCGCCGCGGTCTCCCGGTTGTAGTTCCAAACTCAAAGCCGCGCTTTCTCATGAGTTCCCCGGTAGCATCCAATAATTCTGTTGGGAATGGTCCTTCACCTACGCGCGTTGTATATGCTTTGACCACGCCAATAGTTTTATTTATTTCAGTTGGTCCTACTCCCGCCCCAATGCAGGCTGCCCCGGCGAGAGGATGCGAGCTTGTCACAAAAGGATAAGTTCCATGATCCATGTCGAGCAGAGTTCCCTGCGCTCCCTCAAAGAGAACATTTTTCTTGGCGCGGATAAAATCATGGATAATTACCGACGTATCCATAATGTGCTTTTTCAGTTTCGGCAAATATCCCTGATATCTTTGGAATACCTCGTCAAAATCGTATCCATCAACATCATAGACCCGTCTGAGCAGATAATTCTTCTCTTCGAGGTTTCTCTTTAAAACGGCTGCGAATTCTTCTTCATCGAGCAAATCCACCAGCCTGATACCCACACGCGCCGCTTTATCCATATAAGCGGGGCCTATGCCGCGGCGTGTTGTTCCTATCTTGTTTGCGCCCTTGCGTTCTTCCTCAAGTTCGTCCAAACGGATGTGATAGGGCATGATTAAATGGGCCCGCGAACTAATCTTCAAATTTTCCGTTGAGATATCCTGCTTCTCCAGATAATCCAACTCCTGAATAAGCACCTCCGGATCAATTACTACGCCGTTGCCAATGACACACGTCGTACCGGGGTACAATATCCCGGAGGGTATTAAATGCAGTTTGAACTCTTTCTCTCCGACAACAACTGTATGCCCGGCGTTATTTCCCCCCTGATAACGAATAACCATATCTGCCCTTTCGGCCAGAAAATCGGTAATCTTCCCTTTTCCCTCGTCTCCCCACTGGCTTCCGATAATAACAACTACTGGCATAAATAATACCTCCTCAATCGACTACTCAAATCTCACTTCAATATATCACGCGCAGCCATTATACCTGTAACCGACGCTTGCATCAAGCCCCGAGTTATCCCGGCTCCGTCGCCGATAGTATAAAATCCTTTGATATCTGTTTCCAGATTGTTTTTAACCTTGATTTTCGAAGAATAAAATTTCACTTCTACCCCGTAGAGAAGCGTGTTTTTGCTGTAAATACCCGGCGCTATATTTTCAAATGCTTTGAGAGTCTCCACAAGCGAGGTCAGATACCGCGACGGAAGGACAAAGCTTAAGTCCCCGGGAACCGCACATTTCAGTGTCGGGATAGTTGTCGATTTTTTCAGGCGGCTGTAGTCCGTACGACGGCCTTTGAGTAAATCCCCAAGCCGCTGAATCATGACGCCGTCACCGGTTAACATATTGGCGCACTTGGCAATATATTTGCCGTATTCAATCGGTTGATTAAATGGCTCCGTAAAATTGGTTGAGACCAAGAGGGCAAAATTCGTATTGCCCGTCTTTAGTTTCGGGTCGGCAAAGCTATGCCCGTTAACAACGGCGATATCTCTATCATACTTTTCCTCGGAGACAATCCCGCCCGGATTCATACAGAACGAACGCACCTTGTTTTCAAAGGTATCGGAATAGTAAACTAGCTTGGCTTCGTATAGCTCCTTCGTGAGGTGGTCCATGACGGAGTTTGGCACCTCTACCCTTAAGCCGATATCAATTTCATTGTTTGTTGTTTTTATATCCAGTTTCTTAGCCTGATCAGTTAACCACTGTGCGCCGCCACGTCCGGGGGCCGCTATGACAACGGGCGCTTTGATCCGGGTTTTTTCACCGTTTTTATCTGTCAGTGTAACCCCAACCACCGCCCCGTCATTGACGAGGATATCTTCGACTGTTGTCCGCGCATAAAACTCCGTATTAGTTTCAGTGGTCAGATGGATGTACAAACGCTGCAGGATACTATAGCACTGCTCTGTACCCAAATGGCGAACCGGGCAAGGGATCAATTGAATATTATAGCGAGAACACTCATAGATCATATCTTCGACCCGTTTGGAGTTTAAACCATATACAGCCTCACTGGCGCCAAAGCGCAGGTAGATTTGGTCCGCATAATTAATATACTCCATGGCTTTTTCCTCAGACGGCAGATACTCGGTAATCCGTCCGCCCACCTGTGTCGAAAGCGAAAGCTTCCCGTCACTGAACGCTCCGGCGCCTGCCCATCCGCTCATAATCGAGCACGGGTTGCACCTGGCACAACTGCCTTTTT
Source organism: Peptococcaceae bacterium UBA6129 (assembly GCA_002422465.1). Classification (GTDB taxonomy): domain Bacteria; phylum Bacillota; class Peptococcia; order DRI-13; family UBA6129; genus UBA6129. The sequence continues at coordinate 22,755 of DIVP01000014.1, read as the reverse complement.
CTTGAATGAGGCATTTTCTTTCATCAATATTATTTCCTTTATCAAGGATAAGTATCTGCAGATTTTTATCAAGCGCGGTCAATTCAAATGCTGCAAAGATTCCGGCAGGTCCCGCCCCAACAATGATAACATCATATGTTTTTTTCATATGTTTTCCTCCTTGTTGTCGTTGGATGTCGTGTATTTGTGCAGACAAAAACAACTCAAATAGCCATACTACCTGAGTTGGTGAACCAAAGACCGATGCCGCTATTATTTTATCAGTCGAACCTTTTAAAGTCAAGGCAAACACGAATGTATAAAATACCTCTGAAAGCTATTATTCGTGTTTTTTCCGCCTAATCGCTTAAATGCTGCTTATCCAAATCAACAAACTTCGTAAATTCTTTCAGGAAGCCAAGCTCGACACTGCCTGTCGGCCCGTTTCTGTGTTTGGCAATAATGATCTCGGCGACGCCCGGTTTTTCACTTTCCGGGTTATAGTACTCATCGCGGTAAATGAACATAACAAGATCCGCGTCCTGTTCGAGCGCACCGGACTCCCGCAGATGGCTAAGCGCCGGCCTTTTGTCATGCGATTGCTCTACCGCACGGGAAAGCTGGGATATAGCAAGTACCGGTATATTAAGCTCTCTGGCCAAGGCTTTTAGAGAACGCGAGATATCTGAAATTTCCTGCTGACGGTTTTCAGTCCTTTTCCCATTAGACATCAGCTGAAGGTAGTCTATGACCAATAATCCCAGTCCTTTTTCGGCTTTGAGCCGCCTGGCTTTAGCCCGAAGCTCCAACACAGAAATCGCCGGGGTATCATCAATATAGATTAATGCGGTCGAAAGCGGCTGCGCTGCCTTAGTCAGCCTTACCCACTCGTCATCCTGCAGTCGTCCGGTCCTGAGCTTGTGCTGGTCAATCATAGCCTCGGAGCTCATTAAACGCTGGACGAGCTGTTCGCGCGACATCTCGAGGCTGAATATTGCCACCGATGTTTTCTGTTTTATCGCAGCGTTCAAAGCCACATTCAGGCCAAACGAGGTTTTTCCCATGGCCGGGCGGGCTGCGATGATTATCAGGTCGGAAGGCTGCCACCCCGAGGTCATGCGGTCAAGATTACCAAAGAATGAAGGCACCCCGGTGACGCTTCCTTTTTTATTAGCGAGGTATTCTATTTTCTCGAGTGTATCGTTTAAAGCCTGTTTTAACGGGACAAGTCCGTTCGTATTACGCTTGCCTGCTATTTCCAGGATCATTTTTTCAGCATTGTCGAGAAGCTCATACGTATCCTCCTGATCCTCATAGCACCGGTTGGCTATGCTGGTAGCGGACCTGATAAGCCCGCGGAGAATAGATTTTTCGACGACAATGTTGGCATAGTGGCGCACATTAGCCGCAGTTGGCACCGTATTGGCTATGGTCGCAATATATCCGACGCCGCCGGCTCTTTCGAGGTTGTTTTGCTGGCGGAGCTCTTCCGTGAGGGTGATCATGTCCACCGGCTCACCTTTGACATCTAAAGAAATCAGGCTTTTATAGATGACCTGATGGCTCTCCTTGTAGAAATCCTCTGCGGCTAGGATTTCTACGACTGTATATTGAGCTTCTTTGTCTATCATCATCGAACCAAGTACTGCCTGTTCTGCCTCAATGTTGTGCGGGATGATTTTCTCCAATAAGACACTCATAATTTTCACTCTTTCTTAAAACATTATCCAAACACAATATGTTCGAGAGCTTCTTCTATCGTAGCCACCATAATCAACTCGATGCCCTGCAAGTTGTTCGGCACATCGGCATGGTTCTCCCGCGGAATAATTATGCTTGACATCCCGGCCTGTTTGGCTCCGTAAATCTTTTCAAAGATTCCGCCAACAGCTTTGACACGTCCTTGAATCGAGAGCTCACCGGTAACGGCCAAATCCTGACGTAATTGCTTTCCGGTAACGGCGCTGTAGATAGCAAGGCTAATGGCTAATCCGGCTGAAGGTCCGTCAATCCTGCCGCCGCCGATAATATTTACATGCATGTCATAATTTAGCAAATCTTCACCTGTTAGTTTGCGCAATACCGAAGAGGCGTTAAATACTGAATCTTTAGCCATCGATCCGGCTGTATCGTTAAAGCGGAGCTTCCCCTCGCCCTTCTTTGCCGGAAATGCCACTGCCTCAATTTCGAGAACAGAGCCGAGAAAACCGGATACCCCAAGCCCTAAAACGCGGCCTATTTCGCCTGTTGCAGAACTTCTCACTGTGACAAACGGGGACAGGCGTGACACCTGGATTACTTCATAAACGTCGGCTTGGGCTATCAGAGGGTTCTCGCCGCCTTGGCCTATGGCGTTTTGTCGGTACAAGGCCAGACCATACGCATCGGCAAGTATACTGATAGCCTTGCGTCCCTCTATGGTATACTCGCTGATCAAATGCCCAACGCCTTCTTCCAATTGGACATCGAGTTTACGCGCGGCATTCAAAACGATTTTCTCAATATCCTGCGGGGTCAGCGGTTCAAAATAGACCTCGGCACAACGCGACCTGACTGCGGCATTTATCTCCGAGGAATCTCGCGTTGTCGCGCCAATTAAAATGAAATCAGCCGGGGCGCCCTCGTCAAATATTTTCTTTATGTATTGAGGCACATTAATATCATGAGCATCGTAATAAGCAGATTCAAAATAGACCCTCTTGTCTTCAAGTACTTTCAGCAGCTTGTTCTGCAAGATCATGTCCATTTCCCCGATCTCATCGATAAACAATACGCCCCCATGCGCGTCGGTGACGAGCCCGAGCTTGGGTTCGGGTACGCCGGTATCGGCATAATCCTTGCGAGCGCCCTGGTAAATCGGATCATGCACCGACCCGAGCAGTGGATTTGTCACTTCGCGGGGATCCCAGCGCAACGTAGCTCCGTCAACCTCTATAAAAGGCGAATCTTTCTTAAACGGGGAATACTCCATATGTTTAATAGTATCAAGAACAAGCCGGGCAGCGCTTGTCTTGCCTACCCCAGGAGGGCCGTAAATCAAGACATGCTGCGGATAGGGACTCGACATCTTCGCAAGTAACGACTTAATCCCGCGCTCCTGTCCGACTACCTCCTCGAGACATTGCGGGCGCAGCACCTCCATTGCAGAGCGGGCCAGACCGGAAATATTCTTCTTCTCCAGAATTGCCAGACGCTTTAAGGTCTGCGCATTTTCGGGATTAGGACTTATCTCTTTGATTACCTGTAATTTTACTTCATTAACATACTCTTCATGCCGTTCCTGCATTTTCTGTGATACACGGCTTTCGAGCTGTTCTTCGAGTGATTTCTTGGCAATCAGCTCGGATAGTTTATCCTCAATGGCATCTATGAGCTGTGCATAATCCTTATCGGCTTCTGTAAGAACCATCGTGGGGTCTTCAAAGACAAGCCGTTTTAAAGCCAGAACGCGCTCGGACAGTTTCTCTGAACGCAACAGTTTCAAGGCTCCCAATTTCGTAGCTTTCAGAACCATTTTATCAGGGCCTAAAATACGGGCCAGCAAATCAAGCATCCCGTCAATCTGCCGTTCTGATACCGTTCCCCTACTGAGTCTGTATCTGTAGCTATTGCTTTTGATCCTAAAATATGTACTGAGTTCCTCTTTCATTGTTAAGGTATAGCCCCTTTCATTCTGCCGTAATTACTTTTATCGAAACGGTAGCCTGAACTTGCGGGTGCAGTTTGATCGTAACCGGATATTCTCCTAAACTCTTGATTGGTGACTTTAATTCGATCTTACGCTTGTCAATGATAATTCTATGTTGTTTCTCGATGGCCTCGCCGATATCCTTAGAGGTAATAGACCCAAAGAGCCGGCCGCCCTCGCCTGTTTTTACAGGCAGCTCGACCGAAATCTCGTCGAGGTTCTTTTTCAGAACGGAGGCTTTCTGAAGCTCATCCGCCGTACGCTTGGCAAAGCTTGCCTTTTGACGGTCAAGTTCCTTGATATTCGCCGGCGTTGCTTCTATCGCCAGTCCTTTGGGCAACAGAAAATTGCGGCCATATCCCTCCGCTACATTGATGGCGTCCCCCTTTTTGCCGGTGCCCTTGACATCCTGCATAAGTATTACTTTCATGTTTTTAACCTCCTCACCACTTCTAACTCATCCCTAACGAAAAGACTCCTCTAGTATCTTCAATAAACTATCCTCGGTATTAGCTATTGTATCATTAACCTGTGCTGCCGCAACAGTGAGGTGCCCACCGCCATTGAGCTTCTCCATAATGATCTGGACATTTATCTCACCGTTCGAACGGGCGCTTATAGCGACCCCCCCTTCAAAAGGCCAGAGCACAAAAGAAGCATCAACGCCAGCGATATTCAGCATGGTATTGGCAGTTTTTGCGGCCATAAGCTGAGCATCCGCGCTCTTTTCGGCGCTCACACCAAGGGCGATGCGGCCATACAGAACTCTGGCAGTCCGTAAAACTTCAGCCTTTCTGATTACCGTGGCCAAGTCATCCTGAAAGAGTTGTCGGAATGCCATCGGATCCGCTCCGAGATTCCGCAGATAGGAGGCAGCTTCAAATGTTCTCACGCCTGTCCTCAGCATAAAATTCTGCGTATCTACGATAATTCCTGCTAAAAGAGCAGTTGCTATATCTTTCCCTAGCGCAACCTGACCTTGAAAATATGGGAGCAGTTCGGTTATAAGCTCACAAGTTGAAGAAGCATACGATTCTATATAGACAAGCCTGGCATCCTCAATATACTCGACTCCACGCCGGTGGTGGTCGATAATTGCTATGTACTCGGCCGACTTGAGAAGCCCGGGAAGCGGCAACAGCGAGGGTTTATGCGTATCGACAACCACCAAGAGTGTATTTGATTTCAGTTTTTCGCTGGCATCCCTGGCCTTGACAAGCCCAGTCCGGGAAATATCCGGGGATAAAACTGCCAGCAACTTATCCGTGGCGTAGTTGCGATCATCAACAATTACGCAGGCCTTTTTTCCTAAGTCCCCCGCAAGGCTTGCTACCGCAAGCGCTGAGCCGAGACTGTCATAATCGGCCATCTCATGCCCCATGACTACAACCTGTGAACTGCGCTCTATCAGCTCCTTCAATGCAAGCGCAGTAACGCGGGCTCTAACCTTGCTTCTCTTTTCAACGCCTTTGGATTTTCCGCCGAAAAACCTTGTTTTCTCAGGTGTCTTGATGACAACCTGATCTCCTCCCCTTTCGAGGGCCAAGTCTAACGCCGACTGGGCTAAATACCCCAGTTCCGCCGGATTACAGGCCGACATGCCCACCCCTATACTAACAGTAAGCGGCATATCATTGCCGAGATCAATATCGCGAATCTTCTCGAGGATAGTAAAGCGCTGTTTTTCCGCATAATGAAAACCACGCAACGTAAAATAGACGATATAGCTGCCCTCACCTGTCCGCTGATGATAACCTTCGAAAGACAAAACCCATTCGGTCAGGGCTATTTCCAGAGCTCCGACAAGATGAGGTTTGGCTTCCTCGGTCATATCTTTTAAGACTTCGGTCAGGTTATCAAGTCTCATAAAAACCATTACAGTTTGCGTGCCCCGGTCTGGCTGGTATGAATTCTCCGGCTCATCTTCACCATTATAAGCGTCTGACGACTTCCGAAGAAAAGCGCCGGTTTCGTGTTCTTTTTTTGTCCTCAGGTTCTGCAAGAAGGGTTTGTTCTTGCCGTACCGCAATTGACGCCACCACCTTTCTATTGGTATTAGTTTTACCCAGGCAGACGGCGATAATTAAAGATTAAATCTGTTAAACCAATTGCTATCAGGATCAGTCCGGCAACTTTGAATAAGAACACCATGAGCAACAAAAAAATGAGCCGGTAAATAAGTGCGCCCGCAAAGTATTTATCAATTAAATAATAGGTAACTGATAATCCCAAAACGAAGGTAATCATTTCATAAACGAGTAAAATATTGGCTCCAATAGTAAGTAATATCTCATTCTGCAACTGAACGCCAGCCATATTAATGCCATACGCTGCGATGAATCCCCAGATTGCCCACCAGGGCACGCGCCAGTTCATAAAGCGCGGAATTTTAGGAATCGGGTTTTTTAACTTGTACAGGACCTTTTCGGCTATAAAATAATTTATCAGGGCCGAGGTCATTCCATAGATAACGAGAATAGCCGGAATAATCTTAGCTATAACATCTATAACCCCTTGCAGCGTCTGGCGCACTGCCTCTTCTGTCACCTGTGCCGAATTTAAGAGGCCCATCTCTTTGTATAACTGGATTGTCGGTTCGATACTATCCCTTAACTGTGTAATGATAGCTGCCGGATTAAGTCCAAAGACCAAAAACGACGCATAAAAAGCCAGGATAAAAGAAACTATCGCCGTTATCGCGCCCAGAAACAAGGTCACACCCGGCTGGAGCTTTTTATTGAAAGCATAGCCGTAGACCAGGGCAAGACCGCCAAACTGCAGCATCAGTAATACGGCGGTGAGCGGACTCGATAAAGCGAATATCAGCATGCCGGCAACAAAGGTGGACATAATGCCAATCGCTATTCCATGGCGAACTGTTACAACGACGATTGGTATTGTCCAAACAAGGTTCGTTAAAACTTGCAGTAACGGTATGTAAATGCCCATTAAGGCTAGCATTGCGGTCAGTCCGGCCATCAAAGCGCCTTCTACGAGAGCGCGGGTGCCAGGCGGAGTACGTACCCCATTTACCACGACAGTTATCACCTCTTATTTCGGAAACTTATTCTTCACGTCTTTTCACAGCTAATCTTTTTACGGCTTATCTTTTCATATCTAAATATTCCTTGAACAGCGAGATATCCCCATGCCAGTCTTCGAGCTGATTTCCTTCCTTTAATAGTGTATTGACTTTATAATACACCTGTTGTTCAATCTGCCCAAAACTCAATCCTAGCCGTTTAGCCAAAAGAAAGCAGCAGACTATGAGCTGAGCGATGTTGTCAACTATCTCCTCGGTTCCGTTTTTGATGAGGTTTTTAAACAGCGACGCTAGTGAATCCAGCATCTCTGCTTTCAGCCACTCCAGCGCCCTGATGTTTTTGGCGATATTTATTTCGTTTCCGCGCATAACGCTCCCTCCCCGGCAAAGCTATTTCCATAACCCGTAATCATCATATAATTCTATTTTACTAAAATAAACTCCTCCCGAAATCTGCTGGTATTTTAAGTCGCTTTTGTATAATCACACCTAAAAAATTAAGGGAGCTTCTCCGCTCCCTTTTTGCCCGTCCCTGTTATTCTGCTGTATAGGGAAGCAAGGCTACACTTCTTGCACGTTTAATGGCTACTGTCAGTTGACGCTGATGCTTCGCACAGTTCCCGGATATACGGCGCGGCAGTATTTTACCACGTTCTGTGACAAACTTACGCAAGCGTCCCAATTCCTTGTAATCAATCGAATCTATTTTATCCACGCAAAAACCGCAAACCTTCTTGCGCGGACGACGAGCCCGGTCTTGCCTCAATTTAAGACCCTCCTTAAATACAAATTTTCACTTAGAACGGAATATCTTCATCAGTAAAGGGCATCTCGTCACCTACTGAACTTATTCCCTGTTCCCCTCCGCCACTAGTACGTTTATCGAGAAAACGCACTGTTTCGGCGATAACTTCGGTAACCCAACGGCGCTGACCATCCTTGGCGTCATAGGTTCTGATCTGAAGACGGCCATCAACCGCTACAAGGCTGCCTTTGCCAATATAATTGGCGCAGTTTTCCGCCTGCTTTTGCCAGACAACCACCGGAATAAAATCTGCTTCCTTCTCGCCTTGCTGATTTGCCCGCGAACGGTTAACCGCAAGTGTGAAAGAAGCGACGGCTACCCCATTCGGGGTATATCTCAATTCCGGGTCTTTGGTCAGTCGGCCAATAAGTACTATTCGGTTCAACATCAAACTCACCACCTATTAAAAGTGGAAATCCCTTTTGGTTCTACGCTTGCTTATTTATCTCTGTTGATAATCATAAAACGGAGAATTTCATCGGAGATCTTCATGATACGGTCAATTTCCTGGGCGGTTTCAGCCTCACCCTTGAAGTTAACCAACATGTAGATTCCCTCGCGGCAGTCATTAATCTCGTATGCCAAACGTCTTTTTCCCCACTTGTCGGCAGTAACAACCTCTCCTTTGTTATTAGCGATCAGGTTGTTATATTTTTCAATTACTTCCGCCAGTTTTTCCTCATCAACGTCTGGTTTTATAACATACATTAATTCATAATTCCGCATTAAACTTCACCTCCTCCCTATGGACTAACGGCCCTGTCGTCAAAGGACAGAGCAGGGATGTTACAGCTTATTATCTTATCATACTTACTCGCGATAAGCAAGGTTAAACTCCTGAGGCTATTAATGAAGCAGATTGCAAGTTTAATTGCCTTACATTATTTTACAGGCCTCTAGGTTCTGTTTAAGCAGCCATCTCTATTGCCGATCTATAACCATGTATCCTTCTGGGGTAGTTATTCATCCAATACTCAATCCTTCGTATATCCTTAAGCTTAAGCGTCCCAATGTCTATTTTGGTATAAACCGGCGGATTATCTTGTTGGCATTTTCATTTGAACCACGCTCCCATGAGCTATATGGATGTGCATAGTAAACTTTAAACCGCTTGTTTTGGGCTTCTCTGACGGAACTTTCCAGCTCCTTGCTGTTTAAAAACTCTGTACCATTATCAACGGTGATGGTCACGACACAATCCATTTCCCAATGCCCATATTCTTCTCGGGTATCGATATGGGCAGGCCTTTCCTCGATGCTGGTCCCTCTTAGATTATTTAGGGCAATTTGGACCCTTTGGTATCGACCTTTTCTTTTGTTCCGTTTTACGGGCAAATCTTTATTTGTGATGTTAGCAAATACTCCATTATCGATATAGTTGTATATTGTTTTGGTACAGATACTGACCTTGAATTTTATCGCTTTTGCCCGAATTTCCCCTATGATTGCATCAGGTGCATATTTCTCCTTAATAATCTTTTTCTCTATATGACGGGCCAACTCATGGTCGTTGCCAATCTTTAGCCCTGCACCTTGCGTAGGCCGAAGGATATGCAGCGCAAATGTAATTCTTGAATCCTCTTAGCTCTTTATCCTTTTTAGAGTTTTACCCCAATAATCGACATAGAGCCAAATTTAATCATTCATCTCTATAATTTATACTACTAAACATAGACAATCGGCTTAATTAAATCTGCCGGCTTCTTAGCCATTAGATTAAAAGCAGGTTCAATTCCCGTAAAAGAATTAAATTTGTGGGTAATTAAAAGGCTGGGATCAACCCGCTTATATCTTATTATCTCCAATAATTTTTCCATTCTTAATCTTCCGCCCGGGCATAACCCTCCAACAATAGTCTTATGAGCCAGACCGCTCCCCCATTGCAGAGTTGGAATAGACAGGTTATCTACGTTAGTAAAGAAATTAATGTTTGCAACAGTTCCGCCGGCTTTAACCATCTTTATCGCCGATTTAAAGGTCTCATCATCGCCGCCGGCAATAACCACCTTATCAACTCCGGCCTTATTAGTTAAACCCTGAATCTGCTCCGCGATATCTCCATCTTTATAACTGACTACATCTGTAGCCCCATAAATCTTGGCAAGATCAATACAGTTTTTCCTTGTACCTACAACAATTACTTCTGAAGCCCCTCTTAAAACCGCTCCTGCAACTGCCATAAGCCCAACAGGTCCTATCCCTATTACTGCAACTTTATCCCCAAATTCTACCTCAGCCAATTCCACACCATGAAACCCTGTATTCAACATATCAACAGTCATAAGACCCGCTTCCAGAGAGATATCCTCAGACAGGTTTGCTAAATTCATATCAGCATCTGGAACTCTGAAATATTCAGAAAAACCCCCATCAATATAAAAAGCAAACTTAAAGGAACCATTAATTCTGTCGGCGTGCTGATGGTATCTTCCCTGTATATTTTTATTTCTCCAATCTGGAGTTACCGGTGGAACTACTACTCTATCCCCTGGTTTAAAATCGTTCACCATGCTTCCTACTTTTTCTACTATTCCAACCGCTTCATGGCCGAGTATACGGTTTATAAGGATGGCAGGAGCTCCTATATGAAAAGCATTATGTACGTCTGAAGAGCATGGTGAAACTGCTAAAGGCCTGATCAATGCGTCTAAAGGGCTAATTTCTGGTACTGGCTTTTCAAACCATCCAACTTTTTTCCCTGGTTCTACGACACCAAAACATCTCATAATAAACCTCTTCCTCTTTCAGCTTCATAAAGCAATTTATATAGTAATAAAACTGTTGATTCTGACATCATTCCAGCCTAATATTTCTTTTAAGACCCAGGTTGTATGCTCTCCTAAAAGCGGAGCAGGTTTTTCAATAACAGGTGGAGTAAGAGATAGTTTAATTGGGTTGCCCGGCAAAATCATTTTGCCAGCTATGGGATGATCCAGCTCCACCAACATGCTGCGAGCTAAAACCTGGGGATCTTTGACAACCTTATCAATAGTGTTTATTGCCGCAGCCGGGATCCCGGCTGCTTGAACGATTTTCAGCCATTCATCCGTAGTGTTAGTTGTGGTGATTTGAGAAATAATTTTCTCCAATTCTTCCACATTCTTGGTTCTGTCTTTATTCGTAATAAAACGCGGATCTGCCAGCAAGTGTTCGATATTTAGTAACTGGCAAAATTTCTTCCAGAGGGAATCGTTGCCAACGGCGATTACGACAAAGTAATCCTTGGTGGGGAAGGCCTGAAAAGGTGCAATGGATGGGTGCCTAGTACCAAGAGGGACTGGTGTAATACCGGAAGTCTCATATCTTGTAATGGCATTCTCCAAAATAGCGATCTGTGAATCCAGCATAGAAATATCGATTTTTTGGCCTTGGCCAGTCTGGTAACGAACATTTAAAGCACTAAGTATTCCGATTACTCCAAATAAAGCTGCAGTGATATCGCCAATAGAAGTGCCAACTCTTACCGGTGGGTGGCCTAACTCACCGGTGATGCTCATAACACCGCCCATAGCTTGAACAATCATATCATAAGCTGGTAATTGGCTATATGGTCCGGTATGTCCGAAACCAGAAATGGCGCAGTAAATCAAGCTTGGATTAGCCATTTTCAGCTTGTCATATCCTAACCCCAGCTTTTCCATGGTACCAGGTCTATAGTTTTCTACCAGGACATCGCATTTTCTGACCAGTTCCCAAAATACTTCGAGATCTTTATCTTTCTTCAGGTCAAGACAAATACTTTTTTCCCCCCGATTTATACTCATGAAATAGGCACTTTCTGTACCTATAAAAGGTGCCTAAATACGGGAATCATCACCAATCCCTGGTTGTTCTACTTTAATAATTTCTGCGCCCAGATCAGCTAACAGCATCGTATTATATGGACCTGCCAAAACCCTGCTGAGATCCAGAACTTTAAGACCCTGCAACGATCCTTTCATCATCAATCCTCCCACCTTCAAAAACTAATAAAATATTTGTCTGGGATGAAGCAGAATATTAGTTTAATCCGATAAACACTAATAGCCCGTCTCAAGATACAAACATATAGATATTGTAGGTATCACATAATTGACTTATTTTCCTTGAATTTTTTTATTTCATTTTCTTTAAAACCAAATCTCTTCAAAATTTTGTCAGTGTGTTCTGCTATTAGGGGTGCAGGACTGAACATATTTGTTTTTACTTTGGAAAATTTTATTGGCTGCCCTGCGACTTTCATAGTGCCTACTTTTTTATGTCCTTTAATTTCCACAATCATCCCTCTGTGATTTATTTGAGGATCATTAGGTAAATCAGGGATAGTATTTAAAGGGCCACAGGGAATTCCGTTGATCGCAAAGATTTCTATCCATTCTCTGGTTGTTTTTTCCAGTAATATCTTCTTAATCATCTCTTCCAAGGCGCTTTCATTGGCTTTTCTAGAAGGATTATCCTTAAAACGAGAATCGTTCATGAAAATCTCTGAATCCATTATCTTACTGAAACGATTCCAAGAAGCACTATTGTGAACTGCTAGAACTATTTCTCCGTCTTTAGTTTTGAAGACATCCCATGGATAAATAGCCGAATGTTTGTTACCTAAACGTTTAGGTATATAACCCCCTATCAGATATCTTGCGAGGGGATATTCAGCTATAGCCACCATACAATCCAGCATTCCTATATCCAAGTATTGGCCTTTGCCATCTTTTTCACGATCATTAACAGCAGCTAAAATTCCTATAGCACCATACAGGCCTGCAATAATATCACCTATCGATACACCTACACGGGTGGGCTTCCCATCCTCCTCTCCGGTAATACTCATTAAACCACTCATTGCTTGAACGATAATATCATAGGCCGGGCGGTCTCTGTATGGTCCATCTTGCCCAAAACCGGAAATCGAACAAAAGACAAGTTTTTCGTTAATGGCAGCAAGTCTCTCATAACCTATTCCCAGCTTTTCCATAGTTCCAGGCCTGAAGTTCTCAACCAGAACATCTGCATTCTTGACCATTTTAAAAAGGATTTCTTTGCCTTCCTGTGACTTCAGGTCGATGGCAATGCTTTGCTTACCTCTATTGATGCTCATAAAATAAACGCTTTCTTCATTTTTAAAGGGCGGGTTAGTTCTGGCATCATCGCCGTGTGGAGGCGCTTCAATTTTAATTATATCAGCTCCCAGATCAGCCAGTGTCATGGTACAAAATGGCCCAGATAGCAAACGCGTTAAATCTAATACGGTGATTCCACTTAATGGTTTCATTATAATTACCTCCTAGTGTAATGATACATTCTAACAGGGCTGGTTAAAAATCACTTAATAACCAGAATACACAAGATTTTGTGGGTATTTTATCGAATATTATTGCATAGAAAGAGTGGAAACCATTGTAAACCCATGCACATGAACGTAAAAGATATACAGCAAACCGACTCCCCCCAATCGTCATGATGATCAAGGAGGGTCTGGACAGCTAACAGTAGCAGCTTAGAAAGCTCTAGCAGAAGCGAGGCAAATAATCCTGAAGACAGTAGTAAACAGGGGATTTTAATTCTCGAAATCCTGTATAAGACTAAAAGCTACAAATTTCTGATCGGCTCATTAATCTTTATCAACCGCGTGCGATCTATCGTACGTGGGAAAACCAAGTCAGCAGTAAATTTGGAGCTAAGACCGCAATCGGCTATCATTATAATACCGGATCACTTTTATCATTTTTCTTGATATCTGTTCTAATGCAAAAGTGTTCTAGGCAACCACGTACTAAGAGCTGGAAAGATATTGATCAAAACTAAACCTACCAACATAGCGCCAATTAAAGGGTACATATTAATTGATATCTTCTCTAAGGGTTGCTTCGATATCTTTGAAGCCACAAAAAGGCAATAACCAAAAGGGGGGGTTGCATTACCGATAGCAATATTTACGATAAATACTGCTGCAAAAAAGAGCGGATCTAAATGGACGCCCATTGCAATAGGTAATAACACTGTCTGGAAAATAACTATAGCTGAAACAGTATCCATTAACATGCCTATTATCAACAAAACAATATTTATTATTAAAAGAATGATAATCTGATTGGTAGAAATAGCCAGAATTAGACTTGATACTGTTGTTGCTATTTTCGTGACGGCTACAAGCCAACTAAAGGCTGATGCTGCCCCAACAATAAACATGACCATTCCGCCAATCTTTATAGTATTCAGAAGGCACTCCTTTAATATAACTAGCGAGAACTCATGATGTATAAATTTTGCAACAAAAGCCGAATAAAAAACGGCTATCACAGAAGCCTCGGTGGGTGTGACTACACCTCCGTATATGCCACCCAGAACTATTAATGGTGTAATAAAAGACCACATTGATATTTTTACAGCGTGAAGTAACTCACTAAAGGTAGCTCTTTTTTTTATTTCCAGCTTCATTTTTCTAGTTAGAAAGAAACTGGCTATTATTAAGCAAGCGCCTAAAATTATTCCAGGTATTACGCCGGCAAGAAATAAGTCGCCTACGGAAACATTGCCCCCTATCGCATAAATAACCATTATTACACTTGGGGGAATAATAGGTCCTAAAGGTCCAACTATGGCAGCCAGTGAAGCTACATATGCAGGTTCGTACCCTCTTTTCTTCATTTCCGGAATCATTATCTCTCCAATAGCAGCTGTTGTTGCCGCAGCAACACCATTCATTGCCGAAAAGAACATGCCTGCCACTATCGTCACTACTGACAATCCATTTCGTATGTGACCGATAACTGCGTCAGACAATATAATTAGTCTTTTTGCAATGCCTCCCTTAGACATTATCTCACCAGCAAGAATAAAACCAGGTACTGCTAACAATGGTACTGAATCCATCCCTGCAATTAACTTTTGGGCAACAATAATAATATCCTTATCAATTGCTAAAAGGGTAATTATAGAGGAAAGTCCCAATGAAAAAGCAATGGGCACACCAATAAATAATGTTCCTAAGAAACTAATCAGAAGTACAGTCATGCTACAACTCCGCTCCTTTCAGGAGCTTTTCCCGAGAGGATTGTTAAAATATTTTCCAGGGAGTACAAGAACATCAACACTCCTCCAATAATAGCGGACGCATATATCCATGACATGGAAATTGGTAATGCGCTGGAAACCTGATTTCTCACTTGTAAACACAATTTAGTACTTGCAGGTATAAATATTAGAGAAAAAACAAGAATAAAGAAGTTTATTGTCATAGTGACCTTTGGGTTCGCACCTTTGGGAATAAGATTTAAAATGATATCAAAAGCCACATGCATATCTCTAGTTTTCCTGACACCAGTACCGCTTGAAAGAAAAATCATCCAGATAAAACCGTACCGAGCCACTTCCTCTGACCAAGATAAGGAATAATTAAAAATATATCTTAATATTACTGTAACAAACATCAGGCACATAATAAAAACCAATAATGCTAAATTTATTTTTTCCGTAAGTTTATCTATGGCGTCTAAAACATTAGAATATGTCTTCATTTTTTCCTCCTTATCAAATAGGCGCGTTTTCTATACCAGGGAAAGCGATAATCTCCTATTTATTTTCTTCGCTTACACTTGCTGTCATTTGTTTTTCGAGAGGCTACAATAATTTCAAGTAGAGGGAGGAATGCCTCCACTCCCTCTACTTCTTAATTTCGGCTTGAATTGCAGCTAATATTTCCTTAGCCTTAGGTGTTTGAGTATACTTTGTCCAAACTTCTTCTGATACAGCGCGGAAGGCTTCAATATCCACTTCGTCATGCTGCGTAACCTTCATAAGCTTCTCCAGGGAGGCCATTCGCACGGGTATAGCCTTATCATTGCTATCAAACACGGCCTGAGCCGCCTCTGCTGAAGCCTTCATAACTGCAGCTTGTAATTCCGGAGACAAACCTTTAAATTTATCATTATTCATGATGATCATTAAACTTGTATAAGTATACTTGATATCTGTTAAATATTTATTGACTTCGTGCATTTTTGTTTGTTCTATTACTGTTGGAGCTAAATCAAGTCCATCAACTGTTCCCTGTTGGACAGCTGTATATACTTCTCCAAAAGGAAGCGGCACCGCATTAACATTAAGGGCACTATAAAAATCAATGTAAATAGGGTTCTGCATAACACGGAGCTTTAGGCCATTCAAGTCTGCTGGGGTTTTGATTTGTCTTTTAGTATTCAATATCGCTCTCATTCCATTTTCAGTAAAAGCCAGGCCCTTTATTTTAACCTCTTCCATGGAATCTAATATTTGCCTCCCGATTGGTCCTGATAAAATAGCTCTGGCGTTTTTTTCATCTGCGAACACGAATGGTAAATCGACTAGACGTGTTAATGGCTGGAAATTCCCTGTGACAGCCGTTGTTACTACAGAACAATCCACACTTCCATTTTGTACTCCTTCTGTAACAACCCTTTCATCACCCAACTGGGCATTCGGGAAAATATTGACCTTAATTTTACCTTCAGAGTATTTTTCCAGTCTTTCTTTAAAAGTACTAGCGGCAACATGATAGGGATCAAGTAGATCTTCAGGTTGAATATGGGCAAAAGTCAGTTCGATTACGGATGCCTTTTGTTCTCCGGCTTTCTCCTCTTTTTTACTAGAATCACAACCAACAACAAGTGTCATGCAAAACAAAACAATCAATATGGTCGCAATACTTTTC
The DNA here is from genome assembly GCA_002422465.1 of Peptococcaceae bacterium UBA6129. GTDB lineage: Bacteria > Bacillota > Peptococcia > DRI-13 > UBA6129 > UBA6129. The sequence goes on along the minus strand of DIVP01000014.1, from coordinate 6,572 downwards.
CTTTTTATTAACATAAATCTGCCCCCTTTATTTTATTTATTCCTGTTTTTTAGGTTGTTTAATTGTTAGAGTGGTAAATTACAGTGCTTTTTATAAGGTCTAGCTTCGGTCTTATTCTCAAGAATTTGCAATGCATGAATCAACGTTGGCCGAATTTCAATGGGGTCTATTATCTCATGAACTAGTCCCCATTCGGCTGCCCTATAAGGAGTAGCCACTTCTCTTCGATAATTATTCACCACCTCTCTTCTTTTCTCTTTCGGATTATCAGCAGATTCAATTTCTTTCTTGAAAACCACGTCAGCTGCTGCTTCTGGTCCCACTACCGCTATTTCGGCGGTAGGTAAAGCCAACATTAAATCACAGCCTAAGTCTTTTCCGCACATGGCAGAATAACCGCCACCATATGATTTCTTTACTACTAAAGTGATTTTAGGGACAGTAGCTTCAGAATAGGCATAAAGCATTTTCGCTCCGTTTCGTATAATACCCATATGTTCTTGTCGAACTCCCGGTAAATAACCGGGACAGTCTACTAACGTAATAACTGGTATATTAAATGCATCACAGAACCGTACAAACCGAGCAGCCTTAAATGAAGCATCTACATCAAGACAGCCAGCCAGGTACTTTGGTTGATTTGCAACGATGCCAACTGATTTTCCTCCCATGCGGGCAAAACCGACAATAATATTACAAGCGAATCTCTTATGTATCTCCAAAAAATAGCCATCGTCTACTATGAGGTTTATAAACTCCATCATGTCGTAAGGTTTCTTATCTTCTTCCGGAACTATATACCTAAGTCTCTCTTCCATGCGATCAATGGGATCATGGCAGACCACAACCGGCGGCTTCTCCCGGCTATTCGAAGGAAAGAAGCTTAATAATTCCTTGACTATATTTAAAGCCTCTTCCTCACTAGTAGCATAAAAATGAGCAACCCCGGTTAATCCTGTATGAATTTTTGCTCCACCTAATTCATCGAAATTAATTATCTCTGAGGTTACTGCCCTAATGACCGAAGGCCCAGTAATGAACATTTTAGCAATTGGATCAACCATAATAATGAAGTCAGTCAGCGCAGGAGCATATGTAGCTCCACCGGCGCAAGGTCCTAATACAACGGATATTTGTGGAATCCATCCAGAAGCTATACTTGTCCGTTGAAACACCGTACTATAACCTTGCATAGTCCCAATGCCTTCCTGAATTCTTGCCCCGCCAGAATCGTTAAGGCCTACAATTGGCATACCTGTTTTAATGGCTTCATCGATCAAACTGTACATCTTTTTACCATGTACTTCGCCCACAGCGCCCCCCATGACAGTGAAATCCTGAGAAAATATATAAACCTTGCGTTTATTAATCTCTCCCCACCCGGTAATTATCGCCTCACAAGGTAAATCTTTATTGTTCATACCAAAATCTGGGCTCTGGGTTTTCATCCATGTGTATCTTTCGTTTAAAATACCATCGTCCATAAGTACTGCCAATCGTTCGCGAGCTGTAAGTTTACCTTTTTCGTGCTGCTTAGCAGCATACCTAGGATTATCATCTTGCCTACTATGTACCTTTTTTTGCTCAAGCAGAGCGAGTCTTTCCTCAATATTCATTATTTACCCTCCATTTATATTACAGCGTCCGGGGACCTTGGCACATTATCCCAAAAATCCGGATCATGCGCCGGTATCAATATTGCTCCCGTTTGCTCCTGAATAGTTTTTATTTTATTTAAACTAAAGATTGAATAGTTAGGATCCCAGTTATTCCCTGGCGGGAGCATTAGGTCAACATTCTGTTGAGTATACACTGCATCGCCCGTTATCAGCAATTTTTTACCACTTTTCATTTTTATCAGCACTGATTGATGACCCGGAGTATGTCCCGGGGATTGAAATACATATACACCAGGTATTATTTCTGTATCGCCTTCAATGAGCTCATATTTTGATCCACAATCAAAATGATCGCGCATATATGATCCAGATATTATTTTATCAGGGTAATATGCAAACCTATATTCAGCCCGTTGGACATAAAAAATTGCATTTGGAAAGAAGCGGTTGCCTCCTGTATGATCCCAATGCATATGAGTAAGAATGATTCGTTTTATATCATCATTCTTTAATCCTAGCTCTTTAATCCTATAATTAATATCATTTTCCGGCTTCATTGTTGGTTTAACTGTCTTTGCCCTTGGACCCCATGCCTTATCTGGATCAGTAACCCCCGTGGGATTTAAACCAGTATCTATTAAAGTCCACCCGGAATCACTCTCTAAAAGCATTGAAAATACCGGTACTTTTACCACAATCCCAGCCCCTGATGGACCTATTAAGACGCTTTTATCAAGGTGACAAATCCCACAATCGAGAAAATAAGCCTTACTGATCATTTCTTTTCGTCCTCCTTTTTGCTTTGTTCTGTATACTTAAATGAACATTTAGTATTTCCAATACTTTCTTACACAATATTATCCGTTTTCTTCATTAAATTTGCTTGGCTGAATTTTTTGTTTATTAATCATACTCCCTTATGATAATCATATTGTACTATTGTCATACAACATAGGACAAAAATAAAATTGCATGCCATTGGATATTTACTGTCATACAATTTATATGTGTGTTCGAACCGAGATATGTATATTACTATCAATACCAATCATCAACAAATAGTTTTTTAATGCCAAAATAGCCCGCAACAGTCTTCATATGGTTCAGGATTGCAGCTTCTGCCCGCTTTATGTCCCTAGCACATATACTTTCATAAATTTCCTTATGCGCCTTGGCTGATTCCTCAACATTTAAAGGCGCTCGCGGAACCTTATAGAGCAATTGATATATTAATTTATAAACATTGGAGATAACATTATTGTGAGTAGCTTCTGCGATACATCGATGAGACTCATTGAAGGACGAAATTTTTTCGTTTTTCGATGAGTTTTTGTCTTCAAGAATATCTATATATTTCTTCATATTTTTAAAATCTTCTTCAGTAGCATTCACGATTGTCAGTTTTATTATAGCCATTTCCAATACAATGCGTGCCTGATACAATTCATTCACACTTATGTCCCCTGAATTCAGTATAAGTTTTACAGGTCCGGATATTATTTCATTAAAATTTTCTCTAACATAAGTACCATCTGCTCTTTTCTCCAGTGTACCACCAAATATCAATCCTTTAAGTGTTTCCCGGACAACCGTTCTGCTTACTTGGTACTTTTCACCGAGTTCTCTTTCAGATATTATTTTCTCCCCAGGTAATAATGCCCCACTTTTAATATCATTTAGTATGCGCTCAGCAATCTCATCTGACAATAATTTCCTTTTTATTGGCTCATTTCCCACAGTTATAAACCTCTTCCTGTTGTCTATCTTTGTAATCTATAGTTTATATTATAGTATGATTGTCATACAAGATGCAATAGGTCTTTCAAAATAATATTTTCCCTAGTTTTGCAGCATAAATAATAAAAAATAATTTGGAAGCCTCGTTAATTTTACACCTTAACTAAAAAGGAAACTCCTAAAACCCTTGTGGCAAAATGCATCTAGGGCATATTTTTTCCCACAGTTTTGCGATTTATCTTATCATACTTACTCGCGATAAGCAAGGTTAAACTCCTGAGGCTATTAATGTGGCTGGCCATTACTGTGTATCCGGTCCCACAGTATGATCGGCGGCAGCTTCCGGTCCGCGCCGGATTATTTTCTTCACCCCTTTTTCAAAGGAAGGCCTGTCCAACCAGACTTGCCGCGCACATTTCAGGCATTTGATGCGAAAATCCATGCCGGTCCGCAGCACTTCCCATTCATCGTTGCCACAAGGGTGTTTTTTGCGCATTTTCACAATATCGCCTAAATAATACAAAACCATCTATCTCACCTTTTCACCGGCTTTTTACCGATCTACTTCTCGGCAACGGCATCCTCAGCATGGGATACTATACACTGCCTATGTGGATAGGGTATCTCGATCCCTTCTTCATGAAAAACGACCATGATCCTGCGCCGCAATTCTGTTTCTATACCCCACTGCTCCATCGGCCTGGTTCTGGCGACTATCCGGAATAAAACCCCAGACTCCCCGAGACTCCAGATACCCAAAACCTTTGGGCCTTCAGTGATAATATCCGCAAAGTCTTTAGCCATGCTATCGGCGATTCTCGTCAATACGCCGATGACCCTGTCAACATTTTCCTCGTAGGCGGCCTCAACCTCAACGAGCGCACGCATGCTGCCGCGGTTGTGATTCGTAACCATCGTTATTTTTCCGTTCGGGATAATGTGCAGCTGTCCGCCCCAGTCCCGCAGTTTCGTAACCCTTAATCCTAATTCCTCGACAATCCCGCCTATTCCGCCGTCTGTCTCGATATATTCACCTATCGAAAACTGGTTTTCCAGGAGAATAAAAAAGCCGGTAATAACGTCGCGCACGAGGTTTTGCGCGCCAAAGCCGACGGCAAGGCCGAGAATGCCGGCCGCCGACAATACTGCTGTAATCGGTACGTTCAATTCATCGAGGATCGTAATTGCAGCCAGAAAATAAACGGTGTAACGCATGATACTGATGAGGATCGATTTTAATGTCTTCGCACGGCCTGCATCAAAACTTACTCTGCCTGATATCCCAGGACTTAGAAAAGCACGGTTTATCAGCTTAGAACCTAGCCAAATAATGAGCTGCATTGCTATGAGAATAAGGATTATCATCAATAATTTTCCGCTTATAATCTTTAAATCATTTATGTTAAATATTGTCGATGTATTAACAAATAATCTATTTAACTCTTCCGTTAACATTTTGCCCTCCTTTAGACTGTTATCCGGCTCACCGCTTGGAGACAATCCCTTGCGCACTGCCGTACCCAGGCGTCGTCGTCATCGAGAAGGAGTTCGATATATTCCCTGGTTTCCGGCAAGCCCAGTTTTTCCAAAATCTGCAGGGTTTTAACGCGCACTGCCCAGGCAGGATCGAGCAGGCTGTCAACAACCTGCGGCCAACAGTCCTCAAAAGAAAAAGCGGCCACAGCTTCGAGAGCCTTATTTCTTAACGTCGGGTACTCACTTTTTAAACCCTCCAGCACAAACTCTCTGCATTTGGGGTTCTGCGCCAGTGTTAAAATCTCTAGAATCTGGGCCTTTTTACCCGGCGCTGCCTCCGGGTATCTTTCGAGAAGGGCTTCCTCGGCCAGGTACCCCATCGCGAGTAAAACCTCTCCGGCACGTGCCGGGATAACCGTATCCTCGAAGAGAGCCTTCGTCAAAGAAGGGACAACCAGGCGCGGGGTGTGATTTTTCAAGGCCCCGGCTGCGCTGATTTGTACCTCATCATCTTTATTACTGAGAAGCTCCATGAGTTTTTCTACGGTTTCTCTCGAAGGGAGGTAGCCAAGACATTCAATAGCCAGCATCCTCTGCCGGTAATCCTCGGTTTTTTCGGCCACAAGGGCGGTAGATTCGCCAAAAAGAAGCCTGACCATATCCCTTGCCGCTGTTTTTCCCAATTCCGGCAAGATAATTCCAATCAGCTCCCAACGTTTTGAAAAATCCAGCTCAGGCAGAAGCTTTTTGATTTCCTGGAGCCAGTCCTTATTTTCAATGATAGTTCTCGATATCTCTTCGGGGTATATCGGTTTATTCTTAAATTTCAGCAATCCTTTTCCCCCTCAGTTATCACTACAACAGCAAGAGATTTACTATTTTCTCAGAGACAATAGCAAATAGATCGACAAAGTACGGTACGGATTTCGACTCACTGAACGAATTTAAAACTACCGAAAAAAGCGACGGTTCGGCAAGGTCTGCCAGATTAATGAGCGGCGAAATCAGGCCTATTAAGATCGTCAGCGTAAGAACCGTCAGCACCAAACCAAGAGCCATGCCCCCGACGTGATTGATCCCGCCCAAAAGTGTGCCTTTCGCTAATCTCGTCAAAGTAAGAGCAATGAAGTTAATCAGCATATTTACGACAAACCAGATGAGGATAAAGGCTATCCCGTTTACTATTATCGTAGCCAAAAACTGATGAATAATGTCTCCCAGTCCTGTCGAGACAGGCAGTGCAAGCGTCGCCTGCAATTTTTCCAGATATACTAAAATTTGAGCATGAAACGAGTCGGGTAAGTCAACCTTTTCAAGATATGCAGCAAGATTAGGAAGACTGATATTGTCAAGTCTGAATTGACTGACTGTCTGTGGCAGAACAAGATGCTTATTAAAATATCCTCCTAGTATCTCAATAACGCCATACTGTTTATTCACCCACTGCGTAAGAGAAGCATAATTATGATAGGCTACCACGAGCCCGATCAGACTGCCGACAATCCCGACCAGGCTTGCGAAAAATCCTTTCCGATAGCCGTTGATGATTCCGACCAGCAGAAAAATAAATATTAGCAGGTCAACAATATTCATTCCCGGCACCTCCCTTTTCGAGCATGCAAGCAATCAAATAATTCCCCTTGGGGGAGGGGAATCAAGGCTGGCTTTAGTGTTAAGCTGTTAGTTTTCCCGCTTTTCGAGGGTTATCGCTTTAACTCTGGCCTTCGCAGCCGGAGTCCC